>JAWLFY010000151.1:0-11642 GCA_041685355.1 Pirellulaceae bacterium | reverse complement strand
AACAGCAACGTGTTGATGTACGACCGCGGCGGCCAACCGGAAAGCCTTTGGTCCCAGGTCCTCGGTGCGGGAGTGTCCGGACCGGCCGTGGGAAAGCGGTTGACCGCGTTGCCGGTCGAGCTGACGACGTGGCGGGACTGGTCCGAACGCTATCCGCAAACGAGCGTGTTGTCGGCGGAGACGGGACATCCGCGAGATTACCGCTTTAACCCGTACGACGGCTATCTGACCTCGCCGGGGATCATGTTCCCGGTGACCTCGACGAGCGACCGGCTCCCCGCGAAGCAACTGGTGCTCGGGGTTTGGGTCGGCGACACGTCGAAGGCGTACCCGTTGTCGGCGTTCGGTGAGGAGTCGGTCGAGTTCCGTGACAACGTGGCGGACCGCTCGGTGACCCTCGCCTACGATCCGAACCCAAAACGGCTCCGGGTCGTGTCGGCCGACGACGGCGTCCGTTGGATGTACTCGCTGTGGTACGCGTGGCACGCCTTCCGGCCGGAAACCGAAGTCGTCGAGCCCTCGAGAGCCGGGGACGTCCGTCGTTAGAAGCGACTCGGTCCGTGGCCCATTCATCGCGATCTTTCCGTTGCGACCAATCAACCTGTCGCGTCACACGAAGTCGTACCCGAAGCGTCACACGAAATCGGACGCGATCGGGTTCGGCCGGACGCCGGGTCTGTCGGCCGCAGGTCGCAACCGCCCGATCCGTCCGGGTTGATCTCCAACGGGCCGTAAGCGAACTCCAGCGGCAGATGCGGCTGCGGAGAATTTCCGCCCGGGAAGATCCAGTGTTTGCGGGCGACGCGAACATGGCAGCAATGGACTGGCCGCCCCGTGTCCCCTTGGTCGACGACCCCCCATCCCTCTCGCCCCGCGACCCGCGGCACATCCGCGAACGGCCCCTCGGGGGCGTCCGACGCCTGCCGCAGATCGATCCCGAGGTGATCGACGTACGGACGTGGGCGGCGGCCAGAAGGGCTCTCCGCCAATTCGTCTTCAGAGACGGGGATTGACGAAGCGATCAGGTGGACCCCGGTTTCGTGAATGAACTTGACGAACCCCGGCTTCGCGTGATCAAGGCGATAGCCGGCGGCTTCCAAGTCGTCGCGTCGCAGCTGGTCGGTGTCATCCACCTTGACGTGGACGTGCACCGAGTCGGCAAACGCGACCGCCCGGGCAAAGGGGAACTCGGGATCGAACATCGCCAAAATCCTTGACTGTTCGCATCCGTCGACCATCCCGAGGGAACGGAGCGAATCGACGGTGCGGGCGGCGTTTTCCAAGTCGAGCGGCATCGTTGTCCTTTCGCGAAAGGTGTCGGCGTGCCGGGATTGACACGTCAAGGAAGCAGCCCCAATACTCTAACGTTCTTCGGAATATTGAATTCGAATTCGTGTCAGGTTGCAACCTGCCGATCGTCTGTTTCTTCAAAAGTCTGCTGAGGTTCTTATGCCAATCCGTTTCATCGTGCTCATGATCATGGCGCCGTTGGTCGCGACGACGTTCGCGACGCAGGGGGTGTCCGCCGAAAACGGGACCGCCGCCGGGGCCGAGCCGTCGGGAGCGGTCCGGGAGGGGAGTGAGCCGACGTTTCCGGAGGCGATCGAGGATTGGCGGGTGGCCGACGACGAGCGCGAGCGTGGATTGGTCGCCGCGGAGAAACTTCGCCGCCGGGTCCTCGCCCGAGGCGACGACGGTCGCACGGGGGTCGCCGTGATCGCGGAGGGGATCGGCCATTTTCAGGAGGCGTTCGGGGATCGGGTGCCGGACGGGCAGCCGATCGACGGGTTTCGGGTGACCGCGGACAGGCTGCGCCGTCAACTCCGCGGGAATGACGGGCTCGATCCGTCGGTCTTCGACCCGTTTACGGGGCGTTGGTATGGCCGTTGGGACGAGATGCTCGTGAACCACGACTGGCGGGCGACCGAGGTGTTCGACCCGAGACCGGCTGGCGACCCTTCCGACGATTCGGAGGGGGCTTCCGGCGACGAGCGGACGGATCGCGAGCCGGGACTCCTCGCGTTGCAGTACGCCTGGATCAGCAACGGATTCGGTTGGAACTATCTCGCTTCGCTCGATGACGCCGGTCATCAGAACGTGGTACTCGGAATGGTTTACTACCTGGAGTCACCGGAATACCGGCGAATCGTCGGCGAGACGCCGCTCGTCGGGTTTGCCGACGGTCCGACGAGGCTGGTGTGGATCACCGAGCAGGAAATTTACCTGGAGGAAGTTTTCCGGGACGGGTCGGGAGATCCGCGTTACGTGATCACCGGCATGACGCACGACTTGCTGGGTCCCGATCGATCGGTCACCGGCGACGGGGTCCAGGCGATTTACACGCGTGACCCGTCCCGGCGTCCCGCGTTCCGAAAGTTCACTTGGTCATCGACGCGTTGAGGAGAAGAACGTGATACGAAGAAACTTGTTGCGGCCCGCCCAACGCCGGCCCCGGCATGCGGGCGGGGCCGTTTTCGGCCGCCCGGCGTTTACGTTGGTGGAACTGTTGGTGGTGATCTCGATCATCGGCGTGCTTGTCGGCCTATTGTTGCCTGCGGTCCAAAGTGCGCGGGAGGCGGCCCGGCGGATGAGTTGCCAGAACAACATGCACAACTTGGTGTTGGCGGCTCACAACCACGAGTCCGCGTTCCGGAAGCTCCCCGAGGCGCTTCAGGTCGCCGAGGCGGGGCCGCCGAAGGACCTTTGGAACGCGTCGTTGTTCCGCGCGAGCAACGATTCGGGCAAGCCTGAGGTCGGGCCCGGCTGGGCGGTTCAGTTGCTACCGTTTGTGGAACAGTCGTCGTTACAGGAGTCGGTCGACGTCAATGCTTATCGGCGGAGCGGCGGAACGGACCAGTCTTGGCGGGTATTGGGCGAGTCGTCGGTGTCGTTGTACCTGTGCCCTTCCGACGCGCGGAACGGAATCGGATTCGCCTACGACGGCCGCGAGTGGGCACGCGGCAACTACGCCGCGAACGCGGGACCGGCGTGGTACACCTGGTCGGTCGACGGGCGGGCTTGGAACGGGTCCGCGAGCGACGACGGCAGCCCGGCCCCACACTGGTACCTGGACGCGGCCTGGGCCCCTGCCCAGACGAAAGGGAATGCGGCACCAGTGATGGCGATCAATTACGGGGCGGCGTTTCGCGACATTACCGACGGGTTGTCCTCGACAATCATGTTCGCCGAGCTGCGAGCCGGGGTGAGCTCGGATGACCCCCGGGGGACGTGGGCGTTGGGCGTGGGCGGGGCGAGCGTCGTCGCGGCGAACTCGATCGGCGACAGCACCGGCCCGAACGACGGACTCGCCGAGTCGGACGACATCGAGCAGTGCACGCAATTCTGGACGCCGGACCTCGGCCCCCGCGAGGGGATGGGATGTTCCCAGGGCGACCATCCGAATTGGCAGGCTCAATCGCGGAGTCTTCATCCGAGCGGGGTGAACATCGCGTTGTCCGACGGGTCGGTCCGAATGGTGAACGATTCGCTCGACATGCAGGTGTGGTTCGATCTCAACAGCGCCCAGGACGGCGCGGTGGTGGAGGACTTCTGATGAATCTCGACGCTGATGCCAAGCGATACGCTCTCGCGACAAGGGATCACTCGGGCCGAAAATGTTTGTCAGACCCGCCATGTTTGCCCGGATTCGTCAGCGTCCTCGCAACTTCTTTGCTTTGTTTGGCGGTCCTGCCCGGGTGCGGCGGAGGCGGCGGCGTGACCGTGACGGGCGTGGTCACGATCGACGGCGAGACGGTGCGTCCGGAGAGGCCGCGCGTGATCAAGGTCGCGTTACGCCCCGATTCGGATGTCGGCGAACCGTCCTCCGCGAACCCAAACGAGTTGCCCAGCCCGACCGAACTGGCTGCCTGGACGGCCGACGTCCGTCCGGACGGATCGTTCGAACTCCCGGACGTCCCGCAGGGCGAGTATCGCGTCATCGCTTCAGACTTCAGCCGTTTCCCGTCAGACGATCGCCTTTCCGAGCATTTTCGCTCGAGCCCCGATAGTCTGACGGTAGAGATCCCCTCGCCAGAACCGCTCGAGGTCCGTCTAGACGGTGACTGGTATTCTTCCGGACCATGACCCCGGTTCCCCGCGATGACCCCGGTTCCCCGCGATGACCCCGGTTCCCCGCGATGACCGGGTCACGCGTGGCGGCGAGATCCGCGTGGCGGCGAGATGAGTTCGGCGGCGGGAGCGACGTAAGGATTCCGATCGGACGGCGTCTTGTTAACAGGCGAGCCCGGTTCCGCCGCTCACACAGGGGGTCGTCCCGTGCGTCATGACGTCCCGTGCGTCGTGACGTCCCGTGCGTCGTGACGTCCCGTGCATCGTGACTTCACGAGCATCCCGAAACTCCACTCCTCCGCTACGGTAAGCCATGTCCCTTGAAATCGAAGCCGATCGTTCACACGAGCGCGACGTTCAAATGTGGGAGGCGGACAAACCCGGTGGCGCGTCGCGGGGTTGGCCGGATTACCTGCGCTGGCTCTCGTACGCGGTGCTGATCGGGTCGATCCTCACCATCATGCGGTCGTTGCCGTTCGACCAGGCGATGACGGCGGTTAACGGATGGCTCGCCGGGCTCGGGCCGTGGGGACCGGTGGCGTTGGCGTTAATCTATATCGTCGCGACGGTGTTGTTCGTTCCCGGGACGATCTTGACCCTCGCCGCGGGAGCCTTGTTCGGGTTGGTCGTCGGGATGGTCGCCGTTTCGGTCGGATCAACCTTGGGGGCCGCGGCCGCGTTTCTGATCGCCCGCTATTTGGCCCGTGACAAAGTGGCCGCGATGGCTCGCGGGAATCGCCAATTCGGGGCGATCGACCTTGCGATCGGCGAGGGGGGTTGGAAGGTCGTGGCCTTGCTGAGGCTTTCGCCGGCGATCCCGTTCAACGTTCAGAATTACCTTTATGGGCTGACCCCCGTTCGGTTTTGGCCCTACGTGCTGACGAGTTGGTTGGCGATGATGCCGGGGACGTTCTTGTACATCTATTTGGGTCACGTCACTGGTGCGGCGATCGGTGACTCCCGAGAACGCGGGGTCGCCGAATGGTTGATGTTGGCGGTCGGATTGTTGGCGACCGCCGCGGTCACCGTGTACGTCACGCGGTTGGCACGGCAAAAGCTCAACGACCAGCTCGACGAGCCGCAAGCGGCCGGCGTTCAGGGCGAACAGGGGGAGAGTCCTGGAGAAGCGCCGGCGGAAGAGACGGAGGCGACCGGTCGAGGAATCCCGCTGCGGGTGGTCCTCGCTGCCGTCGTGGCACTTGTCGCCGCGGTCTTCGTGCGCGCGAACGCCGATCGGATCGAGTCGCGTTTGAGTTCGCTGTTCGGGCCGCCACGCGTCGAGCTTCAAGAGTCTTATGGAGGGACCGAGTCATCCGCGTCGTTCGACCATTCGGGGTTTGACGAGATCCTCGGTCGGCATGTCGACGCCGACGGTTGGGTCGACTACGAGGCGGTGCGGGAGGACGAGGAGGCACTCGATCGGTATCTCGAACGGATCGCGAAAGCGCCGTTTGACGAACTGGGACGCGACGAGAAATTGGCGTTGCTGATCAACGCCTACAATGCGGCAACGCTGAAGCTGATCGTCGAGCGTTGGCCGCTCGATTCGATCATGGAGATCCCGGAGTCGGAGCGGTGGGACGACCGTCGTTGGGACGTCGCCGGTCGCACGTGGAGTTTGAGTCAGATCGAGCACGAGCAGATTCGCCCGCATTTCGTCGAACCCCGAATCCACTTCGCGTTGGTGTGCGCCGCCGTCGGGTGCCCTCCGCTTCGGAACGAGGCGTATCGTGGCGAGCGGCTGGAAGAACAACTCGAATCTCAAACCCGATACGTTCACGAACACCCGACGTGGTTCGCGTTCAACGCGGACGAGGGTCGCGTCTCCCTGACGAAACTGTATCAGTGGTACGGGGGCGATTTCGAGCAGGCCGCCGGTAGCGTCTTCGCCTACGCGTCCCGGTACTCTTCGCCACTCGATCGTGCGATCGGCTCCGGGGAGTCTCCCGCGATTGACTGGCTACCCTACGATTGGTCGATCAACGATCGGTCGAATCGGGTGCCCCGTTAACGTCGGGCGCCCCATTAACGCGTCGAGCTGCGATCGGTCATGGTCCCTTCGCGAGCCGGATCGAGCAGCATCCGAGATTGAGTTCCCGGCGGGCTCCGCGGGTGGACTTGAGCACCGATTCTTCGAGTCGGTAATAGATGAATCGGCCCTCGCGTCGCGTGCTTACGAGCCGCGCGTGCTTGAGGATTTGCAGGTGATGGGAGGCCCCGGCCAACGGGATCTCGAGAAACTCCGAGATATCTCCGACGGCGAGTTCCCCTTGCCGCAACAGGCCGACGATCCGCAAACGGATCGGATCGCCGAGGGCCTTGAGACGTTCGGCGCAGTAGTCCGCCTGGAAGGCATCTTGAGAGTCGTCGTCGGTCACGGTGCTCCTTCGCACATTCGCCGCGGCCACGCCGTTTGGGCCGGAAGCCGGATCGTTTGGGCCGGAAGTCAGGTCGTTTGGGCCGGAAGTCAGGTCGTTTGGGCCGGAAGTCAGGTCGCTGGCAGGATCTTACGCTGCCTCGGGGAATCGCTCCACCGGAATTTTACCGGGTGTAAGCGGCCTCACACTCCGAATCGTGGCGAAGAGCCGATAAGAGAGACGACGACGTTCACGCTCCCCTCCCACACGAAGTGTCGGCGGCACGCCGACGATCGACGAAAGGACTCTCATGAAACGTCAACTCTCACTCCCTTCGATGCTTTCGCTCGTGATCCTGGCCGGTGGCGTCGGGCTTGTCTCCGGCTGTCGCCAGCCGGGATGCGCCGGCGGTTCGTGTGCCGCCCCCGGGCACGCCGCGCCGGTCCACTCGGCGCCGCCGACTTGGGGCCCGCCCGCCGCGCCGGGCGGAAATGCCCCCTCCGGTTCGGGGTCATTCATGGGCGGATCGGGGACTCGGTGAATTCGGGCTCCCGGCAAGCTTGGGCGTCCGGCAAGCTTGGGGCGACTGGCAAGCCCAGGCTTCCGGCAAGCGGGGGGACCGCGGAAATACTCGGGCATCATGGCGGACGGCGGAACGCGTTCGTTATTGCTCCAGTGCGCTCTTCCCGACCGATCCCGAATTCTCGTCCGAACAATATGATTCCTCGACTCTCTCGCCTGACTCTCGTTTCGGTCTTCCTCGTCGGCTTGGGGATCGGTTCCCGAGGACAAAGCCAGGAGCAGACCGATTCGTCCGACTCCGCGGCTGTGCCCGCCGACGGTTCAGACGGAGAGCTGTCTGATGGAGTCGAGGAGAATCTGGAACGGGTCCGGGGGCACACGTTTCATCCGCTCAATGACGACGGCGGGATGACGATCGATCGCGAATTGCGGGTGCACGGGATCGCCCACTTGGACAACCGCGATGGTCGGACCCGGCTACTCGCGATCGCGGGGCTCGTGCGGGCGCTGCCCGGATCGGTCGACGCGGTCGTCGCCGGACTGTCTGACGAGGATTTGCACGTCCGACAGGTCGCCGCGGCGGCATTGGGGATCGCCCGGATGACCGAGTCGAGCGAGGAGTTGGAGCGATTGCTCACGAGCGACCCGAGTCCGGTGGTCCGCTCGCAAGCGGCGATCTCGCTCGGGCAGATGGAGTCATCCGCCTCGATGGACGTTCTACACCGCACCCGTCGCGAGGACCCTTCGCGGGACGTACGTCATCAGTGCGAGTTGGCGATCGACCAGATTGAGAAGGAGGCGGGGGCGACCGATGCTCACCGCGAAGCGTTCCGCGAAATGAACGCGGAGGCGTTCGGAACGGTCGCGGCCGGGGATTCGGCGCCGGACTTCGAACTGCTCGACGTCGACGGCCGATCTTGGCAACTCGGCGAGGCCAACTCGGGGCGGTGGGTCGTGTTGATATGGGTGTTCGCGGATTGGTGCCCGGTTTGTCACGGCGAGTTCCGAGACCTGATCGATTCGAAAGAGTTGTTCGAATCGGCAGGTGTCGCCGTCGCGACGCTCGAGTGTCACGACCGATACCGATGCCGGGTGATGGCGGGACGTGAGCTCGCGCCGGAGTATTGGTTCGCGAAGAAAGCTCCTCAACCGCTTTACGAGTCGGGGATCTGGTGGCCGCACTTGGTCGACCAAGCGGGCACGGTCGCGGCGCGGTACGGCGCGGAGCCGATGTCGTTCGCCGTCCACGCGGAGTATATCAATCGTCCGACGACGGTGATCATCGACCCCACGGGAACGGTGCGGTTCGCGTACCGCGGGACGTACTGGGGAGATCGGCCGACGGTCGAGCAAACGCTCGAGATGATCCGTGACGAGCGATTTGATTTCGAGCACCCGAATCGACGTGGCCGATGACTCAAGGCGAGGGGAGCACCGAAGGCGGAGAGTGCGTCTCTTCGCCGGCAGCGGAGCTGGAAACGGTGTGCGTCGTGATTCCCGCGCAAAACGAGCAGGCGTCGCTGCCGCTGGTGTTGCGTGACTTGCCGTCGGTCGGCCGAGTGATCGTTGTCGACAACGGTTCGAGTGACGGGACGGCGGAGGTCGCACGGCGAGGGGGCGCGACGGTCGTCCACGAACCGCGTCCGGGTTACGGGTCGGCCTGTCTTGCGGGACTGCGTCAGCTCGAGATTTGGTCGCGTGACGGGGAGTTTTCGCCCGCGGTCGTCGTGTTCCTCGACGGCGACTACAGCGACCATCCCGACCGGCTCTCGGAATTGACGTCACCGATTTTCGAAGGGCGAGCCGACTTCGTGATCGGGTCACGATCGACCGGTGAGCGAGAACCGGGGGCGATGCCACCCCAAAGCGTGTATGGCAATCGTTTGGCCTGCTTCCTGATGCGGGCATTTTGGGGTGTCCGTTACACCGACTTGGGACCGTTCCGCGCGATCCGCGATTCGAGTCTGCGTGACCTCGCAATGGAGGACACGAACTTCGGATGGACGGTCGAGATGCAGATCAAGGCAGCGGTGAACGGGCTCCGTGTGCTCGAGGTTCCGGTCCCTTATCGTCGCAGGATCGGGACCAGCAAGATCAGCGGGACGGTCGGCGGGACCGTCAAGGCGGGAGGCAAAATCCTGTACACGATCGCACGATACCGATGGAAGCTGCGCGGCGGTGCAGGCGTCCCATCGCGAGACCGATGATGTCGCGGCACGCCCCTGGCTGGGCCGTTTTGATCGGGCTCGTCGTCGCACAGGTCGCGACGTACGCGGTGATCGCGATGCTGAGCCGCCAATTCGGGTTCGAGACCGAATTTCGACAACGCCCGATCCCCGCCGTCGTCGTTGCGTTTGGCGTCTGCTTCGCGCTATACGTCGCGTCACTCGTCGTCGCCCTCCGGCTTCCGGAGACCCGCCGCCTTGCCGCGACCGTGTTTGTCGGCGCGATTCTGTTTCGAGGGATTCTTCTCGCCACGACGCCGATCCAAGAGATCGATATCTATCGCTACGTTTGGGACGGCGCGGTGACCTCCGCGGGGGTGAATCCGTTCCGGTATCCGCCTGCGGTGGCCCGTGAGCTATCGGTGGCCCGTGAGCTATCGGTGGCCCGTGAGCTATCGGTGGGCCGGGACCTACCGGTGGGCCGGGACCTATCGGCGTCGGATGCGACGACGGGGGAAGAACTCCGAACACTGCGGCGAATCCGAGAGCGATCGCCCGCGGTCGACGAAGCGCTCGGGCGGGTCCATTTCTCGGAATTGACCACGGTTTATCCCCCGGTCAGTCAACTGGTATTCGCGTTGGCCGACCGTGTCACCCCGGACGGGGCGACGCTGTTCACTCGCGTTACGATGATGAAGTCGGTGCTGCTGTGGTTCGACTTTGCAACCGTCGTCGGGGTCTGTTGGCTTGTAACTCGGGCCGGGCGGCATATCGGTTGGGTGATCGGGTACGCCTGGTGCCCGCTGGTCATCAAGGAGTTCGCCAACAGCGGTCATCTCGACTCGATCGCCGTCGGGTTGTCGACGGTGGCGGCCTGTTTCCTGCTCGCGCCCCTGGTCGGGTCGTCACGTCGACCGACGATCGGATGGGTCGCCGCGGCGATCCTGCTTGCCTTGTCCGTCGGTGCAAAGTTGTACGCCGTCGTTCTCTTCCCGCTGTTCGCCGTTGTGGTTTGGCGGCGACTGGGGATGGCGAGCGGGACCGCGTTCAGTGGCGTGTTCGCCGCCGTTACCGCCCTGAGTCTCGCTCCGATGTTCTTCGTAGACGCCGCACCTCGCGGGGGCGGTAGCGAAAGCCGCCCATCGATCGCCGTCGAAGCCAAGGGCGATTCGAACGATCGGGTCACTGCCGAGCCGTTGCCTCCGCCCGGCGATCGGCCGGACTCCGCATCGGTAGCACCTATGAAGCCGGCCGATTCCGGACTTTCGGTCTTCCTGAGCCGCTGGGAGATGAACGATTTCTTGTTTCTGGTCGCCTACGAGAACCTGCGACCTTCCGACCCGACGGCCGCGCGTCCACAGCCTTGGTTCGCGTTGCTCCCGGCGTCATGGCAAGAAGCTTGGGTCGACCCGATCGCCGAGCGACTCGGACTCGCCCCGGACCGCGCCGCGTTCCTGATCACCCGAGCGATGACGGGCACGATCTTTGTGGTCATCGCGGCCGTCCTCGTGCTTCGCGTCGCAAGGGACCCCGACCCGTCGATCATCCTCGAATCGATTTTCTTGACTTTGGCCTGGTTCTGGCTGCTGGCCCCGACGGGGAACCCCTGGTACTGGACTTGGGCGTTGCCGTTCTTGCCCTTTGCGCGAAGCCGCGTTTGGTTCGCGATGTCTGGACTCGTCCTACTCTATTACCTTCGCTTTTGGCTGATGTACCACTGGCACGACAGCACCGTCTTAGAATCCCCATACAACGGGACTCAGTTTTTCGATTTCGTACTAACGTGGGTCGAGTTCGGACCGTGGTTCGTGTGGTTAGCACTCGAGGCGATTCTCAGGCCCCGTCATCGCATGCCGATGCTTCGCGGGACGGCTAATAAATCGACTTGATGGTGATCGCCGAAGCGGCGAAGGCACCGATCGGAATGGAAGTTCCGGCACAAAGCGAGAGCAGAATCGTGACCGGCAATGACATCGTGACTCTTTCGAGCGTTTAGAATGACCGTCTAAAGTTTGAAGCACGTTGATACGAACTATTTGGAGCAAACATCATGTCAAGAATGTTCGGAACCGCGGCGATGCACACGCTCGCCTTCATGCTAATTTCAACAAGTATCAGGTCGGCCCAGCAGACCGACGGGGTCGCGAGCTCCGCCGACGCGACCATGCCGCTCCGGGCGGGCGACCAGGCCCCCGCGGTGTCGGTAACCGACATCGACGGCGAGACGGTTCCGCTGAAATCACTCTACCGAGACAAGCCTCTGGTATTGGTCTTTTTCCGAGGCGGTTGGTGTCCGATCTGTACCCGGCACACGGGAGAACTCATCAATGTCTACCCACAGATCAAATCGCTGGGTGCGGAGTTAGTCGGGGTCAGCCCCGATTCGACCGCGAGTTCGAAAGAGAACGCGACCGAGAACGAGATCCCTTTCCCGATCGGCTCTTCCGCGATTTTAGTGGCTTGCGGGCTGGCGTCGGCGAGGTTTTTTTTTCAGGCATCGCTGCGATGTCCGAATGTTGAATGAAGTATG
>JAWLFY010000150.1:8946-11769 GCA_041685355.1 Pirellulaceae bacterium | reverse complement strand
AGCACGGCGGTTCCCGGGATGGACCCCCACATCGATGTCGCCCGTTTGGAAGTCGCCCGCGTCGATCTCGGGAAGTTGGAACGTCTGGCCGCCGCGATGGTCCGCTCCCTTCCCCCAGGGCTGACGTTCGGCCTGGTCGGGACGCTCGGTGCCGGCAAGACGCGGATGACTCAGGCGATCGCCGGCGCATTCGGGATCGACCGCGGAGAGGTGACCAGCCCGACGTTCACGTTGGTGCAGACTCACCAGGTCCCGCATCGCCGATCGCATAAGATCGTGGGTGGGCAATCGAATGACGCCGACAGGGCGGCCGCGCGGGTTCACAGGTTGCACCATTTGGATGCCTATCGGTTGTGCGACGAGGACGAGTTCCTGGACCTCGGGGTGGAGGAACTGTTCGCCGACACGGCAGCGTGGACGGTCGTGGAATGGGCCGACCGTGTGGCCGACGCGATGCCCTCGGAGACGGTTTGGGTGTCGATCGAGCTTGAGCCTGTGGCCGAATCGGGGGTGCCGGGATCGGGCGCCTCCGCCGAAGCGGAGAGCGGCGGCGAGCGACGTCGAATCGTGTTCCGAACGGACGACGAGGTGACACGCCGCGTTTTGCAAGATTTGGCGCGGGCGATCACCCACGATCCGGAAGTCGCCCCGTCAGAAGTCGCCCCGTCAGAAGTCGCCCCGTCAGAAGTCGCCCCGTCAGAAGTCGATCGTACCGATCCTGGCGTGGAGGGCCGCAGTGATCTTCCACGCGATGGGGACGACTCGCCTTGACGGTGCGATTTCCGGCGGCGGTTCGCGACGTGATCGGTGGGCCTGCGGCGACCGTGCTGGAATCGGTCCCGCCCGGAATGAGCGGGGGACGGGTGTATCGATGCGTCCACCCCAGCGGCTCGCATTTGGCGGTCAAGCGGTGGCCGGCCGGGACGTCGCCCACGCGGGTCGGCGAGGCCCATCGGGTGATGAGGTTTGCACGCGGGGCAGGGTGCCGCATCGTTCCGGCGGTGCCAGCGGTCGCCGTTTCGGGCTCGGTATTTCACGACGGGGACGAAGTTTGGGACGTCGTCGAATGGATGCCCGGGCAACCGCTCGGGGCGGACGCGAACCCGCAAGCGGTGGGCACCGGGGCCGCCGCGATCGCGGAATTCCATCGCGTCGTTCGGCCGCTGGTCGAGCGAGTCGAAATTCCGCTTGCGGTTCGTTCACGGCAGGAGCGGCTTCATCAACTCCGTGACTTGATGCCCCGGTTGCTATCCCGTCCGGCACCTACCGGATCCTCCCTCGATGCCCTCGCCCAACCGCGAGACCTCGCCCAACCGCGAGACGGTTCCGCGGACGCGGCGGACGAACCGAACCGGTCGACGTTGGCGCGAAGCTTGGCCGAGGGACGCGAGTTGCTCCGCCATTGTTGGGGCGACGTCGCGGTCCGCATCGGCACGATCTTCAGCCCGGCACGCGACGTCCCACGACGGGTGCAAACCGTGCTTCGCGACGTCCACCGCGACCACGTGCTCTTCGCCGACCGCACCGTTTCCGGGTTGATCGATTTCGACGCCGTTCGGGTCGACACGCCAGCGACCGATCTCGCTCGCTGGGTGTGTCGATTTCTCGTCGCCGAACCGCGGCCCGATGGCGGGCGTGGACGGATCGGGCGGGAATCGATCGGACGCGGGCGTGGGATTGAACGGGGGCGTGGGCTCAGCGGGGGGCGTTACGATGAAGTTTGGAACGCCGCGTTGGCGGGATACCGACGGGTCTCGCCATTTTCCGAGAGTGAGGCGAGGTTGGCCAGCCAAATCTTGTTCGCGTCGGCCTGGATGAGCCTCGCGAACTGGTCGGTGTGGCTGGGGCTCGAACGACGGCCATTCCCGGTCGGTTTCGACGTGTTGGCGGGGCGGGTCGACGAGTTGGTACGAATCGTTCGGATGCTCGAAACCCGTGGCTTGTCGGAGATCGACGCAAGTTGACCCCGATTCTCGCCAAGCGATAAAATTTGTGACTTCCCCTGGACCGAGATCAAACCGTGATGAATTCCCGTTTTCGCTGGCGAGTGGATAGCCCCCCATCGGGACCGATCGCGCCGAGCATCGTGGAGCGAGTCCCCGCTGGGGATTCCCGCGTGGAGCCTTCCCGGATGACGCGTCGCCGGTTCGACCCGCTCCGTACGGTCGTGCGGACGATCGTCGCGATGTTGTCACTTTCCCTTTCGGTTGCTCCCGCCGCGGCGATGGCTCAGGAGGGCTCGGGACGAGACGAGTTGGGGAGCGGCACCGACTTGTTCCCTGAGTTTTCGTTCGGGAATGATTCGGCCGCCACCGACGCCGCGGACACGACGAAGCCCGTCTCTTGGTCCGCCCGGTTGGTCCCGTCTGGCGAGTCCGGCGACAGCGAAGGCATGACGACCGGATACGTCGAAGTCGATGTGGATCTCGGGAAAGGTTGGCACCTTTACTCGTTGACCCAACCGGCCGGCGGTCCGAAGCGGACGCGAATCGAGATCGAGCAGCCTTCCGGGGCGCGGGTGGTCGAGCCTTGGTCCGCGAACGTGCCGCCGAAGAAGAGCGTGTCGGAAGAGTTCGGCGGATTGACGGTCGAGGAGCACGACGGCAAGGTCCGTTTCCGGTCCAAGGTCGAGCTGCCCGAGGGGTTCACCGGCACGGTCCGTGTTCGCGTCGACGCCCAAGTGTGCACCAGCGATGGGTCGTGCATTCCGGTCCGAGAAACGCTCACCGCCAAACGCGGCGGCGGCGATTCGGCTTCGAACTCGGAGTCTGCCGCGGACGAAACGGTCGCGGCCGAAACGAAACAGGCCGAAACGAAACCGGC
>JAWLFY010000150.1:0-8846 GCA_041685355.1 Pirellulaceae bacterium | reverse complement strand
GGCCGAAACGAAACCGGCGGAATCGGAACCGTTCCGTGACGGCGATTATGTCGTCGAGTGGAAGGCGAGCGTATCCGATTCGCACGTACGACCGGGGTCGCGGACGTCGCTTCGTTTCACGGCGATCCCGGACGCGAGTTATCACGTTTACACCGCGACGGTCGACGATTCGAGCAGCTCAACGAATTTCGTGATCGCGGACAAAGATGGGCTTCGGATCGGGGCGCCCGCCACCGACGAACCGGTCATCGAATCGGACCTGCTTCCCGACACCCGATATCACCAAGGGAAGGTGACCTGGACGTTGCCGGTCGAGATCCCCAGCGATGTTGCAGCCGGTGATCGGACGATCGAGGGGTTTGTCGTGTACCAAGCGTGCACCGACACCAGTTGTCAACGACCGATGGCGTTCAAGTTCACGGCCGATTTGGTCGTCGCGGAGTCGTTGCCGGAAAATGTCAGTTCCGAACCGATGCGGCTCGTTTCGGCCAAACGGATCGAGGCGCTCGACTTGGCGGCCACCCAACCGTGGGTCGATGAAATCGATTCGTCGACCGACGGCCGAGGGGAGACCTCCGCGTCCGGTGGTGCCGGAGGCGGTGGTCGGGAAACCGGCGGCGGGACGGCCGGGACGGCTCAAGCCGCCGGGGCCGCCGACCCGGATCCCGGCGCGAAGGGTGACGAGAACCTGCTCTCGTTTCCGTTGATTTTGCTGCTCGCGTTCGGCGGCGGGATCATCCTCAACGTGATGCCGTGCGTGCTGCCGGTGGTCGGGCTGAAGGTGATGGGGTTCGTCAAGCAGGCGGGGGAAGACCGCAGCCGAATCTTGATGCTCAATCTTGCTTACATCGGCGGAATCCTGACGATGTTTGCGGTGTTCGCCACGCTGGCCGTCAGCGTCTCCTTCGGTTGGGGCGAGCAGCTCACGTATTTTCCCGTCCGGCTCGCGCTGACACTCCTGTTGTTCGCCCTCGCACTCAGCTACTTCGGGGTTTGGGAGATCCCCGTCCCGGGCTTCGCGGCGGGGAAAGCGTCTCAGGACTTGCAGCAGCGTGAGGGGTTGGGCGGGGCGTATTCCAAGGGCGTGTTCGCGACGATCTTGGCGACTCCGTGCAGCGGTCCGCTCCTCGGCTACATTTTGGGGCTGACGCTGACGATCGCCGCGCCGTTGACGTTCGTGATCTTCATGACGGTTGGGGTCGGGATGTCGCTTCCGTATCTGATCGTCGGGCTCCGCCCTTCGTTGATCAGTTGGCTCCCGAAGCCGGGGCCGTGGATGGAAACGTTGAAACAGTTCCTCGCTTTCCTGTTCCTCGCGACGGTCGCGTTCTTCTTCGGTACGTTCAGCGACGATCATAAACTTCCCGTGTTCATCGCGTTGATGGGCGTGTGGTTCGGGTGTTGGATCATCGGTCAGGTCCCCGATTGGGAACGCGTCTCGAAGCGGCTTGGTGCCTGGGTCGCGGGGGTCGCTGTGGCCGCGCTGATCGCGGTGCTCGCCTTCCAAATGACGGCCAAGAATGACGTTCTCCAGTGGGAACCGTATTCCGAAGCCCGACTCACGCAGCTCAAGTCGGAAGGGCGAACGGTGTTGCTCGATTTCGGCGCCAAGTGGTGCGGTAACTGTATCTATAACTACGAGACTGCGATCAACACCGAGGCGACGCGTGAACTGATCGAGAGCCTCGACGCGGTCGCAATGTACGCCGACTGGACCGATTCCGACCCGGAGATCGAGGCGAAACTTCGCGAGTTGGGGAGCATCTCGATCCCGCTGTTGGTGATCTATCCCGGATCCGATCCTGATAATCCGATTTTGCTCCGTGACATCGTCACCCAATCACAGGTCTTGGCGGCGTTGGAGCAGGCCGGTCCGAGCGCCGACGCCGGTTCGATGGTCGCCGAATCGGAAGATTCCGATTCCCGGTCGCTCGCATCGGCCGGCCGCTGACGCTAACGCCTAGAATATCGTTGTTTGCTCCGCGAAAGCAATTTGCCGGTCCGTCCGGGACTTTTGTGGAGCAACAGGCGACTCTCCATCCTTTTGAGCAGAGCCTAACATCCGACACCCAAAGGCTTTTTGATCATGCGAACCGCCTTCTTGCTCGCGTTCTGTTTCGCCGTGTCGCTTGTCGCGGTGACGTCCGCGATTGGCGCCGACGACTATCCGAGACCCGAACTACTCGTCGAACCGGCGGAGTTGGCGGAGGGCATCGATTCCGAATCATGGGTCGTGCTCGACGTGCGGGGCGAGGATGCTTACGCGGAGGGGCACATCCCCGATGCTCTTCGAATCGATCACGGGACATGGAAGGACGCTTTCGACGCCGACGCCGCGGACGATTGGAGCGAGCGGATCGGCTCGCTCGGAATTGACGCCGAATCGACGGTCGCCCTGTATGACGACAACGATCTGAAGGACGCCGCACGGATCTGGTGGATCCTTCGTTATTGGGGCGTCCGCGATGTGAAACTGCTCAACGGCGGATGGAAGGCGTGGCAGCGGGAGGAGCTGCCCACCACCGACGAGGCCACGCCGGAACCGGCAAAGACCGACTTCCGGGCCGAGCCGCAACCCGATCGGTTGGCGACGAAAGGGTCGATTCTCCAGAGCCTCGGCACGGGTGAGTTGCAAATCGTTGACAGCCGTTCGGAGGAGGAGCACTCCGGCACGAAAACGCTGAGTAACGACCGTGGCGGCTCGATCCCCGGCGCGACGAACCTGGAATGGAGCTCGTTGATCGATTCGGAATCGGGTCGGATGAAGACCGCCGATGAGATTGAGCAACTCTTCCGGGATGCCGGGATCGACCCGAAACGACCGGCGGCCACCTATTGCCAGTCGGGCGGGCGGGCTTCGGTGATGGCATTCGGTTTGGAGCTGATGGGTACCGATCGGGTCAGCAACTATTACCCCGGCTGGAGCGAGTGGGGGAACGAAGAAGGATTGCCGGTTGAGACCGCGGGGGATTCCGACGAGGAGGAGAAAAGCTCCGATTCGGAACGTTAAGCGGCCGGTGAAAGCGACGCCGCCCGTCGCCGGACTCGTCAAGAGTTCGGAAGGTCGGTCTTGCACACGGCCCGGTCGGAAGTCTTCACGACATCCGCGACGTGTTTGCCCGGTCGGAAGTCTTGACGACATCCGCGACGGGGGCTTCCTCCCCTGCTCAACCGGTGTTCAAACCGGCTTGCAGTCCGTCGGGGGCGAACACGCTGCGGCCTCCGTCGACCGGCAGACAAACGCCGGTGACGAAATCGTTCTCGGACAGAAACCGCACGGCGTGGGCGACGGCTTCCGGTGTCCCGATACGACCGACCAGGGTCGCGGCGGCGATCCGGCTGCGGTCTTCCTCGGTGACGTCCTCCGCCAACAACACCGGGCCGGGCTGGACGCAGTTTACGCGGACGTTCGGGTTCCGCCGTGCGAATTCGACCGCCAACGACCGGGTCATCGCCTCGATCCCGCCCTTGCTCGGGAAATACGCCGCATGATCCAAGTAGGGACGACACGTCGCCCAGTCCCCCAGGTTGACGATCGACCCGCCGTGAGACTGCCGGACCATTCGCAGGCCGGCGGCGCGGGCACACAAAAACGACCCGAGTGTGTTCACATCGAAGTATCGCCGCAGCTCCGCCGGCGTCACGTTCTCGAGCGGGTTCGGTTCCCAGATCGCGGCGCAATTGACCAACACGTCGATTCGCCCCCAGGCATCGGTCGTTTCGCCGACGATTCGCTCGGGGACCGATTCGTCGTCCAGCGAACCGAGGGTGACGATCGCGTCGACACCGAATCGTTTCCGCAGGTCGTTGGCCACCCTTTCCGCTTCGGCACGGCTGGAATTGGCGTGCACCGCGATCCGGCATCCGGACCGGGCGAGACCTTCGGCGACGGCGCGGCCGACCCGGGGTGCCCCGCTCCCGGTCACCAGCGCGACCGGGTGCTCGACGCCGAACACGCGTTGAAGATTGAGCGAAACGTGATTCATCGACCGTGAAGCTCCGTTGGCCAAACGTGAGAACCCCCGACGGGCGACCTTCGATCGCGGCCGTGCCTCGTCAGGAACCGAGCGCCCGTAACACGAGCTGACTCCATGATTCCAACCGGTCTAGGTCACGCCGCAACTCCGCGACGCTGACGAACCCGCCGTCGGCCAAATCGGCTTCGTTGGAGCGGACTTCCGGACGCTCCAGGATGAACCGGTGGACGACCCCGACATGCACGCGGCCGACCTCGTTCGACGGGTCGTAGATCAGACCCTCGCGAGACTCGGTGTAGGGGGAACCGATCTGCACCTCTTCGGCGAGTTCTCGCATCATCCCCGTCGTGTAGGGGTCATTCCCTTCCGTCGCGTCTTCGTCGCTGATGTGCCCCCCGATCCCGACGCTCCGTTTGGCGTGCAATCGCGATTCGGCGGAACCGCCCCCGCGGGTGTAGGTGAACCAGCAAACCTCGCCGGACTCGTCGGTCCACTGCAACAACACGTACGGGATCAGCTGTTTGAAGCTCGGGTCGGTCTCCATTCGGTTTCGCGGTTGAAACGACAACCGGTCGCTTCTCAGGATCGGGCCGAGAAACCGATCGACGTCGGGTTCGAACCCGTGCAACGTGCCGATGTCGGCGATCACCGATTCGGGGATCACCAAAATTTGTTCGTCTCGTTTCATGTCGGTGACGGGCCGTGGGTTGATCGTGCGTGGGTTGATCGTGCGTGGGTTGATCGTGCGTGGGTTGATCGTGCGTGGGTTGATCGTGCGTGGGTTGATCGTGCAGGTGGAGGGGCGATCGGAAAAAGCGTGGCGTGGGCGTTTACACGATCAACATCGCATCGCCGTAGCTATAAAAGCGGTACTCCTGTTCGATCGCCGTTTGGTACGCTTTCATGATCAGTTCGCGCCCGGCGAAGGCGCTGACCAGCACCAACAGCGAGCTCTTCGGGAGGTGAAAGTTGGTCATCAGCGCGTCAACCGCGCGGAACCGATACGGGGGCCGGATGAACAGGTCGGTCGTCCCGGTCCACGGTTGCAAGTCGTCTGCCGAAGCCGCCGCGGCGCTTTCGAGCACGCGGACGCTGGTGGTCCCGACGGCGACACAGCGGCCACCGGCTGTCCGCCGCTCGCGAACCGTTTCACAGGTCTTCGCGTCGATCTGCCCCCACTCGGAATGCATCGCGTGTCCCTCGAGCGTTTCCGATTCGATCGGCCGAAACGTGCCGAGCCCGACGTGTAGCGTGACTTCCGTGATCGCCGTTTGTCCCTTCGCGATTTCCTTGAGCAAACGCTCGGTGAAGTGCAGCCCGGCGGTTGGCGCGGCGACGCTGCCCCGTTCTCGGGCAAACACCGTCTGGTAATGCTCGACGTCGGCGTCGACCATTTGGCCGTCGCGGATGTAGGGCGGAATCGGGACGCGGCCATATCGGTCGAGCCACTCGACGGGCGTTTCCGGTTCGGGGCGATCGGCCCATTCTTCGGGGATCGCCCCGGTGGGCGGCGTCGGCATCGCCAACAGGTGTCCCTCGTCGGTCCGTGTGACTACGGTCAACCGCATCCCGTCCCGAGCTTCGCGGTCCTGCAGCGTGATCGACTCCCCGGGTTCCAGCTTGCCACGGGTCTTCGTCAACACCTCCCACACGCCGGTTTCGGGGTCGCTGCGGAGAAACAACCCTTGCCAACGCCCGCCGGTCGCTGTCCGATAGCCAACCATCCGCGCGGGGATCACTCGGCTGTTGTTGAGTACCAATGCGTCTTCGGCGCGGAGCAACTCCGGGAGGTCGCGGACGTGATAGTGGTCGATCGTCCCGGCGGAACGATCGACGAGCATCAGCCGCGCGTCGCTCCGCGTCGCCAACGGTTCTTGGGCGATCCGTTCGCGGGGCAGGGTGTAATCGTAGAGGTCGATCTCGCTCATCTTGGCAGACTACCACAGCCGCGAGAAATGCTGCACCCGGGCCCGGTTCGTCGAGGTCCTGTCATGTCGAGGTCCCGTTCGCCGATGTCCCGTTCGCCGGTTGCCGCCTTATCTATGGTGAGCCGCCGGCGGGTCGATTCTGGTGCTCGGCGAGGTGGAACCAGAGATCGAGGATCGTCTTGCCGAGGACGAGCAACAGCAGCAGGACCATCGGCTGTCCGAGCAGCACGATCGCGAAGGCGCCCATCAAGATGGCAACGTGGAGGACGACGATTCGGGGGTATGGGCGGAACATCTGGAGCATCACGTTCGTGTCGCGATACTCCCCTTTGACCAGAAAGTGAAACACGAACGAATGGAGGTGGCTGGCGAAAAGGGCCAGGGCGGCGACGAGGGTGGCCCCGCTGAGCACTTCTTGAATCATCTCGCCGATCGACGGGAACTGGCTGTTGCCCGACATGAACCCGTCGCCGCCGAGCAGGACGAACACGAAGATGCCATGCACGAAACAGAACATCCCGTAGTGGAACGTAAAGAACGGGATCAGGAACGCCTTCATGGCGTGGTGTTTCGCCGGGGAAACGAATTGCGAATCGGCGAATTTTTTGTCGCCGACCGCTCCGCCGGCGCGTGACGCGAGTTTGGCGATCATCGTTTTGAAGTGATCCCGGTCGGGGCTGCAGACCGCCATCTTCAAAATGTTGATGCCGCCGATGAGGACGTTCTCGAACCAGTAGAGCGCGACGACTTCGAGCAGCGTCCATCCGCCGAGCAAAACCCCGAGCAGCGGGATGACGTTCACGGCGATCAGGGTCCAGGCGGGCGGTCCCCAACGGGTGTCGGAGACGATCGCCCGGATACGTTGGATCCAGGGATGTTGTTTGCTCGAGCGTTTGCTGCTGGGGAGCATCGCGGGGTTCGATCCTAGCGGACGACGAGGTTGACGAGACGTCCGGGGACGACGATCCGTTTGACGATTCGTTTGCCGTCGACGGCGGCCCGGACGCGGTCGTCGGCGAGGGCGAGTGTGAGGACCGCTTCTTGGTCGGCGTCGGCCGAGGCGACGATCTTCGTCTTTACCTTGCCGTTGACCTGGACGGCGAGTTCGACGTTGCTTTCGACGAGCGCCTCTTCGTCCCACCGGGGCCACGTCGCGGCGGAGATGCTTCCCGATTCGCCGAGGGTCGCCCAGAGTTCCTCACAGAGGTGCGGGGCGTAGGGGGAGAGGAGGACGAGAAACGGCTTCATCGCCTCGACCGGGCGGCGTTCGGCGCGGGTGAAGTGGTTGGTGAACTCCATCATCCTCGCGATCGCGGTGTTGAAGCTCATCGCTTCGGTGTCTTCGGTGACCTTCTTGATCGTTTGGTGCAGCACCCGGCGTTGTTCGTCGTCGCAGGGGTCGTCGGTGAGGTCGGGGTGGAGGGTCATCGCGTCGGCGCGTTCGTCGACGATCATTCGCCACACGCGGTCGAGGAACCCGCGGACGCCGCCGACCCCGGCCATGCTCCACGGCTTGGTCGCCTCGAGCGGGCCCATGAACATCTCGTACAGGCGGAGCGCGTCGGCGCCGTATTCGCGGACGACGGCGTCGGGGTTGACGACGTTTCCGCGGCTCTTGCTCATCTTGTGGGCGCGGCTGTCGATGCGGATCGACGGTTCGCGTTGCAGCACGAATCCGTCGCCCCGTTTTTCGACTTCGTCTTCGGCGAGCGTTCGCGGGGTGATCGGGTGTCCGGCCAGGTCGGCGCGGTTGCCGTCGGCGTCGCGACGGACTTCGGTTGCCGAAACGGGGTCACCGGCGGACGAGAAATAGCCGGTGTATTCGACCTCGCCGAGGATCATCCCTTGGTTCACCAGACGGCGGAACGGTTCGGGAGTGCTGACGTGCCCGCGGTCATAGAGCACTTTGTGCCAGAATCGAGAGTAGAGCAGATGGAGCACGGCGTGTTCGGCGCCGCCGACGTAGAGGTCGACCGGCATCCAGGCTTGTTCCTTCGCCGGGTCGACCGGGACCTCGGTGTTGTGGGGGTCGATGAACCGCAGGTAGTACCAGCACGACCCGGCCCACTGGGGCATCGTGTTCGTTTCGCGTCGATATCGGACGCCGTCGAGGGTGACGTAGAGCCAATCGTCGTCGGCCTTGGCGAGCGGCGGTTCGGGACGCCCGTGCGGTTTGAAATCCTCGAGCTCGGGGAGTCGTACCGGGAGTGCGTCGGGGGGGACCGCCCGTTTGATGCCGGTCGGTTGCCCCGATTCGTCCAGCTCGTGGAGGATCGGGAAGGGCTCACCCCAGAATCGTTGGCGGCTGAAGAGCCAGTCGCGGAGCTTGTAGTTGACGGCGGCGCGGCCGAGTCCGCCGGCGGCGAGCTGGTCGGTGACCGCCTGTTTTACCTCGGCGGTCGGTCGGCCGTCGTAGGGGCCGCTGTGGATCGCGCGGCCTTTTCCGGAGAAGAACGTTTCGCCAGCGAGCACGGCGTCGCGTTCGGGGTGATCGTCGGGCGGATCGACGACGGGGACGATCGGCAAGCCGAATTGTCGGGCGAACACGAAGTCTCGCTCGTCGTGTGCCGGGACGGCCATGATCGCGCCGGTTCCGTAGCCGGCGAGGACGTAGTCGGCGATCCAGATCGGGATCGGACCGCCGGTGACCGGGTTGATCGCATGGCTGCCTGTGAACACGCCCGTTTTTTGGCGATCCCCTTCGGTCCGCTCGCGATCGCTTTTGAACGCCGCCTTTTCACAGTACTCGGCGACCGAGTTCGCTTCGGTCGGGGACGTCAGCGCGGCGACCATCGGGTGTTCGGGGGCGAGCACCATGTAGGTGGCGCCGAACAGGGTATCGGGTCGGGTGGTGTAGACGCGGAGCGTGTCGTCGCCGGCGGCATCGGGGAACCCGTCGCGGCGTCGGCGGTCGGTCCATGAGTCGTACTGGTCTTGGGGG
>JAWLFY010000149.1:0-11898 GCA_041685355.1 Pirellulaceae bacterium | reverse complement strand
GATCGTCCTCCGTATGGTAAGCGTCGCGAAAGACATGCTTCTCGCCGATCAAGTAGGTGTGGCTAAGCCCGTCGCACACCGTCCCAGGGCGCACTCGGCCGACCGCAGTTTCCACGCCCACCTCGCGACTCAGGGTGCGAAGTGGCTCGGCAACGGTCGACCGACTGTGTCTGCTTCCTTGACGAAACGCCCTCGGTAAGCCGGATGCGGTAGCTCCGCACGTCCGGTTTGATGAGGGGGGGAGGCCCGGTCTCCGGGCCTCCTCTACTCGACCGTAATCGACGTTGGGGTTGTGCTGCGGAGGATGGGGGACGCGATGGACGTGGGTCGAGTCACGGGTGTTCGCCGCCGGAATGCGGGTTGGCGAGGTTGGCCATTTCGATTTCGAGCACGAGCACCGCTGCGCTGAGCACGAGCACGAGCATGAGCACGAGCACGAGCACGAGCACGATGGGAGGGGTGCCAGTTACTCAAGTTGTGGTTGCGCGTGGGGGATGTCGCGCGGCTTGGGATGGGGGGGCGCATAAAAAAAGCCGGGCGTGCCTCGACCTGTGCACGCCCGGCCTTGAAGCCGATCCTGACTTCGTGACCCGTCCGAAACGATCCGAACACGACCGTCGCTCCTGCGTTGGTCAGACCAGCCATCCTGGCTGGTGGGTTTTACGCGACCCACGCGTGGCCGTTGGCTCCTTGCCGTTGGCCGTCGGCATCCGTACCGGAGACGCGTGGGTCGCTATCGCCACGCGGTCGGGCGTGGCGGACGGGGTCATCACATCCCTGTGGAGGAATCGCGGTCGTCGACGGGATCGTCCGCCGACGATGGGAGTCGGTTTGGGGTCAAGCGACCAGTCGAAGGTCTTGTTCGCTGCGGGCGCGAACCCCTTCGACGAATTCGTCGAAGATGCGGATATCGAGGGCGGACGCGGCGCCGCACTCGGGGTGGAACTGGGTGCCGATCGCGAACCAATCGATCATTTCGCTTTCGATCGCTTCGATGACGCCGTCGGGGCATCGGGCGGTGACGCGGAACCCGGGGGCGACTTCGTCGAGCGCCATGTGATGACGGCTACTGACGCGGATCTCGCCGTCACCGTAGACGCGTCCGACGAGCGAGTCGCTTTCCACGTCGAGGGTATGGCGATGGTTCGGGTCTTGTCGATCGAAGTGCGACACCGCGGTCGGGATCGCTTCCTTGATGTGGAGGTGCAGGTTGCCCCCTTGTTGGATGTTCATCAGCTGCATCCCGGTGCCGATCCCGAACACCGGCATCCGTCGTTCGGCGATTTCCGCCATCAACATGCGGTCGCTCGCTTCGCGAACCGCATCGAGCGGTCGGGTGCTGGGGTGGAGCATGAACCCGTCGTTCCGCGGGTCGAGGTCGGCGCCACCGATCAGGACGAAACCGTCGAGCCGATCGAGCAGGGTGCGGACGGATTCCGGATCATCCAGCGGGGGAATCACGACCGGGATCGCCCCGGCGGCCGCGACCGATTGGAAATAACCTGCGGCGATGTAGCTGTACGCCGGCATGTTCCGAGCTGCCGAGCGATAGTCGGCGTTAATACCGATCAAGGGCTTGCACGTCATCCGAATGGTCCTCGTTCGAATTCGCGTAGGGAGGGCTCGATGCAAATCGTCTTGCATCGGTCGACTCGTGACATCGGTTGATCGCACACTGGCACCGCTCCGTCGGTCACCGATCGTGAATCGGGTTCGGGAGGGGAGAGTTCGAAACGTCCACGACCTGAAAAGAATGGCGAAAAGTGTGCTGCCCGATGCCGTCGTCGGCGTGGGGTGAGACGACGCTGCCTCACCCGCGACGCGGAGGAGATTAGGGTCTCCATGGCTCGGTACAAGAGAATTCCACAGATTGACGCCAAGCCCTTTTGCTAGCACTACAGACGGTGCTAGCAAAAGGGTTTATTGCTAGCATTGCGGTCGATTCCGGGGGGCGTTTCGGGAGACAGTGCGGTCGCTCGCGCGGGGTCCCGCTTCGCAAACGGCTTATGGGCCGGCTATCGTGACGCCCGACGTGTTTCCCCGGACCGATAATTCGATCACGACTGAGACCCGACGGTGCGATTCAACAACGTTTGCTTGGAGGCGATTGGCGGCGAAATCCCGGAGGAGGTGTGGACGAGCGGCGAGGTCGAGTCGCGTCTGCAACCGCTCTATCAGCGGCTCAAGCTCCCCGAGGGGCGACTGGAGTTGATGACCGGGATCGCGGAGCGGCGGGTGTGGCCCCCGGGGACGTTGCCGAGCGGTCCCAGTGTGCGAACGGCGTCGGCGGCGGTGCGGGCCGCGGGGTTGGATCCGGCGCGGGTCGGCTGTCTGATCCACGCCAGCGTGTGTCGCGATTTTCTGGAACCGGCCACCGCGTCGCGGGTCCATCACGAGGTCGGGTTGCCGAGTGACTGCTGGGTTTACGACGTCTCCAACGCTTGTTTGGGGATCATGAACGGGGCGACGCAGATCGCGATGATGATCGAGGCGGGGGTGATCGAGGCGGGGATCGTCGTGGGGACCGAGAACAGCCGTCCGCTGCTGGAGCAGACGATCGAGACGCTCAACCGCGAAACGGGGCTGACCCGCAAGTCGCTCAAGCCGGCGATCGCGTCGCTGACGATCGGTTCGGGGAGTTGCGCATGGTTGTTGGTCCATCGCCGGCTATCGAGTCACGGGTCGAGCCTCGACGCTTCGATCGCGGTCGCGCGGACCGAGTTCAACGCGTTGTGCCGGAGTGACGACGACGCCGGGGCGGGGATGCAACCGTTGATGGATACCGATTCCGAGCGGTTGATGGCGGAGGGGATCGCGACCGGGGCCGAGGCGTTCGAGCGGTTGCTCGAGGAGACCGGCTGGGACCGGACGGCGATCGCCCGGACCGTCTGTCACCAGGTCGGTTCGCGGCATCGGGCGGCGATGCTGGAGCGACTCGGGTTGCCACCCGAGCGGGACGTCGCGACGTTCGCCCGGCTGGGGAACACCGGATCGGTTGCCCTTCCGCTGACGCTCGCCGAGGCGGCCCTGCGGGGTGAATTGGCCGGCGGCGATTCGGTCGCGATGCTGGGGATCGGCTCGGGGATCAACAGCGTGATGATGGCGGCCCGTTGGGGGGACACGCCGGTGGCGGGGAACCTGTCGCTGCTCAGGTCAGCGACGACGGTTGGGTGATCGGCGGGGTCTTCGTCCGCGCCAGGGCACGCTCGACGCGGAGCATCAACTCGTCTTCGACGTCACGATAGCTCGACAGCCCCGCTTGGGGGTTTGCGACGAACTCGGCGTGACAGTGTTGGCAAGCGACGATTTGCCCCAAAAGCGAGGTGCGAATTTCCACGCGCCGACCACAGGTCGGGCACGATTGGCTGAATAGAACTGACATCGTGAACCTCATGCGCCGCTAATGAAGCGGGAATCCTTTGGGAAGGCGAAATGATAGCCCTTGAAACGAAATAAGGCAAGTCAATGTCCCGCAAAAGGTCGCGGGGGGCTTGGGACCGGTTCCTCCCGGTCCGCTCGGAGTCAATCCGCCGTGAGTGAAGACGATTGCCGAAGCGATTCGGTTCGGTCAAGGGTTGCCGATTGTGGCTCGCTTGTCTGTCGCTATCATCTAGCCTACCCGATCCGGATGGGTCTCCCCCGGATGTCGCGAATGGGTTAACCCGCCTTCTCTTCCACGGTCCCGTGAAACCTCCGTTCGAGCTGCGATGACGAAGCGAATCCTTTTCGTGTGCATGGGTAACATTTGCCGTTCTCCGGCCGGCCAAGCCGTGATGCAACGGTTCGCCGAGGAGTACCTTCTCGACGTCGAGATCGATTCGGCGGGGACGCACGGGTACCACGTCGGCGAACCGGTCGACAGCCGGATGCGGGAAGCGGCGGCGGCTCGCGGCTACGAGTTGACCGGGCGGGCGCGTCAGGTCGAGCGGGACGACTTGGAGCCGGGGAAGTACGACTTGGTGTTGGCGATGGACACGCAGAACTACGCGGAGCTGCGATCGATGATGGCGGCCCCGAGTTCACACCTCCGGTTGTTCGGCGATTACCTCGACGACGGATGGCCGAAAGAAGTCCCTGACCCGTATTATGGTGAACAGGCGGGCTTCGATCAGGTCCTCGACATGTTCGAGGAGGGGTGTCCGCTGATCCTGCAAACGTTGATGGGTGCGGACATTTTCGACGACGAGTTCGACGCTTGACGCATTCGCCTCGTCGCACAAGTACGCGGCATGGCAGAGCCGGTTTGTCGCCGGGATCTTGCGGGGGATCGTGAATGACGCGGAGGATCAATCGGCGTCTGTTCCCGTAAGCGAAGCCAGGTCACCGCGGGCGGTGCCCGGGCAACGCAAGCGACGACGGGTCACCAGCCGAGTTCGCCTTCGCCTTCGTCGCCGTGGGGGTCACCGCACCACGCGGCGAGCGCTTCGACGACCTCGTCGCGGCCTTGGCGGTTGGTCCAGATCGAATCGTCGACGTCGAGCCGGATCTCGTAGTCCCCTTCGCGGGTACAGTCTTCTTCACCACAAAAGTGCGGAACGTCACTGACCCAAACGATCCGATAGAGCGGCACGTGTTTGTCGTCGACCAGAATCAGGGGTGAGTCCATCTCAGCGAAACGCCTCGGTTAATAGCATTCGGTTTTGGCGGAGGCCGGCGACGGTTGGGGAGGGATTTCCCGCAGGTCGTGTCAGCCTCGGCCGAGCTGGCGACTCCGTTCGGCCGCCGCGGTGACGGCTTCGATCAGTGCCGACCGCAGTCCATTCTGTTCGAGCGCCCGCAGCCCGGCAATGGTTGTGCCCCCCGGGCTGGCGACGGCATCCTTCAAATCGGCCGGGTGTCGCTGGGTCTCGGCGACCATTTTGGCAGCCCCGAGCACGGTTTGGGTGGCCAATTTTAACGCCAGTGTGCGTGGGAGGCCGGCATGGACGCCCCCGTCGGCGAGGGCCTCGATCGCGACGTACACGTAGGCCGGGCCGGACCCGCTCAGCCCGGTCACGGCGTCCATTTGGGACTCGGCGACCGGCACGACCATTCCGATCGCCCCGAGCATCGCCTCGATGACATTTCGGTCGTCGTCATCGACTTCGTCGCCGCAGCAGTAAGCGCTGGCTCCCGCGCCGACCAGCCCGGGGGTGTTTGGCATCACTCGGACGACCCGCTGGTGCCCGATCGCGTCGGTGAGCGGATCGAGAGCGACCCCGGCGGCGATCGAGATCACGAGGCGGTCGTCCCAGAACCCGTCGGGTTGGCGTGCCACCTCGAGGATCACGTTCGGCTTGACCGCCAACAGTACGACGTCGGCGTCACCGATCGCCTCGTCGAACCGCTCGACGACGGTGACGCTGGGCAAGTGGGACCGCCACCACGCCCGCGCGTCGATGTTCGGGTCGGACACGATGACCCCGTCCGACTCGATCACCTCGCCGGCCAGCATCCCGCCGACCATCGCGCGGCCCATCTGGCCACCACCGATGACCAGCAATCGGGCGTCGATCATCTCAGCTCTCCCACGTTGATCCTCTCGTCATTGACCACCCCGAGGGGCGATCCTACATTCGTCGGTTTTTCCTTCCCCCAACGGACCGGGCGGTTCCCATGATACGGACCCACGCCCCTTTCCTGGCACCCCCAATCGGAGAATCGGGCGTGGACCAAGCGATCGCCAAGGCGGACACCCTGATCGAAGCGATGGGTTGGATTCGCCGGTTTCGCGGGAAGACGACCGTGATCAAGTTGGGCGGGAGCCTGCTCGACGACGAAGAGGCCCTCCGCCACACGTTACTCGACGTGATTTTCATGGATTCGGTCGGGATGCGACCGGTCGTCGTGCACGGCGGGGGGAAGGCGATCAACCGGGCTTTGGCCGCCGACGGGATCGAGCCGCGGTTCGTTCGGGGCCGACGGGTCACCGATCGTTCGACGTTGAAGACGGTCGAAAAGGTGCTCGCCGGTGAGGTCAACGTGCACCTGACCGAGGAGATGGAACGTCTCGGCGGCCGTGCGATGAACCTTTCGTTCCAGACGACGAACGTGTTGTTCGGCGAGAAACTTTCACACGACGGCGATGACGACCTCGGCTTCGTCGGGCATGTCACGCGCGTCGACCGGGAAGTGATCGAGGGGCTCTGTTACACCGACCAGGTCCCCGTGATCCCGTCGATGTGCGAAGGGGCCGATGGCGAACACTACAACGTGAACGCTGACACCGCGGCGATGGCGGTCGCCCAAGCCCTCGGGGCGGAGAAGCTGGTGTTCTTGTCCGACGTCAACGGCGTCCGCCGCGACAAGGATGACCCCGAGACGATCATCCATTCGTTGTCGGCGGCCGAGGCCCGCGAGCTGATCACCAGCGGGGTGATCGACGCCGGCATGATCCCGAAGGTCGAAGCGTGCCTGGAAACGCTGGGGCGGGGTGTCGGCAAGGTGCATATCATCGACGGGCGTCTGCGTCACTCGTTGTTGCTGGAGATTTACACGACCGACGGCGTGGGCACCGAGATCCATCGTTAACCCGAACGGCTCCCGTCGGTTCGCGACTCGGTCCCCGAAGTCCGAACGCGGGTTCGTTTCGGTGCCCCAGCGACCGGGCGTCCCCGGCGTTTGGCACCCCGCAAGCCGTTCGGACCATTGTCTCATCACCCCGTCACCCCCCCGACGCGTGAAGACGCCGATGCGAAACGACGATTCTTCCGATCCCCCCGACGCAACCGAACCGACCGGCGCAACGCCGACGGATGGGACGCCGACCGGTGCGACGCGAAACGGGGATCTGCGAAACGGGGATCTGCCCGCGGCGGGGAAGATCCGGTCGGCGGGGATCGTCCGCGTCGACCGTGATGGGACGACGGTGTGGGACGCGATGGCAGGACGCGCCAGCCCGTTCGGGCTGGGGTTCGCGCCGCTCGCGGACACCCTGCACACCTTCGCCGACGGTGAGTGGGGTGATTCCCTGGCCGCCGAGCCGGAGGGCGGAGCGACGTCGCCAGGAACCGTGGACGCGCCGGGGACCGCGAACGGGCCGGGGACCGCGAACGGGCCAGGGACCGCGAACGGGCCAGGGACCGCGAACGGGCCAGGAACCGCGAACGGGCCAGGAACCGCGAACGGGCCTGAAATCTCGGAACGTTCGCGGAGGCTTGCCGATTCGGTCCGTCGGATCGTTGGTGACAATTCCGGCGTGAGGTGTGACAGCCTGGTCGTGACCGCATCGGATGACGGGGCGATCGAAGCGGCGATCCGGCTGGCGCGGCTTCGAGGCGGCGACGAGCGTTATCGCACCGTCGCGTTGGTCGGGGCGGACCACGGCCACACGGGGATGTGTCGTTCGGCGGGCGGGATCCCGGAACGGCAGCGTGGTTTGGGGCCGTTGATGCCAGGGTTCGATCATGTCCCCGCCGGGGATATCGAGGCGCTCGACCGGGCGATCGGCGAGCAAACCGCTTGCGTACTTTTGTCACCGAACGATTGGACCGACGGTTGCCGGCCGCTCGATCCGGAATTCCTTCGCCGGGCCGCGGCGTGTTGCCGCGAACGGGACGCGGTGCTGGTGATTGACGAGACCCGTGCCGGCTTCGCAGCGAGCGGACGGCCGTTTTCGTTTCGTGAGATCGCGGACGTCAAGGCGGACGGCGTGGTCGTCGCCGGTGGGCTCTTCGGCGGGTTGCCGGGGGGCTTGCTGATCGCGTCGTCGCGGTTGACCGGGACAGGCGTGCTTGATGTCGACCGTTTTCCGTTGCAGACCGAATTGGCTCGGACCACGATGGCGGAGCTGGCGGCCGACGGGCTGCTCGACACCGTCGGTGACTTGGCGCGACCGATCGCGACCCGGCTGGCCGAGTCGATCGGCGGCTTCGAGTTCGTCCGGGACCTGCACGTGCTGGGGCTGACCATCGGGATCGAATCCGACTTGCCGTCGGGCGAATGGGTCGCGGGGTTGCGACGGTTCGGGGTCCGGGTCGAAGCGGCCGGCGACCACGCGGTCCGAATGCAACTCCCGTTGACGATCACGCCCGAACAGACCGAAGAACTGATGCGGCGAACCGTCGCCGCGCTGGAAGCCCTCGAAGGGCAGGCTACCGTCACCTCGACCGACGAAACGAGTGCGTCCCCATGAGACACCTCTTGACCCTGTTTGACCTGACCACCGACGAACTGCGGTGCGTGATGAATACCGCGTCGCACCTGAAGTCGGAGCTCGCCCGGGGCGAGCGGCCGCCGGTGCTCGAACGCCGCGTGCTCGCGTTGCTGTTCCAAAAGCCGAGCCTGCGGACGCGGGTCAGCTTCGAAAGCGGGATCGCCCAGCTCGGCGGTTCGAGCCTGTTCCTCGGGGCCGACGTCGGGTGGGGAAAACGGGAAGCCCCGTCGGACTTCACCCAGGTGCTCGGGCAGTTCGTCGACGCCGTCGCGTGCCGTGCGATCCGGCACGGCGACGTTGAACAACTCGCCAGCTTCAACGCGATGCCGGTGATCAACAGCCTGACCGACCTGAGCCACCCCTGCCAGGCGATCGCCGACGCGTTGACGATCGGCGAGCTTTTCGGCACGACCGAGGGGAAGCACCTGACGTATGTCGGGGACGGGAACAACGTCGCCCGCTCGCTCGCGTTGATCAGCGCGATGCTGGGAATGTCGTTCACGATCGCCTGTCCCGACGGCTACGAAATCGACGACCGCTGGCTTGCGCGAATCCGCGAACGATACCCCGACGCGAAGGTCGACCGGACGGCCGACCCCCGCGAAGCGGTCTCCCGCGCCGACGCGATCTACACCGACGTCTGGACGAGCATGGGGCAGGAAGCCGAAACGGCACGGCGGAAAGAGGCGTTCTTGCCGTACCAGGTCAACGCGGAACTGGTCCACGCCGCCCCCGAGCACGCCCGCGTGCTTCACTGTTTGCCCGCGGTCCGTGGCGAAGAAATCACCAACGACGTGATCGACGGCCCGCACAGCGCCGTGATCCGCCAAGCCGGCAACCGGATGCACGCCCAAAAAGGGTTGCTCGTGTGGTTGCTCAATCCCGCCTGGATCGCCGCCAACGTCCCGTCCGGCTGAGAGCCCAGCCGGTTCGATACACGGTCGCTCAACGACCTTTTGATATTCCCCCCGCGAAAACGAACGACCTTCATGCGCACCCCCGATCAGCTCCGTGACGTCGAGATCCGCCGCGGTTACCTGGAGTCGAATCCGGCGAGCGTCCTGTACCGGAGCGGCAAGACGATCGTCCTCTGCACCGCCTCGCTCGAACCGGCCGTCCCGCCGTGGCTAGTGGGGAAAGGGAAAGGATGGGTGACGGCCGAATACTCAATGTTGCCCGGCAGCACGAGCCCTAGGAAGCGCCGCGACCGCGAGGGAAAGGTGGACGGGCGGACGACCGAGATCCAGCGGCTGATCGGCCGCAGCTTGCGGTCGGTGATCGACCTGCGGGCGCTCGGCGAGCAGATGATCACGGTCGACTGCGACGTGTTGCAGGCTGACGGCGGGACCCGAACCGCATCGATCACCGGCGGGTTCATCGCGCTCGCCGACGCGATCTCGCTCGCGATGCCCGGGGCGATGATCGGCGAAGGGCCGATCCGCGATAGCGTCGCCGCCGTCAGCGTCGGTGTGGTCGACGGCGGGGTACACCTCGACCTCGATTACCCGCTCGACGCCGCCGCCGACGTCGACATGAACGTCGTGATGACCGGGGCAGGCCGGTTCGTCGAGATCCAGGGTACGGGTGAGGAGGCGACGTTTGACGATGACCAACTCGCCGAAATGCTCCGGCTAGCCCGCGAAGGGATCGGCGAGCTGACCCGCTTCCAGCGGCACGCGATCGGGGTCACCTGAGTCGGAGTTGTGTCGGCCTCCGGCCTGAGCAGCCGAGCAAGGGTTGTGGCGGCTTCCGGCCTCGGGTCGCCAGCCCAGCGGGCGACACAAGAACTGCCGAGGCCGTCAGGCCTCGGGTGCGGTCGAGATCGGACGCCGGGTCGCCGCGGCGCTCGACTACACCAGCCGGCAAGGCTTCGTCCACCGCGACGTAAAGCCGTCGAACGTGATGCTCAGCCGCGACGGCGAGGTGAAACTGCTCGACCTGGGCCTGGCTCGGTTTCAGTTTCCATCCGCGGAGTCGGACGACGCGACGGCGAATGAATGGGCCGAGATCGGGATGACAGGGACGGGGCAGACGATGGGGACGGCAGACTACATCGCGCCGGAACAGGTCACCGACAGCCGAAACGTCGACGTCCGCGCCGACCTGTACTCGCTCGGCTGTACGCTGTTCAAGCTGTTGACCGGCCAGCCGCCGTTTGCGGGAAGCGAGTATCCCACGGCGTTCGCCAAGATGACGGCGCACGTTTCGGCGCCGCCCCCGAGTTTGCACGACCGGCGGTCGGACGCCCCGGCCGGGCTGATCAAACTCGTCGACAGGTTGCTCGCCAAGGATCCCGACAAGCGGCCCGCCTCCGCGGACGTCGTGGCCCGATCGTTGGAGGCCTTCGCCGACGCAGACGGATTGCAACGACTCGTCGTCGAGGCACAGGCGAAACGACCGGGCGATGGGGCCGTTCGCGGCGAGGGTCAATCGGCGGGGAAGACACGGCAGCCAGCCGGACTTCGACGTCGGGTTCCTCTCTCGGTCGCGATCGCGGCGGGTCTGTTGGGCATCGTGATCGGCTTTCTGTGCGGGATCACGATCACGATCCGCAAGCCGGACGGGTCAAAGATTTCGATGGTCGTCCCGGACGGAAGCGACATCGAGATCGGGTCGACCGGGGAAGACGACGATCTGACCGGAGACGACGTCCGGGATCAACTCCCCGCCGAATCGGGTCACGCCGTAGAAACCGAAGCGATCGACGAGGTGGAAGCGTTACGGCTTGCACAAGGATATTGGCGTGTGGATCAACGCCAACGTGACAGTGCACCGGAAGCGAACGGAGTCGATCTGGTTGCGATCCTTGGCGATCGAATGTTCCTGTTGGAAAACCACCAAGTCGTCGCAGCGGGGACGGTTCAGATAGAGAAAGCAAAACCGCCTTATGCAAACAGAATCAAATTTCTCGATGTGATGAACGGTCAACTCATTTTTGGCCATATCGGAATCGATCGACATTCGGACCGCTCCATGATGTTGGATCATTCGACATCAATTCGAAACTTCGAGTCGGGACCGTATCGAGGCACGAAGGACCCCAGATATTTCGCGTCCGTCCGCTACTCAACGACTCGTATCCCACATTCCGATGTCGCCGAGGTTGAAACGAGCCTTCGCTCACAGTTGGACGATCTGGGCTTAGGGGTACCAGACGAACGGCTCTCCGGCGTATGGCGTTTTGTTGGACCGAGTTGGGCGGCAGGCGATTCGCGGATGCTGGCATTCGTGGTGGGATTCCGCGGAAACGAATACTTCGGGGTCACGCCGGGCACGAACCCGACGCGATACCACTATCGCGTCGACGCTGCGAAGCGAAAGTTGGAGACCTACCCTGCGCCCGTAGACAATTCTTCGGTCTCAAATCAGCCGTCAATGTTTGGAACGTACGAACTGTCGAGCGACGGCATGTTGACGATGCGAGTCGAGCAGATCCACGAACGCGATACGGAGCAAGTCGGGACCGATGCTCAAAGTCGGAATGTGCAGTTGAGGTTTGAACGAATAGGGGACTTCCCAAAAGACCGCCGGGAGTTGATCGCCTTGCTTCGCGACCAAGACCGTGACGTCGCGATGGCGATGGTCCATCTATTCCGAGCCGCCGGCGTGGAGGGGGCCGATTCGGGACTCACGGAGGAGACCGTGCAGACCGCGGATCGTCAGGGCGAAACCGAGAAGCGACTGGGCTCTTCCGCGATTTTAGTGGCTTGCGGGCTGGCGTCGGCGAGGTTTTTTCAGGGATCGCTGCGATGTCCGAATGTTGA
>JAWLFY010000296.1:0-2887 GCA_041685355.1 Pirellulaceae bacterium | reverse complement strand
GCCACGATGTTGGTCAAAATGCTGAACGTGACCGGACCGGCAACCTCTCGCGTCCCCTCGATCGCCGCGACCTCGTTGTCACCCTCCGTCTGACGCTTTTCGTAAACGTTCTCGCCGACCACCACGGCATCGTCGACGACGATCCCCAACACCACCAAGAACCCGAACAGCGAAATCATGTTGACGCTCACCCCGGCCACCGGCATCAACAGCAACCCGCCGACGAACGAGACCGTCATCCCGGTCATCACCCAAAACGCCAACCGGAACTCGAGAAACAACGCAAGGATCAACAGCACGATCCCCACCGCCATCACCGCGTTCTCCGTCACCAACTGAAGCCGGCGGCGAAACTCTTCGGCGTTGTTCCGGTCGACACGCCACGTCACCCCCGGGGGCATCGCGGTCTCGAAGTCAGCCATGACTTGCTCGACGGCTTCCGCGACGTCGCCGGGCGACTGCGAACCGACGCGGAAAATATCGAGCTCGACCGAAGGCGTCTGGCTGAACTGCGAGTGAAAACCGACCTCCTCGAACCCGTCACGAATGGTCGCGATGTCCCCGAGGGTGACCGCCGGCCCTTCCCGGCCACTGACGATCTGGATCGATGCGAACTCCTCGGCAAACTGTTTCCTCGCCTTGACGCGAAGCAAGATCTCGCCGGCAGTCGTTTGCAACGACCCCGCCGCCACGTCCTGGCTGGATCCGCGGATGATCTCCGCAACGTCCGACAACGTCAGCCCATACGCGCGAAGCCGTTGACGCGGTATCTCCACGTGCGTCACGTACTCCGGAACCCTCCGCAACTCGACCTGCGTGATCTGTTCGTTCGCCTGCAACTGGTCCCGAAGCTGCTCGGCAAGCTTCCGTAACGTCCACACGTCAACCGGACCGTACAGCACCACCTGCATCGCTTCCCGACGCTCGGACTGGAGACGTACCTCCGGTTGGTCGATCTGGTCGGGAAACGTCCGGATCCGGTTCACCGCCTGGTCGATGTCCTGAAATACCTTCATCCGCGGGTACCCGGCGACGATCTCGATCATCACCTCGCCGCGACCTTCCCGAGCCTCGCTGGTGACCTCGCGGATCCCCTCCACGCCCCGTACCGCCCCCTCGATCGGATTCAAAATCCCTTGCTCGACCTCCGAAGGGGCCGCGCCGGGATAACCGACCCTGATCTCAACCACGTCGAGCTGGAATTGCGGGAAGACCTCTTTCTGAATCGCGTACGCCGACCACAATCCCCCGCCAAGCAACAGGAACATCAGCAAGTTGGCGGCGATCGAATTCCGCGCCATCCAAGCGATGGGACCACCTCCCGCCCCAAGACCCACGCCTCCCGCCCCAAGACCTTCGTGCGGATCGCTCAACCCGACGTCCCCCCGGCGCCCGACCCCGTCACAAACCCCGCACTCGGCGCCGTCATCGACTCAGTGCTCGGAACGGACACCGACTCCGCGCTCGGAACGGACACCGACTCCGCGCTCGACGCCGATTCGGATTCGCTCGGCCCCGGATCAGCCCGGTCGCTCACCTTCCGTAACGCGACACCCTCGGCGACCGTTGCCAACGTCGTGGTCACCACTTCATCGCCGTGATCCAACCCCTCTCGGACATAAGCGTGTTCGGCGTCGCGATACAGAACGGTGGCATCCCGGATCTCCAGCTTGCCATCTTTCATCACCCAAATCGTGTCGTCATCTCGAACGTACTCGCGCCGGAGACGAACCACGTCGGGGATCGGCTTGCCCTCAATCTCGGTCTCGATCAACGTCCCCAAAATCAGCGGAGGCCCGTCGGTGTCACGTGCCAACGGATCGGGCACGGTAACCAAAACGCGGGCCAACCGGCTCTGCTCGTCAACCGTCCCGATCATCCGCGACACCCGCCCGCTGCGCTCCGCCCCCGGCCCCCAAACGTCCGAGTTTCGCAGCGTCATGGTCGAACCTTCCGACTCCGAATCGGGAAATCGCACCCACCGCAAACTGCGAACGGGAACCGACGCCATCACCCAGTATTCGTCAACACCGACCAGCCGGGCCACCTCGTCGCCAGGGCCGACCTGAGATCCGACGTTGACTTCGCGGGTGAGGACCTGCGCGTCAAAAGGGGCTTCGACACGCGTCCGATCGAGGTCCAGCTGCGCCCGCTCCACGGCCGCCTCACCCGCGCTGACTTCCGCCTGAATCGATGCGAACTGCGGCGCACGCAGCACCAACGCGCGGTTCGTCGAATCGATGGTCCCCCCCAACAACTCCAGCTCTCTCCGTGCGAGGCTCTGCCGGCCCTCCTCGATCTCCAGCGACGCCTTCGCTTGCTCCAACTCGCTCTCGCTGATCGACAAAGCGTTCTCAAAGTCGGCGGGATCGATGCGGAACAACAGGTCTCCTTCGCTGACCATCCCGCCGGGAACGAAACCCGGCGCCAACTCGACCACCTGCCCGCTGACCCGTGGCCCCAGCATGATATCCCGCGACGGTTCGACCGTCCCGAGCACGACCAAGCGAGGCGAATACGTGCCCCGCTCGACCGTCACCGTCTCCACCAGCGCCGCCGACTTTCGCGTCGCCTTAATGCTCTGAGCTGTCGGCTCCGTTCGGTTGATCACCACGATCGCCGTCACCGACGCGGCGAGAACGGCCACACACGCGATCGCCGACCCGAGCACGCGAAGCCAACGACCTCTGGGTCGCTCCGCCGGGGTATCATTCATCAATCACGATCTCTTCTAACACCTCCTCGACCACGGAACGTCCGACCGCGTCGAGAGGCGTCTCCGACGCGGAGAGACCTTCCGGAACGGCTCTTCCGCGATTTTAGTGGCTTGCGGGCTGGCGTCGGCGAGGTTTTTTCAGGCATCGCTGCGATGTCCGAATGTTGAATG
>JAWLFY010000024.1:0-43075 GCA_041685355.1 Pirellulaceae bacterium | reverse complement strand
GACCCGCTTTCGGCATGGTATCGCGGGCCGACTGACGCGGGCCGACTGACGCGGGCCGACTGACGCGGGCCGACTGACTCGGGCCGACTGAGCGGCGGCCGGCGTCACCGTATGGTTCGGTGTCGCGGGTCGAGACGGTCCGGTGTTGCGGGTCGAGATTGTCATGCGGCCGGGTGCGTCGATGCGGGGAGGGACATCCGCGGGTCGATCGCTGGGTTCGTGGCGTAAACTGCAGACAGCGTTGAGCCGCGACTCGGTCGAGACCGCATCGGAACGTCTCGGGGCGAACCGGTTTTCCCGAGCACTTTTTTCGGATTTTCGAATTTCGTCATGGCGAAGCCGCCTCAACCGAACCGCCGCCGGGGAACGAATCGTCGGCTTTCGGTCCAACCGTTGGAGGATCGGAGGCTGCTCGCGGCGGCCCCTCTGGGGGCGACCGTTTTCGATACCGGCGAGTTTCTGCTCGGTTCGGTCGGCGTCGTCCCGATCTTTTTCGAAAGCGACGGGACGGTCGATCCGGAATCCCAGGACTGGGACTCGGCCGAGATCGACGCGACACTCGACAAGATCACCGAGGGGGTGAATTGGTGGTCGCGGATGCTCGATACGCTCGACACCGTTCATTCGCTCGAGTTTGTCGTCGACGACACGTTCGCCCGCGATCCGGTCGCGACCCCCTACGAGCCGATCGACCGGATCAGCAACGATTTCACGCTTTACGCCGGGGGTTTCCTAGAGGACCAGGGCTACGGCGATGCGGGTTCGTTCGAGAACGCGGTGCACCGGTTCAACCACGATCAACGGCTGCGGCTGGGGACCGATTGGGCGTTCAGTATTTTTGTCGTCGACGCTTCCGATGGCGGTGACAACGAGTTCGCGCCCGGCGGCTCGTTCAGCAACGCGTTCGCGTTTCCCGGCGGTCTGTTCTTCGTGCTCCCGTCGGTGCGTCCCGCGTCGACCGTCGCGCACGAGATGGGGCATATTTTCTGGGCCCGTGACGAGTATCCCGGTGGCGGCTCGTGGACCGATACGCGGGGCTATTACAACGCCCAGAACCTGAACGCGGCTGACAACACGACCCCGGGGTTTGAGCAACAAGTCAGCATCATGCGAGCGAACGAAGGGCTCCGACCGGCGTACGCGGAAGAACCGTGGGAAACCCCGTTCAGCCCCGCATCGACCCTCGCCATGGTCGGTTGGCGGGACTCCGACGGGGACGGGATCTTTGACGTCGCCGACGTCCCGCTCGCGCTCGACGCGGTCGGTCACTTCGACGCGGCGAGCGAGCGGTATCACTTTCGCGGCGAGGCGTCGGCGGTCCCGCTTCGCAACCAGAACTCGTGGGGACCCCAGAGTGACATCACGCTCAACCGCGTGAGTCGACTCGAGTACTCGCTCGACGAGGGACCGTGGCAGACGGCGGCCACGCCCGACGCTCAGCGGTTCGAGTTCGACCTCAGCGTCGAGATCGACGAGCCGTTCGATACGATCCGGTGGCGGGCCGTCGACGACCGGATCGGCGTCACGAGCGGGATCGCCGAGGCGTCTCGGGGTGACGTCGCGTTCTCGACCGATGCGGTTCGCGGCTTCGCGTTCTTGGATCTTGACGGGGACGGGGAGCGGGACGATGTCGAGTCGCTCCTCCCCGGTGCCGCCGTGTCGATCCGCCGCGAAGACGGGACCTCGCTTCCGAGTGGCCTCGCTGACGCGGCCACGCTCGGCGCGGGGTCCGTCGGTGGGGTCGTCGAGGGGATTTCGATCGAGGCCGACGGGGTCGTCGCCGAGAAAGGCGTATCGGTCGGGCCACTGTCCGGCTCCGACGGGCGGCTCGTGTTTCGATCGTTCGACAAGCAACGACTGGTCGAAACGATCGCCTGGTCCGATCGCGTGAAGCTCGTCGGCCGACTGGAGGAACCGGGGGGAAACGTGACCGTTCGGTTTCGTGCCCTCGATCGACTCGGCTATGGGAGGGTCGAAGCGTTCGACGCCGACGGGAATCTGATCGCCCGTCGCGCCTCCGAGGGGATCGGGCCGGGCGAAGCCGTCGAGGTGACGGTGTCGGACCCCGAAGGACGGATCGCCGCCGTGCGAGCTTTTGGGCACGCCGGGATCGGGATGGCGATCGAATCGATCGAGTACGGGACGCCGTCGGAACAGACGACCGACGCCAGCGGCGGTTGGACGTTTCCCCATTTGCCCGACGGGACTTACCGGGTCGATGTCGCTCCCCCGTGGGCCGATCAGGCGTTTGACGAGTCCACATTCGTGATCGACGTCGTCGACGGTCACGCGGACCCGATCCGGGCGGACGCCCAGGCGGTTCTGAGTCCTCGTTATAACGAGTTGTTGCCTGCCGACGTCAACGCTGACAACCGAGTCACGACGCTCGACGCGCTCCTGGTGATCAACGACCTCAGTCGCAACGGGGCACGGCGGTTGGCGTTTTCGGAACGGGTCGGGCGCGCGGTCGACGTCAACGCCGACGGGTCCGTGACCTCGCTCGACGCGTTGCTCGTGATCAATGCGATTGCCCGCGGTTCGCAAACCGGCTCCGCCGAGGGGGAGGGTCCCGACGCCAACTCCCCTTCTGCAGGCGTCTTTGCCGTTCGCGGGCCGGCAAGTCTTCCGGCCGGATCCGAGTCCGCCCCCATTTCGACGGCGGACGGTGTGACCTCGGTCGATCGCGTCCTGGCGGATTGGCCCGAATCGGTGCGGATCGCCCGGTTCGGCAACGAGAATAGCGGCCATGCCGGAGGGGACGAAACGGGCGACGACGCGATGTCCGCTCGGCCGAACGAATCGTCACAAATCCCCGCAGATCCCGACCGAGCGATTGATCCGTTAAGATCAGAAATTCGGGAACCTTTTCTCTCATCAAAACTCTAACCGCCAACCGGTAGGATTCCCTCGTCGGAATTTTGCCTGCGCGTTGATAATCCAGGTCAGCCAGGTAAGATAGGGCCCCTAGTCGCTTTATCTGGGTTCGCCGGCCTCGAACGTCGGGCCGTTCGGTTCGGTAGTCGGACTTGGTGAGGCGTTTGGGTCGCTGAACACCCGAGCGAGGTTCGGGTTCCGCTCCCCCCTCGATCCACTTATTCATGCTGAGTTCACAGATGCGAAATCTGCGTCGATTGCTTCAGAGCAAACCGTGGTTGAGTTCCAAGACGCAGAGCCGTCGGCGGCGTGGGGACCATAGCGTTCGGCTCTCCCGGATCCTTCGCAACGAGACGTTGGAGCGGCGTCAGTTGTTGGCGGGGGACATCGCCTTCGCGCACAACTACTGGGCCGCGGCGGACGTCGACAACAACCAAGAGATCACGGCGAACGACGCCCTGCGGGTGATCAACCAGCTGAGCCGCAATCAGGGGAGCTTTGAAGTCACCGAGGCGGGGCAGATCGACTCCTACGCCGACGTCAACGCGGACGGTTGGGTTACGGCGAGCGACGCCTTGCTCGTGATCAACTCGCTTTCTCGCGGCGAGGCGATCGACGACGAGTTGATCCGGATCGATCTGAACGCCCGAGACATTAATGACAACGCCTTGACGACGTCGGACCTCCGGTCGATCGAGGTCGAGGTTGGCCAACCGTTCTTCCTGGAGGTCAGCTACGTCGACGGGCGTGGCGTTTTCGATCAGACCGGGGCGTTCCAGATCATCACGGACGTGCTGTTCCAGCAAGACGGATCGCCCGCGGCTGACGCGATCACGCCGGTTTTGACCGAGACGCAGCGGTTGGTCCTGGAAGATACCTTGCGTGATTCCGACTCCGGGACGCTGACGTTTAGTCTCGAAGGGTCGTCTGAAACCGCGACGGTGACGCGCGACGAGTTCCTCGCCTCCATCACGTCCGGTCCCGAAGAGATCGAAGAGGCCTTGATCGAACTGGGCTACGAGGAAGGGACGTTCCGGGTCGCGCGGGTGCGGGACGAGTTCGGAAATTTCCCGGGCCAACCTTCGACTCCCGAGTCGGAAGACGATCCTGGGAACTTGGTGTACGAGATTCGCTACACCGACCTGCAGTTTGCCGGGCGTGACCTGCCCAACCTTCAGGTCGTTACCGATCTGGACAACGGGGTTCGGGGGCTGACCGAAGCGAGCCCGCCGGTCAACCCGGACGGATCGCTCAACTTTGCCGCCGCCGGCGATAACCTCGACTCGCGGAGCCGAACGTTCCCGGACAACTCTCTCGACCCCGACCCCTTTGGGAAAGAGGTTTACAACCAGTTCAAGTTTGGCACGTTCGATCCCTCGCTCGGGTTCGATGAGATCGGGGCGATCGGGCCGATCGCCAGCGGCGGGATCCCGGAGTTTGTCGGGAGTTTCAATCAGCCTTTTGACGCCTTCAGTATCCCGGTCATCATCAACCGGCCCGTCACGGACTTGAACGTGAGCTTGGCGCTTGCTGACAACAACGAACGGGTCCTGCTGTACAGCGAAGACGACCCCGTGGAGCCGGACCAGATCCTGCTCAACGCCCTCTCGCGGTTCACGATCACCGCGGCCGGGGACCCGGATAACACGCCTCCGGTGGCGGTCGACGACACGGCGACCACTCCCGAAGAGACGCCGATCGACATCGACGTGCTCGCCAATGACAGCGATGACGACGGGGATCCGTTGACGGTCTCGCTCGGTTCGGTCGCGCCGACCCGAGGGACGGTGTCGGTGAACCAGGACGGCACGATCCGCTACACGCCCGACGAAGGCGAAATCGGAACGGATACGTTCACCTATGTTGCCAACGACGGCCAAGTCGATTCCGGCGAAGCGACCGTCACCGTTACGATCACCGAGGTCAACGACCCGCCGGTGTTGGACGGCGAGGTGACCGCGACGTTCAGCGAGGACGATCCGGTCGACACGATCGATCTGCTGGTGGGGGCGACCGATCCCGATCCGGACGACTCGCTCTCGGTCGTCGACCTGACGCTCGTGAGCGGCGACGACGCGGGGATCACCGAAGACCTTGCGAACAACGAACTCGAGATCGACCCCAACGCCTACAACTCGTTGGCCGAGGGGGCGAGTGAAGTCATCGTGTATACCTACGGTATCACCGACGGTCAGGGGAACACGGTCACGCAAACCGCGACGATTACGGTCAACGGGGTCAACGACCCGCCGATTGCCAACCCCGACGAGGCCGACGCGGACGGGATGAACCCGTTGCTGATCGACGTGTTGGCGAACGATAACGACCCCGACGGCGACGAGTTGACGCTCGCGTTGGGCACGGACCCGCAGAACGGTTCGGTGCGGATCGTGGACGGCCAGATCGAATACACCGCCGGCGAGAACGCCGAGTTCGTCGACACGTTCACTTACACGATCAGCGACGGGATCGCCGATCCGGTCGGGGCGACCGTGACCGTGAACGTGTCCGAGGAGAATCTGGCCCCGACTGTCGGCGACCCGATCGTTGCCAATTTCACCGAGGACACTGGCGAGCAAACCATCGACCTGCTCGACGGCGCAGAGGATCCCAACGAGGGCGACACGCTCAGCGTGATCGACCTGCAGATCTCACCCGACTCGCCGCTCGGGGTTTCCGTGAGTGACGGCATCGTGACGGTCGACACCGACGCCTATCAGTTCCTCGCCGAGGGCGAGGTCGCCGGCCCGATCACGTTCGCGTATCGTGTCAGCGATGGGGCTTTGAGCGTCGAGCAAACCGCGTCGCTGACGATCACCGGGATCAACGACGCGCCGGTTGCCGACGACGACGAAGCGAGCACGGTCGGCACCGCTCCGGTGTTGATCGATGTGCTGGCCAACGATAATGATCCGGACGATGGGGACGAGTTGACGATTCTGCTCGACCCCAACGACCCAAGCGTCACGGAGCGAGACACCGACTTCGGCTCGATCCGCCTGGTCACCGATGACGGCGTGTCCAAGATCGAGTACACCGCCAACGAAAACGTCGCGGTGACCGACACGTTTACCTACGCGATCAGCGACGGGATCGCCGCTCCGGTCGAAGCGACCGTGACCGTGACCGTGTTTGAGGAAAACCTGCCGCCGACGGTCGGCGACGCGATCACCGAGAACTTCACCGAAGACACCGGCGAGCAAACCTTCAGCCTGCTCGACGGCGCCGAAGATCCGAACGACGATGTGCTCAGTGTGGTCGACTTGCAAATTTCGCCCGCCTCACCGCTCGGCGTCTCCGTCAGCGACGGCATCGTGACGGTCGATACCGACGTCTATCAATTCCTCGCCCAGGATGAGGTCTCCGACCCGATCACGTTCACCTACGGCGTCAGCGACGGCGAGTTCACCGCGACGCAAACCGCGTCGCTGACGATCACCGGGGTCAACGACCCGCCGCTCGCCGCCGATGACGAGGGGAGCACGATCGGGACGGCGCCGGTGCTGATCGACGTGCTTGCCAACGACTCCGATCCTGACGATGGGGACGAGTTGACGATTCTGCTCGATCCCAACGACCCGAGCGTCACGGAGCGAGACACCGAATTCGGCTCGATCCGCCTGGTCACCGATGACGGCGTGTCCAAGATCGAGTACACCGCCAACGAAAACGTCGCGGTGACCGACACGTTTATCTACGCGATCAGCGACGGGATCGCCGCTCCGGTCGAAGCGAGCGTGACCGTGAACGTGTTTGAGGAAAACCTGCCGCCGAGCGTCGGCGACGCGATCACCGAGAACTTCACCGAAGACACCGGCGAGCAAACGTTTAGTCTGCTCGACGGCGCCGAAGATCCCAACGGGGATTCGCTCGACGTCGTCGACCTGCAGATCTCGCCCGATTCGCCGGTCGGGGTTTCCGTCAGTAACGGGACGGTGACGGTCGACACCGACGCGTATCAGTTCCTCGCTGAAGGGGAAGTTTCCGACCCGATCACCTTCACCTACGGGGTCACCGACGGCGAGTTCACCGTCACGCAAACGGCGACGCTGACGATCACCGGGGTCAACGACGCTCCGGTCGCCGCCGATCTCGACGCTACGACGCTCAAGAACGGTTCGGTCACGATCGACGTGTTGGCCGAAGCGACCGATCCCGACCTGATCGATGTGTTGTCGGTGGTCGAGGTGACCGACGGCAGCAACGGCGACGTGACGGTCAACTCCGACGGATCGCTCACTTACACGCCGGCCACCGACTTCACCGGAGTCGACTCGTTCACCTACACGATCACCGACGGGATCGCGACGAGTCAGGCGACGTTGACCGTCACGGTCAACGACTTCGCCCCCTCGGTGGTTGCCGGGACGATCTTCTTCGATCACCTGGAAAACATCCGGGAAGTGCGGGAAGGGGCCGCCCCGTACCGAAACGGGGTCAAGGACGACGACGAGTCGGGACTCGGCGGCGCTCCGGTGTTGCTCGTCTCGGGTGCCGACGAGAACGTTTCCGGCGAACAGATCCGTCGGGTCGTCTTCACCGGGGTTCACGGCGATTACGAGTTCGACAACGTCGTGCCCGGCACCTATCAGGTGATCTTTGAGATCCCCGAGACGATCAAGTTCCATCAGAACGGTGACGGTTCGTCGGAACCGGGCGTGATGGAGATCTTCATCGGGCCGCAGGGGGGCGAAGATTTCAGCGACAAGGACTTCACGCTGATCAACACGATCGGGTCGGCGACCGGGAACACCGATATCTTGACCCAGACGGACCCGGGGCCGAACCAGGACGGAAGCGAGGATCGTAAGATCGGGCTGGTGCGGCTATCGGCGTCGGGGGAGCAGGAGTACTTCCGGGCGTTCCGCGGCTTTGAGAGTTTCGTGTTCGCGGAACTGACGCTGAACGATTCGCGTGACGCGGCCCTGTTGTCGGTGATCGACGATGACGGCACACTGATGACGGCGCGCATTTCGGACGACCGTTTTGTGGTGAACGAAGACGGAACGACCGTCCAGTTCTACGGGTCGGGTGACGATTTCAACTTCACGCCGGCCGATTCGTCCTCCCATTCCGACGAGTTCTCGAACTATCGCAACGCGATCGACAAAGTGCTCGGCACCTATGGGCTTGACGACTGAGTGTCTCTCGGTGGCTGGTCGAATTCGGCCGACGTCCCTTTGTTCCGCGATCGGGAGGGTCCCCTCGTGCACGCGATTCGGTTGCGTCGGCCTTGGTCCAAACGCGTCGTGGATGGGGACGCGCCGGACGCCAGCGACGGGGGACGAGTCGATGTGCCGGATGACATGGCGGATGTCGGTGCGGGGTGTGTTGAGTACGAGCGACGGTTCAACCGTCCGACCGGGATCGACGTGGAAACCCGCGTGTGGCTCGACGTCGGTGGTTGGAGCGGGCGGCTCTGCGAGGTTCGGCTCAACGACGAGCCGCTCGAGTTGGGGCGACCACCGTTTCGGGTCGACGTCACCGACAAAATCGCGGCGCACAACCGGCTCTTCGTGTCGCTCGAGCGGTCTGGGAACGAGCCGCCCCGGTTGTCGGGTGAGATCAGGCTTTTGATCGAAGAGAGGCCCGACACCACCGCTGGGCGATGACGGTGTCGAGGAACAATTGGGCGAGGTGGTAGGCGATCATCGGGACGACGCTGACGCCGCAGTCGATCGCGATTTGTAAGCCGACCATCAGCGTCTTTTGGCTCCCTGCGAACCCGACCGCGATCTGGCGGTCACGGTCACCCCCGAGGGCACGCGCGAGCCGAATGCCGAGCCACAACGCGGCGAGGTGGATCACGACCCCCACGACGATCACGGCGGGGATCCCGAGTCCGGCGCCGGCCGCGCTTTCCCCCGTTTGACCGATGCGCCGGGCGCTGGCGATCGCGCCGAACGTGACCATCGATAGGATTCCGATTTGCGACGCCGTCCCGAGACGGAGTTTGTTCCGGTCGGCCCACGCGGCGAGTCCCAGCGGCCGCATCGTTTGGGCGATCACCAACGGTGTGACGACGAACAGGGCCAACTTGAGCATTTGGTCCGATGCCGAGACGCGTGCCGTTTGCCCGAGGGCGAGCCACACCCCGGCGGGGACGACGACCACGCAGCCGAGGTTCGTCACGACCGTGGTGAGTAGCGCGATCGAGTCATCTCCCCCGGCCTTTCGCGTCCAGACCGCCGCCGACGCGAGCGTGCATGGGACCAGCGTCGCGATGAACAATCCCCCCGCGAGTCGAGGCGGCAGCAACCATTCCGGCGCCAGGCGGATGACCGCCAGACTCATCGCCGGGACCACGACGACGTTGATCCCGATGGCCAGCGCCGAGGGGACCGGTGAGGCGACGCTTCGTCGAACCGCATCGGCTTGAAGCGTGACCCCGGTCGCCCACATCACGGCGAACACGATGCCCCCGCGGAGGATCTCCCACTGGAGCAGGAACCCGAGTGGCTCGGCGGCGAGGAACCCGGTCGTGAAACAGACGCCGAGCGCGACCAGGAACCAGTTTTTCGCCAAGCTTCCCCACATCGTGTGATCTCTCCAAACGACCTATCGGCGAGCCGGGCGGGGCGAGTAATCTCGTTCACCTATCGGCCTCCCCCATCGCCAACCGGGAAAGGATTCCCGCCATGCACGAACGGACGAGTCGAGCGGTCGCCCGCTTGCTGTTCGTTTTGTTGTGCGCGGTGCCGACGGCCGCGACGATGGGGACGATTGTGGTCACTTGGACGCCGTGGTACCACCGCCGCTGTCTGGTCGAGCTCGAGGCGTCGCTGTATCGAGAGACAGGGCTGCGGGTCGAGGTCGACGATTTCGAGCGGCCTACGCCGACCCAAATCCGGCTTCAAGGGGTGCGGCTGATCGAGCCCGAGATGGGACGCGAGGTCGCCCGGGTGCGATTGGTGTGGTGGGTCACCGAGGGAGAGCGGACGGTGATCCGGATGAGCCAACCGGAGGTCCAGGCGTCGGAGTTAACGCACGTTTGGCGGCTGATGCACGACCGGTTTTTGTGCCGCCCCGAGGTGTTGCGGGGGGACACGCGGTTTTCGGCCAGCGATCTGACGGTGCACGGCCGCGGCGGGGCGTTGACCCTACGAGATTTCGACGCGTGGATCCGCCCGCTCGCCCAGGCGGTCGAGGTTCACGCGCAATGTTCACCAGCGGACGGGCGCTTCACTGGCGACGGACGTGTTCAGGCAGACGGGGGGAGAGAAGGCGAGCCGATCCGGATCGACTTGGTCCGGGACCGCTCGGGGGATTCGCCTTGGACCCGGTGCCGGCTCCGTTCGGGGCAGACTCCCCTCCCCTGCCCGGTGTTGGCGGAGTATCTCCCGTGGTTCGGCCGTCTCGGCCATGACGCGACGTTTTCCGGGTCGCTGATGTGGCAGCTGACCCGTGACGGGTGGAACGTTGACTTGGGCGGGGCCCGATTCCGGCGGGTCGACCTTGGGCATCTGACCGAATCGATCCCGCATCGGGTCACTGGCGAGGCGGAGATCCACTTTCAGCGTTGCCGCTGGACGCCGGGCGAGGTGGTCGACGTCTCGGGGGAAATCAGAGCGAGCCGAGGTTACGTCAGCCGATCGATCTTCGACGCCGCACGGCAACATCTCGGTTTCGAGACGGCCGAGTTGTCCGATTCCGCCGGAGACGCGCCGTACGACGAGCTCGCCCTGCATTTCGATTTCTTCGGCAGTGATATGGAGCTGCAGGGAACGTGCAACCGGCTTTCCGGATACAGCCACCTTCCGCCCGGATCGACGCTGTGTGCCGGTGGTCGGCCGTTGGCCGTCAGCGGCGGGGAGCGGTTGCTCTCGATCAGCTTGGCGCGGGCGCTCGCGCCGGAGCATAGCGATTTCGTCCCGATCGCCGGACAAACGCGATGGCTGATGGGACTCCTGCTTCCCCCAAAGACGCCACGCCCGGTCACCGAACCCGAGCCGATCGTCCCCCGGATCAGCACCGCTCGGGAATATACCGGCGGCGACGAAATGATCGGCCAGCCCTAAGATTTCGACTCGAACCAGACTTGTCCGGGGCCGATAGTTATTCTGATATAGCCAGCCTTGGCGTTTCATGGTCGGGATCCCATGGCGGAGCGAATTGACGCGATGGAGCGAGAGGAACTCTTCGATGGGCGATGCGGGACGGTGAACCGTCGACAGGAGCGAGCGACGAAATGAGCAGGCAACCGAGTTCGGAAGATCCGCTCGCACCGAGCGGGACCGATGCGCGACTCTGTTCGGAGGGGGCGGCAGCGTTGGTGCGGCTTTCCGAAGGACATTTGACGGTCGAGCGATCGACGATCGTGAGAACGTTTCACGCCGCGAGCGAGGCGTTGAAAGGGTCGATCGAGTCGCTTTGGTGGCAGATCTTTTCCGAGGCGAGCGTCGAGGTTGGGCTCCGCCCGTCGATTTTGGACTGTTCAATCGAACAGGCCTCTCGGCTCGTCGACGAAGGGGCGGACCTGGTGTTGTTCGGCGGCAGCGAGCCGTTCGGGTGGGCGATTCTACGCGGGCGACGCGACCGCCACGTATCGATTTGGTATGCGTCGACCGGCGAACAGCAGACGCTCAAACGGGGCGCGGCGATTCGGGCGTGTCTGACCCAGTATGCGGTGGACGGGCGGATTCGCTGCGTCGCCTACGATTGGTGGGACATGTCGGCGGTCGGCTCGGAGGGAACCGGAAAGCACGTCCAGCCGCTCGCGCGTTTGCGGAATTTACTGCTCCCCGAGATGGGCGACATTTGGTTGGTCGGGGTGTTCGCGTTCGTCGTCGGCTTGCTCGCCCTGGCGACGCCGATCGCGGTGGAGTCGCTCGTCAACACAGTCACGTTTGGACGTTACCTACAGCCGATCATCGTCCTTTCGATCCTCCTGTTCTTTTTCCTTGCGTTCTCCGCCGCGGTGACGGCGTTGCAGACGTACGTCGTCGAAATCATCCAGCAGAGGCTATTCGCGCGGGTTTCGGCCGACGTCGCGAACCGGTTGCCGCGGGTGTCGATCGAGGGGACCGAGGGGCGAAACTTGGCGGAACTCGTCAACCGATTCTTCGACGTCGCCACGGTCCAGAAGGTCACCTCGACGTTGTTGGTCGACGGGATCAGCATCGTGCTCACGACGGTGATCGGGATGGTTGTCCTCGGGTTCTATCACCCGTTCCTGCTCGGATTCGATATTGTCCTGCTGGCCTCGATCGTGTTCTTGATCTTCGTTCTCGGGCGAGGCGCCATCAAATCGGCGGTGAAGGAGTCGAAGTGCAAGTACGAGGTCGCGGCATGGCTCGAGGACGTGGCCCGCTGCGGGACGACGTTTCGGTCGGCGATCGGCAAGAACCTGTCGACGAGCCGTTCCGATCGGCTCATCCAAAACTACCTCGTGGCCCGCAAGGCGCACTTTCGCGTCGTGTTGCGGCAGACGATCTTCGGCTTGGGGCTGTACGCGTTGGCGAGTACTGTCCTGCTCGGCCTCGGCGGATGGCTCGTGATCTCCGGCGAGCTGACGTTGGGGCAACTCGTCGCCGCCGAGCTGATCGTTGCCGTGATCGTCGGGGCGTTCGCCAAGTCCGGGAAGTACATCGAGGACTTCTACGACCTGCTCGCCGCGGTCGATAAGCTCGGAAACCTGTTCGACCTGCCGCCGGAACGTCAGGGCGGCATTCTCGATTCGACGGATCACCAGGCAGCTTCGGTCGAGATCAGCGGCGTGACTTACAGCCACAAAGGGGGAAAGCGAATCGGGAGCGTCGTCAACGCGTCGGTTCCGGCCGGCGCCTCGCTTGCGATCCTCGGCCCATCCGGCTCCGGGAAGAGCTCGCTGATCGATCTGCTCTACGGGTCCCGTCGCCCCTCCGCCGGGCAGATCCTGGTCAACGGTAATCAGCCGACCGACATGCAGACCGACGATTATCGATCGCACGTGGAGCTTGTCCGAGAGGGGGAGCTGTTCACCGGAACGATCGCCGACAACGTGCACCTCCAGCACCCCGCGGTCAGCGGAGACGACGTTCATCAGGCGCTCGAGGAGGTCGGGCTGATCTCCGCCGTGACGGCGCTCCCGGACGGCCTCGAAACCCAACTGTCGGGGAGTGCCGCCCCTCTCACCGGCAGCCAAGCGAGGTTGCTATTGATCGCCCGGGCGATCGCCGTGTCGCCGACGTTGATGCTCGTCGACGGCTTGCTTGACGCACTCTCCGACGAGGAGATCGCCCCGATCCTCGACGTGTTGCTTTCGCCCGATCGCCCCTGGACCCTCGTCGTCGCGACCGGACGGGGGTCGATCGCCGACCGTTGTCTCGGCGTCGTTCGACTGTCGACCTCCGAGGACGCACGGCCGGGAAAACGGAGTTTGAGTTAGTATGACACCGGAAGCCGATTCCCGAGTCGCAAACGGGGAGATTGCTCCTCCCCAAGCGATGACACCCATCGCCCGACCGTCTGACTCCACGAGACCGATCCGTCATGATTAGCGACCTGAAGACACGACCGGAGGACACAACGTTCAAGCGGCCTCGCCGTCGTGTGACGATGTTGCAGCCCCAGGCTTACGACGAGTCGTTGATGCCTTCGTTGCAGCTCGCCAAGTCGTCCCGGTTTGCCCGCCGCGTCGGTCATACGTTGTTGGCGGCGATCGTCCTCTGGATGCTACTCGTGCTGTTCGCCCCTTGGCAACAGAACGTTCGCGGGAGCGGGAGCGTGATCGGGTTCTATCCCCAAGATCGCCCGCAAACGATCGAGGCCCCGATGAAGGGTCGGATCTCGCGACTGGGGGATGAGATCTATGAGAACGCTCGCGTCGCCAAGGGACAGGTCATCGCCGAAATCCAAGACTTGGACGAGTCCTATCTGCAACGGTTGGAGAATCAGCTCGAGGCGAGCCGCTTCAAGGTCGAATCGCTTCGACAACTCGTCGACGCCAATCGGCGGAACCTCACCGCCGCGAATTCGGTCAAGACGACGCTTGAGGCGCAGCTCGCGACTTATCGGTCGGTCCGCGAACAAGTCCTCCAGTCCGCCGATGCGTTGATCGAGGCGGCGGAGGGTCGTGTCCGTTCCGCCCAACAGCGTGTCGAGGAACACCGCGCCGCCTTAACCCAGGTCGAACTCGATTACGACCGCCAGAAAACCCTCTACGAGAACAACATCAAGTCGGCGTTGGCGTTCCAACAGGCCGAGCGGAAACTGTCCGAGTCCAAGGCGAAGGTGAGTCAAGCCGAAGCGGACCTCGATTCCGCCGAGGCAGATCTGAAGTCGAAGCGGCGGGATCGGGACGCGATCGGAAGCAAAGCCCAGGCCGACATCGAGTACGTGACGTCGCTGCTCCGCAAGGCCGAGGGGGACGTCGCCAAGAGCGAAAGTGAGATCTCGAAAACCGAGTCCGAACTGCAAACCGCCCAGAACTCCGTGACCGACGCGGAAACCAAACTCGCCCGGCAACAGATGCAAACGATCCGCGCGCCGGTCGCCGGGGTCGTCACGCAAATCCTTCCCAACGTCGGCAGCCGGATGCTAAAGCCGGGCGACCCGATCTGTGTGATCGTCCCCGACGCCGAGGAGCGAGCCGTCCAAATCTGGCTCGACGGAAACGACGCGACCCTCGTGGAACCGGGGCGTCACGTCCGGTTGCAGTTCGAAGGTTGGCCCGCGGTGCAGTTCGCCGGTTGGCCGAGCGTGGCCGTCGGGACGTTCGGCGGCACGATCGTGTCGGTCGACGCCACCGACGACGGGCGGGGGCGGTTTCGGGCCTTGGTCCGGCCCGACGAGGCGGACCAGGAGTGGCCCCAGAACCGGTACCTGCGTCAGGGCGTTCGTGCCAACGGGTGGGTGCTGCTGAATCGAGTCCCGCTGTGGTTCGAGATTTGGCGAAAAATGAACGGGTTCCCCCCTGTCGTCGACTTCGACCCCGATGCGAAGACGGTAAAAACGTTGAAGCTTCCCAAACCGTAATTTCAGTTCGACCCGCGCGGATGCCGATAACCGACGACGTGTCTCCGTCTTGATCCCGTCGTCGAGTCACCCCATTCTGAGCATGTTGCGCCGCACCACACCCCTGCCACCGAACGGCCGGCGACGGTTCTTCGACGCCCGGATCGCCCCGGTCGTTGTCGGGATGGTGATCCTTTCCTCGGCCGGCGGTTGCGTCTCCAAGCGGCCCGGCGAAAGACCGGCCGAGACCCTCACGCCGCCCGCCTCCCACGAAACGCTGGCTGGCAATCGGGGGGCCGCCAATTCGGCGACGGATGACTCGGCGAGGCGAGACTTGACGACAGACGATCCCGGGGCAGATGGCTTCGGAGCGGATGATCCCGGGGCGGACGATCCCGGGGCAGATGGCTTCGGAGCGGATGATCCCGGGGCGGATGGCTTCGGGGCGGAGACCGACACACCCGCGGTCGCCAGTTCTCCGCCGATTCGGCTCGCGGCCGTCCGATTCCCAGAAGCGGCACGGCAATCGGACGCTCTGGTGACGAGCGCCCCGGCCATCCCCGGCGGCCAAGATCTCTCGGACGGGAATCCCCCCGTTGAAGACTCGGAGGACGTGGGTCGGACGTCCGACGATGCGGACCGAGCGAATGAGAACAGAGAGCGACTGCCAGCGCCCCGCCCATCGATCGAGTTGATCGGGCCGGAAGCGTTGACGGCCGCCGAACCGGACGGGATCCCGCTGCGACGGGTGATCGAATCGGTTCATCAGAACTTTCCGCTCGTCGAGGCGGCCTATCTCGAACGGGACCGAACCTCGGGGGAGCAGCTCGCCGCCCGCGGCGCGTTCGACACGAAGCTGAACGCGTCGACCGAGAACCAACCGCTCGGCTTTTACGAAACCTATCGCCACCAGGGCGGCGTGAAGCAACCGCTTTACGGCGGTGCGGACGTGTACGGCGGATACCGTACCGGACGTGGCGTGTTCGAACCTTGGTACCAAGAACGCCAAACGAATGACGGCGGCGAGTTCAGCGCCGGAGTCACCGTCCCGCTCGCGCGAAACCGGGCGATCGACGCTCGGCGGGCCGAGCTTTGGCGAACGACCTATGACCGTCAAATCGCCGAGCCGGAGATCCGGCGTGAGCTGATCTCGATCGTCCGCGACGCCGCGATCGCCTATTGGGAATGGGTCGCCGCGGGACAGCAATACCAGATCGGACGTTCCGCGCTCGAACTCGCCGAGGACCGCAACGACGGGCTCGAACGCCAAGTGGAGGCCGGGGACATCGATCCGCCGGTACTGAAAGACAACCTCCGCGCGATCGCCGACCGGCAATCGGTGCTCCTCGAACGGAGGCGACGTTTCGAACAGGCCGCGGTCAAGTTGTCGCTCTACCTTCGCGGCCAAGACGCCACGCCGATCTCTCCGAACCAGGACGAGCTGCCGTCGTTCCCCGAGATCCCTCGGCTCGATCGCGGGCGTCTCGAATCGCTGGTGGAAACCGCCCTGCTCCGCCGGCCCGAGTTGCAAACGCTCGACCTCACCGAGCAGCGGCTCCGTGTCGACCTGGCGGAAGCCGCGAACGACTTGCGGCCCAACGTCGACGCCGGGGTGAAAGGCTCCCAAGACCTCGGGGCCCCGACCAGCCCGAAACGGGACAAGTCCGAGTTCGAACTCGCCATGGGGGTGTACTTCGAGCTCCCCGTCCAGCGGCGGAAGGGGTCCGGCAAGCTTCGCGCCACCCGCGCCAAACTCGCCCAACTCGATGCCAAACGCCGGTTCACCCTCGACAAGATCGCGACCGAGGTGCAGGCCGCCGTTGCCGCCCTCGATGCGGCAGCCGGCCAAGTCGAACGGTCGCGTGAATCGGTCTCGCTCGCGGAAGAACTGGCCGAGATCGAACGGATCAAATTCTCTGTCGGGGAGAGCGACCTGCTCGCGGTTTTCCTTCGTGAACAGTTCGCGATCGAAGCCGCCGACAAACTCGTCGTCGCCCTGCTCCGATATCACGCCGCCCAGACGGATCTGCTCGCCGCGATCGGCAACCTGTGGGTCGACGAATCTGAGCTGGAATCGGCGGTCCGATCGGACGAAGGGTGACCCCTCTGTGGGGCTGAACCCGGATCGCGGAAACCTGCCCCGACCGCTAAAATCCTTGCCAATCGGGCACGGACCCGTCGGTCCCCCTTTTCGTAGCCGAAGCAGGAATTCATGAGCGATACCCCCCTTTCGGGCGACGATTCGAACGGCACGCCGGAATACGTCCGTCCGGTGGCCAGCGCCGAGTACACCGACAAGGACCTGCAACACCTGTCGGACCTGGAGCACGTTCGGGAGCGTCCCGGCATGTACATCGGGGACACGGGGCATCGGGGGCTGCACCACTTGGTCTACGAGGTCGTCGACAACTCGATCGACGAGGCGATGGCGGGGTTCGCCAAAAGCGTCTCGGTGACCGTCCACACCGACGGCAGCGTCACGGTCGAAGACGACGGGCGTGGGATCCCGGTCACCAAGCACGAACAACTCTCGGAGGAGCTCGACCGTGAGGTGAGCACGCTCGAGGGCGTGATGACCGTGCTCAAGTTCGGCGGCAAGTTCGAAAAAGGGGCGTATCAAACCTCCGGCGGGCTTCACGGGGTCGGGGTGACCGTCGTCAACTTCCTGAGCCAGTGGGCCGAGGTCGAGGTCAGCCGCGAAGGGTTCACCTGGACCCAAGAGTACGAACGGGGTGTCCCGGTCGGACCGGTCAAGAAAGGGCGGGCCACGAAGAAGTCGGGGACGAAGACGACATTCAAGGCAGACGGCCAGATCTTCAACGTCATCAAGTACAGCTTCGACGCGCTCTTCAAACGGCTGCAAGAACTCGCGTTCCTCAACAGCGGCGTGCACATCCGCTTTCACGACGAGCGGAACGGCGAAGGGGGCGACTTCAAGTACGAACGGGGGATCGTCGAGTTCGTCGAGCACCTGAACCGGGCTAGCGACGTGCTCCATCCCGAAGTGATCCAGTTCGTCGGCAACCGCGACGGGGTCGAATTCGAGATCGCAATGCAGTACAGCAGCGAGTACACCGAGAACGTCCAGTCGTACGTCAATAACATTCACACGATCGAAGGCGGGACGCACGTTTCCGGGTTCCGCTCGGCGATCACGCGGACGCTCAATAATTACGGCCGCAAGGAAAACCTGTTCAAAAACGTGACCCCCGGCGGCGACGATTTCCGCGAAGGGTTGACGACGGTGATCAACGTTCGTGTCCCCCATCCGCAGTTCGAAGGCCAGACCAAGACGAAGCTCGGCAACGGCGAAGTCGAGGGGATCATCAACAACGGGGTCGGCGAACAGTTGGCGAAGTTTCTCGAAGAGAACCCACGGGTCGCCAAGACGATCGTCCGCAAAGGGCTCCTCGCCGCCGAAGCCCGAGAGGCGGCACGCAAGGCGAAGGACCTGCTGAGGAAACGGAAAGACGCCCTCGGCGGCGGCGGGCTTCCGGGGAAGCTTCGCGATTGCATCAGCAACAAGATGGAAGAGTGCGAGGTGTACCTGGTCGAAGGTGACTCCGCCGGCGGGTCGGCCGAAGGGGGGCGGATGCGCGACTACCAGGCGATCCTTCCGCTCCGCGGAAAGATCATCAACGCCTACAAGAGTCGCGAGGACAAGGTGCTCGCCAACGAAGAGGTCCAGTCGATGATCCAGGCGATCGGGACCGGGATCGGCGCCGATCAGGACCTCACCAAACGGCGGTACAACAAAATCATCGTGATGACCGACGCCGACGTCGACGGGAGCCATATCCGGACGCTGCTGCTCTGTTTCTTCTACCGCCAGATGTACCAGCTCGTCGCCGCCGGTCACGTCTACGTCGCCCAACCGCCGCTGTTCCGCGTCCAACAGGGAAAGAACCGCTACTACGTGCAATCCGACGACGAGATGAAGCGAAGGCTCCTCGAACGCGGGCTCAGCGACACGAGGCTCGAGGCCGAAGACGGTCGCCAGCTCGAAGGGGACTCGATGCGGTCCCTCTGTACGACCCTGGCGACGATCGAAGACGCGATCCTGGCACTCGAGCGGCGGGGGACGAGCCTCCGCGCCCACGCGGTCCGGATCGACCCGGTCAGCGGGCGGCTTCCCGCGTTCCTGCTAACGGTCGGCAACGAAGAGCACTGGTTCCAAAACCAAGAAGAAGTCGAGAACTATCTCAACGCCAACGGCCTCCGGCTCGACACCGAAGAACTGACGGACGAGTCGCAGGAAGGGGGCGGATCGGAAGGTGACGGCGCTGAGGTCGCCGCCGAGGCCACCTCGTCCGAGACACCCGCCCCGAAGGGGCCCGCCGACGAGGCTGACCGACCCTCGCTCGATCCCACCTCTCAAGTCTCTCACCTCGCCGAACTGCACGAGGTGAGGACGATCAACAGCGGATTGAAAGACATGCAACCGCTCGGGTTCGGCATCGAAGACCTGACCCCGATCGATCGCACCGGGTCCACCGCACCCCGGTTCGAGCTGATCCGCGGCGATGACATCCGACGTCCGCTCGAAGACCTTCGCGAGTTGCTCCCCGAGATCCGTTCGGCCGGTGAGAAAGGGCTCCAGCTAACCCGCTTCAAAGGGCTCGGCGAAATGAACGCCGAGGAACTCCGCGAAACGACGCTCGACCCGGCCAACCGCACGCTGATCAAGGTGAACCTCACCGACGCCGGCGCGGCGGACGAGATGTTCCGGTTGTTGATGGGGGACAAGGTCGAACCCCGCCGTGAATTCATCGAAAAGCACGCGCTCGACGTGCGAAACCTCGACGTTTGAAAGAAGCTTCGCCATGAATCGCCTCGCCGATTCGCTCAGCCCCTACCTGCTTCAACATCGCGGCAACCCGGTCGACTGGTACCCGTGGGGCGAGGAAGCGTTCGACGAGGCGCGGCGGACCGACCGTCCCGTGTTCCTTTCGGTCGGCTACGCGGCGTGTCACTGGTGCCACGTGATGGAACGCGAGAGTTTCGAGAACGACGAGATCGCGGCACTGCTGAACCGCGAGTTCGTTTCGATCAAGGTCGATCGCGAGGAGCGTCCCGACGTCGACCAGGTCTACATGGTCGCGGTTCAGCTGATGACCGGACACGGCGGTTGGCCGATGAGCGTGTTCCTGACGCACGACCGACAACCGTTCTACGCCGGAACGTACTGGCCCGCGGAGCCCCGCGGCGGCATGCCGAGCTTCCCGCAAGTCATCGAGGCGATCGCCGACGCTTGGAAGCGACGACGCGAAGAGATCGAGGCGCACGCCGGCGAGATCACCGGAAGCCTTATCGAGCTCGCCGACGGGACCCCCACGGGCCGTGCCCCCGATGCGGCATCATCGGATCACGCCCCGTCCGACGAGCGCGCCGATGACGAGCGCGCCGATGACGAGCGAACGGAAAGCCGTCGTCGTGACGATTCGCTTCCGGGCGACGAATCGATCCGCGAGGCGACCGACCGCTTGCTGAGAGCGCTCGATCGCCGCGACGGCGGGTTCGGCTCGCCCCCCAAGTTCCCGCACGCGACCGACCTCGACTTGTTGATCCGTCGTGGCGTCGCCGAGGACGACGCGGCGGCGGTTCAGGCGGCCGCGTTCACGCTCGACAAAATGGCGGCCGGCGGGATCCGGGATCACATCGGTGGCGGGTTCGCACGGTACAGCGTCGACGCCAAGTGGCTCGTCCCGCACTTCGAAAAGATGCTCTACGACAACGCCCTGCTCGGCGAGCTCTACGTCCGCGGGTTTCAGGCGACCGGGAATTGGAGGCTCGCGGAGGTCGCCGCCGAAACGTTTGACTACTTGTGTCGCGACATGGTCGACCCGTCGGGCGGACTGCACTGCAGCGAGGACGCCGACAGCGAGGGCGTCGAGGGGAAGTATTACGTATGGACGCCCGAGGAGGTCGCGGAGGTGCTGGGCGAATCGCGTGGCGAGCGGTTCTCCGCGATTTACGACATCACGCCGAGCGGGAACTTCGAGGGGAAGTCGATCCCGAACCTTCCGATCGATATCGCTGACTGGGCGGGCCGCTTGTCGGTCCCCGAGGCGCGGCTCCGCGAAGAATTGGCCGAGGACCGAGAACGCCTGCGTCAAGCCCGGGAACGCCGCGTCCGGCCCGGACGAGACGACAAGGTGATCACCGCATGGAACGCACTCGCGATCCGAGCCCTCGCCGTCGGCGGCGGTGTCCTCGATCGACCTGACTACCTCCAAGTCGCTTCGGCCGCCGCCGAATTCATCCAGACGACGATGCGGCGGACCGACGGCGGGTTACTTCACGCCTATCGCGACGGCACCGCGCATCTTGACGGCTACTTGGACGACTACGCGTACACCGTCGACGCCTTTGTCACGTTGTTCGAGGCGACCGGCAGAGCGCGATGGATTCGACGCGCGTGTGACTTGGCCGATTCGATGTTGCCGAAGTTTCAAGATTGCCAGCGGGGCGGTTTTTTCTACACCGCCGAGGACGGGGAACGTTTGATCGTCCGTAGCAAGGATTGGCACGACGGAAGCCTCGTCAGCGGGAACGCGGCCGCGGCGATGGGCCTGATCCGCCTCGCGCGGATTTGTCTCCGCGACGATTACCGCCGCGCCGCCGAATCCACCCTCCACGCGGGGGCCGAGGTGATGCGCACCCAGTCGCTCGCGTGCGCCGGATTGTTGCCGGCGCTCGCCCGGCTCCTGCACGACGCGGGCGAGGAAGTCGTCGCCGTCGCCGACGAACGACAATTGGCCGACGTCCGCCCTCGAGTTCTCCGCCGTGATCGCCCGCGGGTGGCTCGATCATGGGTCGTCGGGGAGCCGCCCGAAAGCGGTCCGGTCGCCACGCTTAACGCGGGAAAACGGGTGATGGAGGGAAAGCCGACGCTGTACCGATGCCTGGATCACACTTGCGAGCCGCCGATCGTCGATCCGGACTTCGGATAGGCTCTGAGCTCGACCCGGTCCCCTACCTGTTCGACTCCGTGCGTAATTCCTCGCGAAGCGATTCGACTCGCGTCATCCATTTCTTGGCCACCGACTCCGCCCGATCCAATCGTTCCGGGGTGATCGATTCGGGCGTCCCCGCGTCCGCCTCGATCGTCGCGGCCACGTCGATGTCCTCCGGTTCGGCAACATATCGAAGACACGACTTGAGTGTGTGGGCGGCGGTCCGGATCCGCTTCGGCTCTCCCGCAGCATGTGCCGATCGCAGTTGACGGATCAGCGCCGGAACCTCGCTTAGGAACGCGTCACAAAGCGACGCGGCGATGTCGGGTTGTCCGCCCCCATGAGTCATCAAACGTTGACGCCACGCGGTCGGCTGAGCGCCGTCTAATTCGTCTCCGGCGTGCGACAGTCGGTCTTCGTTGGGCATCGGATCGGTAGCGGTTCGGGTCACGAGGTCGGTCTTGAACGGGGCCGTCTCGATCGTCTGCGTGTTCGCTACGGGGGGAGGCGCATGCGTCGCCGTCGACGAATCGGGGCGCCCCTCGCGTTCGGCTCCGGCAGCCGCCTCAGGCGGTTGCGACGTCCCCTCCGGCATCCGGCGGCGGACCTCACGGAGCAGCTTCGGCGGGTCGATCGGCTTGGTCAGAAATCCGTCCATCCCCGCCTCCTCACACAGACGCCGGTGTTCCTCGGTGACGTGCGCGGTAAACGCCAAAATCGGGGGAAGCGACGACCGGCGTTGTCGGAGCCACCGTCGGATCCGCCGCGCGACCTCGGTACCATCCATGTCGGGCATCTGAAGGTCCATCAAAATGCAATCGTACTGGCCCGTTGTCGCGACGTATCGGAGTGCCTCCTCGCCGCTCGCGGCGACGTCGACACGAAACCCCCCGCGGGCCAACAGGTCGTGGACCACGATACGGTTGACCTCGCTGTCGTCGACGAGCAACACGCGGCCGGCCCGGCCGGTCGACGATGTGTCCGAATCGACCATCGCGACACCCGAACCCGTCACGCCCGAACCCGTCACGCCCAAACCCGTCACGCCCAAACCCGTCACGCCCAAACCCGTCACGCCCAAACCCGTCACGCCACGAGCGGTCACCGGCCCTTCCACTCGAACCGGTCGAGCAGGTCGACCCGACGCGGCGGTGGCGACCGCCTCGATTAGGCGGTCCGGGGAAACCGGCTCGATCAATACCGGGTCAGTCGGCATCACCGCGTCGGGCATCGATTCGCCGACCGGGGCGACCCAGACATACCGGTCACGCATCCGTCGAGACCTCCCCCGATCGCGAAACCGAGAGGGGCTGATGATCCGGATTTGGCGGACGGAGTCGTCGACCCGATTCCCGTTCGCAGGAGACGCGCCGGTCGCACATCGGATCCCATGGCTCTCAAGCGTCATGGCGAACGCCCGGTTCATCGCGGATGAGCCGGTATCGATCAGTGGTTCGATCGACCCGATGGCCAGATCGCCGTAGGGCGGTTGGCCAGTGTCGCCGAGATGTCGGCTCTCCGCCGCCGAGTCGACCGTGAGTCGCAGGGAGCACCGGAACGTGCTCCCTTCACCCGGTCGGCTGACAAGGTCGATGTTTCCCCCCATTTGACGGGCAAGCTTTTGGCCGATCGCGAGCCCCAGCCCGGTTCCGCCATGGACCCGAGTCGTCCCCTCTTCGCCCCGTTCGAAGGCGTCGAAGATTCGGGCTTGGTCCTCCACCGCGATCCCGGGCCCCGTATCGCAGACCTCGATCATGATCACGGATCGGGAAGCGTCGGTCGTTCGATGCGAATCTCGATCTGCTGCATCCTCCCGTCCGCTCCGATCGACCGAGAGCTCGACCCGAACTTCCCCCTGTTGGGTGAACTTCACCGCGTTGCCTACCAAGTTAATGACGATTTGGCGGAGACGCTTCGCGTCGGCGATGACCTGCCGGGGCGTGTCCGGGTCGACCGCCAAGATCAGCCGCACGGGTTTGTCCACGACTCGCGGGCTCAGGCATTCGAACGCTTCCGCGACGACCTGATGCAGGTCGATCGGGGTCGGGACGATCTGTAACCGACCGGCCTCAATCGCCGCGAAATCGAGAATGTCCTCGATCACCTCGCTCAGTAGCGAGGCGCTGTGACGGATTAAATCAACGTATTGGCGATCGCGCTCGGACAACGTCGAACCGGCGAGCAGATCGGCCAACCCGTTGATGCCTCCCAACGGCGTTCGCAACTCGTGGCTGACGCACGCCATGAACTCCGTTTTCGTTCGATTCGCCGCCTCCGCCGCCGCCTTCGCCTTACGAAGTGTCTCAAACGCACGCCGCCGGAGAGTCACGTCACGGACGATAATCGCCGTCCCCCGTTCTGCACCGACCGGGATGCCGTGCAACGTGACCTCCGCCTCGAACGTACTCCCATCGCCTCGCGCGAGTTTCAGTTCGTGTCGCTTCGTTTCGGCGAGGTCCGACCAACGGATCGTCGCCGGTTGGGGCGACAGGCCTGAAGTCGCCGGTTCGGCGAGACGCTGCGGATCTCCCACTTGCCGAGCGGCCGTTCCCTTCCCGTCGACCCCTGCCCGCCGGTCGACCGGGACCGCGATTTCGTCGAGATGTCGACCGACCAAGCCCGCGACCGATCGATGGAACAGCCCGGCGGCGGACGGATTCGCCTCGACGATCCTGCCACCGGAATCGACGAGCAACATCGCATCGCCAGCGGCCTCGAAGAGGGCACGCTTTCGGGCCTCGCTGTCACGAAGTGCGATTTCGGCTCGGTGCTTCTGCGTGATGTCCCAGAAAATGATCTGGACTCCCGAGCAGTGACCCTCCTGGTCGTACTCCGGCGCTTTAAAGACCTGGACGAATCCGGGGCGGCCGTTGACCCCCGGATGCTCTTCGACCTGATCGACCGCCTGCCCGGTCGTCATCACTCTCAGGTCGTCATCGCGGTAGGCGACGGCGAGACCTTCGGGGAACAGGTCCGCGTCGGTCCGGCCGATCACCTCGGCCGCGGTGACCCCGAGGTTTCGGCAAAACGTCTCGTTCGCATAAATGATCACGCCATCTGGGTTCTTGCGGGTGACCTGCAACTGCATTCGATCCATCAACGCCTTGAACCGGTTCTCGCTGCGGTCCAGCAGGTGTTCCGTTTCTTGGCGGAGTGCGACCTCGGTACGGAGCGCCCGGTTGGCGGAGCGGACTTGATTCGTCCGCCGACGGACGCGTCCTTGCAACTGGCGACGCAAGGCGAGTCGCCGCCGCCGGTCCCGTTGCAGGTTGGCATGAAATAGCCCCGCAGCCGACAGCCCCGCGAAGGTCCACAGACGTGCCGGGTCGACGGGCCAGTCGGCGAACACGAGCCGATTTCTTCCCTCCGGTCGCGGCTCTGCCGATTCGCCCCATGTTCGCTCCGCGGCGTGAAACAGGCCGGGCAAGGCAACCGCGACCATCAAGAACGCGGTCAGCTTCGCCACGTAACGTCGACGAAGCGACCGCCACGCCAAGGGCAGCATCGGAAGCGTCAGCACGTAGGACGCCGCGGCGGAGGGGCCGAACAGATCGACCGCGACGATCAGAACCGTGGCGACGATCCACGGTGCGGGCCGAAAGAATACCCGCGAAGGGGTCGAAAGCATGATGGGCGAGGGGCCAATGGAACCGGCAAGGCACGAGACGGACGTCAAGGAGACGATCAGTATACCCGTTGTGGCAGGTATCTTCGTCAAAAGCCTTCCACCTTCGTCACCGTTCAAGTCGCGTTGACCGGAGTTTTTTGACTGTGACCAAACGTGTCGTACTTTCCCAGTAGTGAGTGAGCGGGCCGTTGTTCGGCCCGCTGCCGGAACGTTTCGTCTCGCGCGTGCGGGTCGGGCCGGTCCGGTCAGCCTTCGCTCCCTGACAAAGGCAAACCGCTCGTAAGGGCGGGACGCAAAGCGACGGGTCCGTGAGTGACCAGATCGGCTCCCAAGGTCGAAATGGGTATCGACGGATTGCCGGGCTGCCGAGGGAATCCGTGTGACGGGAATACCGTCAAACGGTGCTGAGGCTTGTCAGACGAAAGTCGGAGACGAAGCTGCCCCCCACGCGACCGGCTCACGTCGAGTCGGCCACAAGTCGTCGTCCGTGTGTCGCCCCACGCGGCACACCCTCACTCATCCGGAGAGAGAGACATGAAGAATTTCGCTGGCAGCATTGTTCGCTTCCTGCAGGAAGAAGACGGTCCCACCGCGGTGGAATACGCCGTCATGTTGGCCCTGATCATCGTCGTCTGCTTGGCCGCGGTCGGCACGATCGGGACCTCGGCGAACACCAAGTTCATCGAAGTCGGCGACGCGATCGCCGGCAACTGATGTCGGTCCGCTCCCACCGGAGCGGACCCGCATCGGTATCGAGGCGGATCCCCGCCGCGAACCCGGTTCGCGGCGGAGATCGCCGACCCCGAACGAACGGTCATCACTAACGGCCACACGTTCTGTTCATCGTTGACGGGATCGAACCCATGAATTACCCGCTGCTTCCCGCCGACGCCGCGGCTTCCGCCTGGCAGATGGCCTGCTGCATCGTGACGCTCTTGGTCGCGGTTCTCAGTTGGTTGATCGGCCCTCGGTGACCATGCTTCCGACCCGTTTTCGCAACCGCCCGAATTGCACATTCGCCTGATCGGCACGCCCGATCACCTTTCACGGGGAACGAATCATGGACCCATTGCTTCAAGGGATCGCCGAGAACTGGACCGTTTGGTTCGTCGCGGTCGTCCTGGTCGTCGCCGCGGTGATCGACGGCGCGATCCTGAAGGTCCCGAACTGGCTGAACTTCCCGTTCATCTTCACCGGCTGGTTGCACTGGACCCTCCAGGACGGATGGTCCGGGATCGGCTTCAGCCTGCTCGGGACGGTCGTCGGGATGACGCCGCTACTGTTACTCCGCAACGTCGGCGGGATGGGCGCCGGAGACGTGAAGCTCGCCGCCGGTACCGGCGCTTGGCTCGGAGCGATCGTCTCACTCAAGCTGTTCGTCGCCGGGGCGATCGCCGGGGGCGTGATCGCCGCCGCAATGATCCTCTGCAGTGGCAACATCCGCAAGCATTATCTGATGGGGCTGCAAATCCTCCACGAATGGAAAACCGTTCGACGTCCTGAGCGGTTAGCCGCGATCGCCCGTGAACGAAAGCCGCAGATGACGTTACTGCCCTATGGCATCCCGATGGCGATCGGATCCATCGTTTACCTCGGCTTCGCAGGAATGTTGATTTGAACCGAGCCGACCGAGCGAACCGTCGCCACTCCCGTCCGGAACGGGTGACTGTCCGGTTTGGGAGGTCTGACCAGAGTTCGCCGTCCGCGTCGGGGTTGCCTTCCCCAAATCCCCCGACTCACGCCGGACGTCGTGCCACACCGACAAGCCACGTAGGCATCGGTGTGGCGTTATCCGCCCGTTCCACACCGTCGTTGCCGCCAGCGCGGATCGACCTTGGACAGGTTTCCACCTGATTGTGCCATGCGAAATAAATCCGTCTTTTTGCTACTAGCTTGCGTCTGCGGGACGATCGCCGCGATCGGCGTCAGCCAATGGATGCAAGCCCAAAATACCGGTCAAGCCACCGTCCAGATGCAAGAGATCTTCGTCACCACGAAGACGATCGATGTGGCGGAAGAGATCACCGCCGAAAAGATCCGGTTGGAGGAATGGCCCGCCGACCGAATCCCCGAGGGATCCGCTTCCAACCTCGAAGAGATCGAAGGGAAGTACGCCCGACAACGGTTCTATGCCGGGGAACCGGTGATGCCGATCAAGTTGATGAACGACACCAACGGGACATCTCAGACGATCCCTAAAGGCTTCAGCGTCGTCTCGATGAAGGCCGACCCCGAGAACGCCGTCGCCAGCCTCGTCCGCCCAGGTGACCGAGTCGACGTGATGGCGTACTTCACGAAAAGCGAAATGATCCCCGAAACGATGGCCAAAACCGTGCTCCGGGGGATCCGAGTGTTCGCCGTCGACGGTCGTACCCAGCGTGACGAAGACGACGACGACGGCAAGGCCGCTCGCACGATCTCCCTCCTGATCCAAGCGGCCGACGCCGAAGCCTGGACCTACGCGTCAGAACTGGGAAAGATCCGGCTCACACTCGGGAACCCAGGGGCTTACGAAACCGACGAAGAGGCCGAGGGACACAACGCGGCCGAGCAATTCCTCGCCTGGCTCGCCGACCATCAACGTGCCCAGACCGAACGGATGCTCGCCAAAGCCGAACCGGCCCCCGAGCCGACCCACGAACCCGCCGACAAGAAAAAAAAGTCCGGGTTCAAGATGCTCAAAATGTCAAACGGCAAAATGACCGAATATGAGTGGGTCGAAGATCAACTGGTCCCTGTCGTCACTAGCAAGTCCGGGTCGGAGCCGGACCCGAATGACGCCGACCTCGCCCCCAAACCGGTCGAGACCGCCTCGTCGGACGATGGTGACTACAGTTACCTCAACGGGGCGGACAGCCCTTTCTTCCAGCCACCGTCGCGGGGTCCCAGCCCCTCAAACGAACGGCAGGGAGTCGAGACTGACCGCGGAGATGACGCTTCGGCTTCATGGCCAGAAGCGCTGTAGCCGATAGAACGGATAGGAAGAGGCACGCGGCCCCTGACGGCCGCGGACCTCACACGACGAAGTGTCGACTTAAGCAACGTTACTCGCAGCGGAACGCCGCCGCCTTCGGCCCCGAACAGGGCCCGGTGGTGTGGGTCGGATGGATCTGACCGCTCCCGCAAGGATGCATGTGCGATGGAAACGATCCGACAGCCGGCCGCGATGGCCGCCTCGTTGCTGACGATCGCGGTTTGCTCCGCGATCTTCGCCCCATCCCTCCTTGCCCAAAAGGAGGAGGGGTTGTTGACCTCGAGTACCTCGACGGTCAGCCATCGGATTTCGCAGTCGGTCGAGCGTCTGGAGATGCTCGTCAAAAGCAGCCGGATCCTGACCCTCGACGAACGGATTCCGAAGTTCCAAGTCCACAACGAGGACGTGATCGGGGCGGAGCCCGTCTCCCAAAACCAAATCCAGGTCAACGCCAAAGTTCCCGGTACGACCCAGATCAACCTGTGGGATACCGAGGAGAACTTGTACACCGTTGACGTGACGGTGCTCCCGGACGCTCGGGAAGTGGAAGGAATCCTCAGCTCCCAGCTCCCCTTCGCCTCGCTCAAGGTGATGCCGCTGAATAACAGCGCGATCATCTCCGGGTACGTCACGAGCGTCGATGACGTCGATCGCGCCGTGGCGATCGTCGAACAGTTTTACACGACAGTCGTCAACAATATCGAAGTCGTCGGCGTCCAGCAGGTCCTGCTCCACACCCGGATCATGGAGGTCTCACGGACCAAGCTCCGCGACCTCGGCATCGATTGGGGGGCGGTGGGCACCGAAGGACTGGTGAACTCGACCCCCGGCGGGTTGGGGCAAGCCGCGGGCGGAACGCTCGGCGCCGCTCTCCCCGCGACGCCCGAAGCCGCCCTCAACGCGACCAACAAGGTGATCCTCGGCGGCGGCGAGTTCGAAGCGTTGATCGCGGCATTGCGACAACAAGACCTTGTCAAACTGCTTGCCGAGCCAACGATCGTCGCCACCCACGGCCGCCCCGCGCGGTTCATCGTCGGGGGAAGCGTTCCCTACGTCGTCCCCTCAGGGAACGGTCAGATCACGGTCGCGTGGGAAGAGTTCGGCACGTCGATCGATTTCCTTCCTTTCGTCGTCGGCCCCGGGCGGATCCGCCTCGAGGTTCGCCCCGAGGTCAGCGAACCGGATGACTCGCTCTCGATTATCGTTCAGGGTCTCGTCGTTCCCGGTTTCGTCAAACGGTACATCGAAACCGCCGTCGAGATGCAAGCCGGTCAGACGTTCGCGATCGCCGGGCTGCTGCAAAGCCGCACCGAATCGCAAACCAAGGCCACGCCGATCCTTGGCGAAATCCCCGTCTTCGGGTCGATGTTTCGTCGCGTCCGAGAACAACGCAACGATATCGAGTTGCTCGTGACGGTCACCCCGGAACTGGTCGAGGCGATGGACCCGCATCAGGTTCCCCGGGGAGGTCCCGGTCTTAACTCGACCTCGCCCAGCGACCACGAGTTGTACGTCAACGGTCACATCGAAGTCCCCAACATGGTCGGTAGCGAGTGCTCGTGTAACGGACCCTGCCAATGCTTGAACGGCACCGAGCAGCTCGAGGGCGGCGCGACTCCACCGGCACCCGAACCGGAATCGGGGGCGAACTCGGCCGCCGAGATGCCCCCCGGTGCGATCGTTCCCACCTCCGAGCCCACCGTCGTTGGTGATCGGGTCATCGTGACACAGCCGAAGCAGTGAGCATGAGTAACGTACTTCGTCTCGCACTGGTCGACCCCGGCGACGGGTCCCGAGAATCGCTCAAGGCGATGCTACTCGGGATGGATACCGTCTGGCTCGAGGCGGACTGTTCCCGCTACGAGTTCTTCCCGGACATCGTCGACCAGACCGGACCCGACGTCGGCGTCGTTTCCCTCGACGCCAATCCCGAGAAAGCGATCGAGCTGATCCAACGGCTCTCGGCCGACGCCCCCGAGACCGCGATCCTCGCCGCCAGTAGCAGCACCGAGGGTCACCTGATCCTGAAGACGATCCGTGCCGGGGCGCGGGAGTTCCTCACGCTGCCGGTCTCCACCGAGGACCTCTCCGCAGCGCTCGATCGGGTCGCCCAACAGAAATTCGGCTCTTCCGATCGGGGGAGCCGCGCTTGTCAGGTGATCGCGATCGCCGGGGCGACCGGCGGCGTCGGCTCGACGAGCACCGCCGTCAACCTCGGGTGTGTGCTCGCCGAAGAGCCGCGGAATAGCGTCGCCCTCGTCGACCTCGACCTCGCCCTCGGTGACGCCGACGTGTTCCTCGACGCGATTCCCGATTACACCCTTGCCGACGTCGTCCAAAATATCACGCGGCTCGATATCCAACTCCTCAAACGGTCACTGACAAAGCACGCCAGCGGTCTATACCTGCTTCCACGTCCGGTCGAGTTGCAAGACACTCGATCGATCAACGAGGAAAGCCTTCGCAAAGTGGTCGGCTTACTGAAGGCCTCTTTCACGCACCTGATCCTCGACCTGTCCAAGACCTACAACGAAGTCGACATGGTCGCGATCGAGGCGGCGACGAAAGTCTTGTTGGTGACCCAACTCGACCTTCCCTGCCTCCGCAACGTCGTCCGACTGATGATGAGCTTCGAGGAAACCGACGGACTCCAAGATAAGGTCGAGATCATCGTCAACCGCGCCGGGTTGGAGTCTGGGCAAATCAGCCTCAAGAAGGCGAAGGAAACGCTCGGACGCGATATCTTCGCCCTGCTCCCTAACGACTACCGAACGATGGTCGAGGTGCGGAACAACGGCGTGCCACTGATCACCCAAGCCCCCAAGGCCTCGATCACCCAGGCGTTCCGTGAACTGGCGGCCAAGCTCGAAGGCGACTTCGGTGCGGCCGATCCCGATGCCGCCAAACCCGCCGAAAGTAAATGGAAAAAGTTCTGGCCCGGCGCGGCAAAGTCTTAGAGCCCTTCAGCCCTCAACCCAGCGGATCAGCGAGCGGACCATCACCCCCGTCGCGCCTGCGTCACGATGGGGTTTGGGGCTGTCAGCAAACGCCGGACCGGCGATGTCGATGTGAACCCATGGCACCTCCGCGACAAACCGCTCCAAAAACTTCGCCGCCGTGATCGCTCCACCCCATCGCCCCTCCCCCACGTTTTTGATGTCCGCGACCTTCCCCTTGATCAACTCGTCGTAAAGCTCGAACATCGGCAACTCCCATACCGGTTCTCCCTCCGCGTCGGACGCCCCACGGACCGCTCGACCAAGCTCCGTGTCGTTCGTCATCAAGCCGGCGACTTCCGTCCCGAGCGCGACCAAACATGCCCCGGTCAGTGTCGCCAAGTCGACGATCGCACATGGCTGCTGCTGCACCGCGACGTCGAGCACGTCCGCCAACACGACCCGACCCTCGGCGTCGGTGTTCAAGATTTCGACCGTCGTGCCGCTGCGTGTCTCGATCACGTCGCCGAGCTTGTAACTCTCGCCGCTGATCATGTTCTCGGCCAACCCGCACAGCCCGATCACGTTCTTCTTGATGCCCAGCTTCGCGATCGCTTGCATCACGCCGAGTACCGTGGCGGCGCCGGCCATGTCGCACTTCATGTCTTTCATGCCGTCGCCCGGCTTGATCGACAGTCCCCCGCTGTCGAACGTGACTCCCTTTCCGACAATCGCCAGCGGGGGCTCGTCGCCGCCACCGCGGTGTCGAAGGATGACCAACCGCGGCGGCTTCGTCGAACCGGCTCCGACCGCCAAGATCGCGCGACACCCTTCCGCCTCCAATCGCTTCTCGTCCCACACCTCGACCTCGAGCCCCGCCTCTTCCGCTACCTCACGCGCCTCGGTCGCGAACGTCTCGGGATAGATCACGGAAGCCGGCTCGTTGACCCACCGACGCGTCCGGTTGACCGCGTCCCCGATCGTCCGGCCCCGCCGAATCGCCTTGTCCTCGATGCCGACGAAAGCGAGCGTCTCCGGGACATGAATCGAGGCGTCCGTCTGATAGATTGCCTGACCCTCACACCCATGCATCGCGCCCGACACGATCGCGTCATGACACGACGACGGGAACGATTCCGCCAACGCGATGTCGACCCGTTTCCGCGGACGGTCCGTCACCCGCCGAATCCCCGTTGCGGCCGCTCGAAACGCGTCGCCCCTCGACCCGTGCCCGGCCCCCAAACCCACCAGCAAGACCATGGCAGGTCCTTGCGTAGCCGGGTTCGCAACGAGTAGCGTTTCGCCCAATTTCCCCGCGAACGCCCCACGCGAGAAACAACGGTCCAACCACCCGCGACCGTCGATATCGACTCGGCCAAGCACCGAAGGATGCGTCCCCCCCTCGCGAACTCCCCCTTCGGTGACCCCGACGATCAGCAGGTCAGATTCGCCATCCGTCGGGTCTTCGATCGTACGCAACGCCGGGGCGGGAAAGGGGAGTCGGTCCAACATCGGTTCCTTTTCGCAATCAAGCTCTCGTGAGACACGCCGCGGCGGTTAGTCTAGCGCTCGACTCCCGGTTATCCTACCCCGCCAGCCCCAGCGGTTGAGCGGCCCGACGTCCCACGAAGACGCGTCCCCCGACACGTCCGACTCCCCTCCTTCGGCGACCCCGATCGGACCGTCGCGTCACTCCCGATTTCGTCATTCCGCTTTGCGTTCCCTGTCCGCCCTCCTGTCCGTACGGATGGTCCCGTGAAACATCGCTCCACCCGAGATGTCGTCGAGGACCTTCGCGACGGCGGTCGGCTGATTCAACTCGATGACGAAGTCGATCCGTACTTGGAGATGGCCGAGATCCAACGTCGCGTGTACGCCCGCGGTGGACCCGCGGTCCTGTTCACAAACCCTCGCGGGACGAAGTTCCCGATGGTTTCGAACCTGTTCGCCTCGCTCGACCAAGCCCGTTACCTCTTTCGTCACACGCTCGAGTCGGTCCGCCGGTTGATCGAGGTCAAGCTCGACCCCTCCGCCCTCCCCCGTCGACCGCTCCGCTACGCCGGCGTCCCGTTCACCGCTTTCCGAATGCTCCCCACGTCGACGCGAAACGGACCCGTCCGACGTCACCACACGTGCCTCTCGGAACTCCCTTCCCTCCAATGTTGGCCCGACGACGGCGGGGCGTTCGTGACCCTACCGCAAGTCCTCAGCGCCGACCCCGAGGCGCCGCGGAACCTGATGCGGGTTAACCTCGGTATGTACCGCATCCAACTCAACGGCAACGAGTATGACGCGGACCACGAGGTCGGCCTTCATTACCAGATCCACCGCGGGATCGGCGTCCATCACCGCAACGCTCTCGACCGTGACACCCCGATGCGGGTCGCGATCTCAGTCGGCGGTTCCCCCGCGATGTCGCTCGCCGCGGTGATGCCGCTCCCCGAAGGTTTGACCGAACTGACCTTCGCCGGCGCGCTGGCGGGTCGCAAAATGCGAATGATCGTCGGCGACCACGCGCCCGTCTATGCGGACGCCGACTTTGCGATCGTCGGCACGGTCGACCCGCGACGTACCAAACCCGAAGGCCCGTTCGGCGACCACCTCGGCTACTACAGCCTCACCCATCCGTTCCCCGTCATGAGCGTCGATCACGTCTGGCATCGCGAAGACGCCATTTGGCCCTTTACCGTCGTTGGCAGACCGCCCCAAGAAGACACGACCTTTGGCCAACTGATCCACGAATTGACCGACCCGATCATCCCAAGCGTGATCCCCGGCGTCCGCGCGGTCCACGCCGTCGATGCCGCCGGCGTCCACCCGCTGTTGCTCGCGATCGGGAGCGAACGCTACATGCCCTACCTGCGATCCCGCGAGCCGCAAGAACTGCTGACGCAGGCGAACGCGATCCTCGGCAACGGCCAGCTTTCGCTCGCGAAATACCTCTGCATCACCGATGACCCCGAAGGTCGACTCAACATCCATGACGTCGCCGCATTCATCGATCACATCTTGACGCGAGCCGATTGGCGACGAGACCTCCACTTCCAAACGCGAACCACCATCGACACGCTCGACTACAGTGGCAGCGGGTTCAACCGCGGGTCAAAACTCGTCATCGCCGCGTGCGGGGACCCGCTCCGTCAATTGCCGAATGCGATCCCCGAAGCTCTCCGTCTGCCGGACGGCTTTCGTAACCCCAAAGTCGTCATCCCCGGGGTGCTCGCCCTCACCGCCCCTCCGTTCTCCGATGAACGGGGCGGCGAAGCGGCCCGCCGGTTCGTCGACGCCCACGACCCCGCCGATCCGATCAACCGCTTTCCGCTGGTGACCCTCGTCGACGACAGCGACTTCGCGGCGGCATCACCGGATAATTGGATTTGGATGACGTTCACCCGTAGTAACCCCGCGGTCGACGTGCGAGGGATCGGCGAAACGGTCGTCGACAAACATTGGGGGTGCCGCGGTTCACTCGTGATCGACGCCCGAGTCAAACCGTTTCACGCCCCTCCCCTGATCGAAGACCCCGATACCGTCGCGAAGGTCGACGCCCGGGCGGCTCGAGGTGGACCCCTCGCCCGCTACCTCTGACCCCGCGCCCGCTCATGACGAAGCAACCGTCGCGAAATCACTGACGCACTCCCTCACTCCTTCGCGGAACGGCGCAAGCCGTCCGGTCCCACCGCTCGCCGCGTCAGCGGGGGCGATGGGCCGTGATTTCCCGACCATGGTTAAGTCGTCGCCGCGGCGATCCCCGCGGCCCGACCGGTGCTGAACGCGGCCTGAAAGTTGTAGCCGCCGATCCAACCGTCGACGTCCAACACCTCCCCGGCAATGTACAACTCGGGCACCAAACGGCTCGCCATCGTCCGAGGGTCGACCTCGCGGACATCGACCCCGCCCGCGGTCACCTCCGCCTTCTCAAACCCCCTCGTCCCGCTGACCTCAACCGGCATCCGTTTAATCTGATCGACCAAACGGCGCCGGGTCCCCGCGGCGAGCTCGGCGATCGTCCCGCCCGCCCCCGCCGCCTCGACGATCGATTCGCCCAGTCGTTGCGGGAACCACCTCCCGACCACGTTCACCACCGACGCCCGGCCCCCGTCCCGACTGCGGTCTGCCAGCGACTGCTCGATCATCTCGTCCGCAAGATCGGGCGCGAAATCGACGATCAATCGAACCCGATCCGGCGAATCGTACGCGGTGATCGTTCCACTGACGTCCATCGGCACGGGGCCGGAAAAGCCGAAGTGCGTGAACAGCCATCCGCCACGACGTTCGATCAGCCGCTTTGACTTCCTCCCCGGTTCCGCGACCGATCGGACCGTCGCGATGACGTCCGGGACCGTGACCCCCGACAGGGCTCGCATCCACGCCCGCCCACCGATCAACGGGACCAACGCCGGCCGCGGCGAAACGATCGTGTGCCCCAACTCGCGGAGCCACGCATAAGCGTCCCCGGTCGTCCCGCAACCCGGCCAACTCTGCCCCCCAGTCGTAATGATCAAGCGATCCGCGGTAACCGTCCCATCGTCGGTCGCGATCCTCCAAGTCGTTTCCCGATTCGCTGCCGAATCGGAATGACGACCATCCCCTCCCCTCGAAACCGACCTCGCCGCCGCCGAACCTCCCTCCGGCGTCGCTCGCTTCTCCAACGCGATCGACCGCACGCCACATCGGCGGCGAATCCCGGCCCCCGCCTCCAACGCGTCCCGCTCCAATGCGTCCCGGACGTGTATCGCACGGTCGCTCAAGGGGAAGATTTTGCCGGTCGACTCGACCTTCGTCGGCACCCCAAGCCGGTCAAACATCTGAACCACGTCCGTGGGGGGGAAGGCTCCCACGCTCGGCTGCAAAAACCGACCCCCGCGGCCGAACGCCCGGACGATCCCTTTCGCGTCGGTGTCGTGCGTCAAATTACAGCGCGTCCCGCCCGACATCAGGATCTTCACGCCGGTCTTGCCGTTTTTCTCCAACAGCACGACGTCGGCCGATCGTCGCGCCGCCTCCGCCGCGGCGACCAGTCCCGCCGCCCCACCTCCGACCACCGCCACACGCATCAAAATCCTCCAAATCGGAACAACCCCCAGGATTTCACTTGATCGATCCGATTTCAGCAACGAGTCTTAAAATCGGATTGAAAACGACGCGAGGGCCGCTCGATCAACTGGGAGAGGATGTTCGAGGGAATGGTGTCGTCGATGCCCTCCGAATCCACCCCCCCGACTTCGGTTTCGCGCCCATGTCCAACGCCCCCCCCACCAAACCCTCCAACCCTGAGTCATCCTCTCCGGCGACCAACTCCCGGTTCTCGTTCGCCGAAGCGAGACGACTGGTCGGCGACCTGACGAGACCCAACCCGAAGGTTTACTGGGCCGACTTCCTGCTCTCGATCCTTACCGGGCACGTCGCGATCCACCTGCTGTTCATGCTCCCACGCTGGTACCCGCTCGACGCTTGGGTCGTCGCGGCGATGGGGATCTGCTACCTCGCAACCGTCATCCTCTACATGCGGGCGCTGATGTTCATCCACGAACTCGTGCACCTGCCGAAACAAGGTTTCACCGGGTTTCGGGTCGCCTGGAACGCCCTCTGTGGAATCTTCTTCTTCGTCCCGTCGTTCCTGTATTACCCGCACGTCGATCACCATCGACGGAAGCACTACGGGACCGATCACGACGGCGAATACCTGCCGCTCAGCCACCGGGGGCGATGGATGATCGTCGGGTTCATCGCCCAAGCCCTGTTGATCCCGTTCCTCGGGATCGCCCGTTTTCTGATCATCAGCCCGATCTGTTGGGTCTTCCCCCGCGCCCGCGGATGGGTCCACCGGCACGCCTCGACGATGATCGTCGACCCGTTCTACGAGCGAAGTGACGCCTCCCCGAGCCTGATGCGAATCGTGATGTTCCAAGAAGTCTGCTGCTTCGCGTGGGCCGCGTGGTTCCTGACCCGAGGCGGCATCATGCGAGGCGAACCGATCGACCCGTTCTGGCTCGTCGGCTACGCCGTCGGCGTCGGTGTCTTGGTCCTTAACGAAGTCCGCACTCTCGGTGCCCACCGATGGACCAACGACGAAGGAGAGATGACGTTCGAGGAACAACTGCTCGATTCGGTCAACTACCCCAACCACGCTTGGGTCTCCGAATTGTGGGGCCCCATCGGGACCCGCTATCACGCGCTGCATCACCTGTTCCCCGGAATCCCCTATCACAACCTGGGGGTCGCCCACCGTCGTCTCGTCGCGGGTTTGCCCGCCGATTCGCCCTATCACCGCACGATCGGCAAAAGCCTTGCCAGCGAAATCGTCGCGCTCTGGAATCGCGCCGCCGAAAGCCAGGCCACCCATCGCGCCCGACAATCCGCCGAACATGCGAAGGCCGAATCACAGGATTTCCACAACTCGTCCGCCGCATGAACCCGTCGCAGGCGATTGCGACCCCGCTGCACGCGTGACCCCCGCAACAAAGGTCCGGGCACCACGTGACGCGTGGCCGTCCCGCAATCGGGACAACCGGACGCGATCGAACCCGGGTGCAGAAACCCCCGCCGGATGCTCGATGGGAAACGGTGACGGCCCGTCTCGTCCGGAGCGATCGCTTCCCCCGAGACGAAACGTCATCGGGCAATACGGGGGTACCAACCGCGTCGGGATGTCATGATCGCCCTCACCGCCGTTCTGTTGATCGTCCTCGCCGGCCACTCAACGCCGCGATCCGACGAGGCGAGCCGAACCTCCCGATGGACCGTCGAAGCCGTCCGCCAAGCGGCCGTTCAAAATGCGAGTGGCGCGGCGCTGATCGAGTCCGAACGGCAAGCGGTAGCCGCCACGCCCGGACGCCGCCAAGACGAACTCGCCGCCCAAGCCCGGACCCTTCGCTCCGTCCTCGGCCACCTGGCCGACCACGATCGGAATCGAGCCGCGGCCGAAGCGCTCGAACTGTATTACCGGATCGTCGGGATCGAGACCCAGATCGGGCTTGCCCAAGATGCCCGGGAGGTGGTCGACGCTTTGCTCGAGATGGCAAAGCGGGCCGAAGCACTCGAGCTCCCCGACGGAAACCGAAACGAGTTCCGCCTCCAAAGGCTCGAGGTCGACGACCAACTTGTCCGGCTCGTTGCCGCACGTCGTGCGGCGTTGCGGCGACTGGCACGACTGATCGAGTACCCGACCGACCGATCCGATTCGCTCACGCTCTCCGACCGATTGCCTGCGACATCCGACGGCGAACGGGCCGGTGAACGCCTCCCTGAACGCCTCCACGCTCCCGGCCAGACGTCGGCCGTCGATGATGACCCGGATTCACCGGTCCACGTCGCGATGCGGAACCGTAGCGACCTTCACGCGGCCGACGCGATATGCCGATGCCTCTCCACCGATACACTCCCCGCCGCTCGGACGCTGATGGGCGTCCTCCGACCCGGACTCGGCTTGGCGACCGCGGTCGCCGGTGGCGGAGGATTCCTCGCACGGCTCCACGGTGATCGGGGCGATGCCGCAGAACTGATCCGGCGACGACGGCAATGCGACCTGCTCCGACGATCCACCCGCGATACGATCCGAGACGACGTCGCCCTCGCCCTCGCGAACCTCCATCGAGCGATGCAACGTGTCCGGATCGCGGCCGAGCGAGAATCGATCGCGATCTCGGTCGCCGAGGATTCCGATTCCGCCGTGCGGCTCGAACAGGCCGCGCCCGGGAGCGAACGGGTTGCCCTCCTCGAAGCCCTTCGACTCGCCGCCGAAACGATCGACCGCCGTGTCGAGCTCGCGGTTGCCAAGGTCGAACTGATGAAGGCCCAAGGCACCCTTCGCCAAACTTCGATCCACTAACCCAGACTCGCCGGGCCTAGAACAGACTCGCCGGGCCTAGAACAGACTCGCCGGGTCGGCTCGCAGCAGCTTGCGAAGTGCCAACAGTCCGCTCGCCAAACACATCAAGACCGTCAACGTCAACACCAACGAAGCCCGCGGAAACGTGATCAACATCGGAAGCCCCGCCCAAGCCTCCAACAGCCGAAACAACGCGAAACTCAGTATCACACCGGGGATGAACCCGAGCACCGCCAAATACACCGATTGGCGGACCACCAACGCCACAAAGTACCGGTTCGGATAGCCCATCGCCTTGAGCGTCGCGAACTCGGGCATCGCGTCCTGTATCCCCGCATACAAGACCTGGTAACAAATGATCACGCCGACGGCGAATCCCATCATGACCCCGATCAAGAAGATCATCCCGATCGGCGTCTGCCCCCCCCAAAACGCGATCTCACGGTCGATCAAATCCTGACGAGGAACGACCTCCCATTCCCGCGGTGCGATCGCCGTCAGCCGACGTGCCACCGCCCCGGCGTCTGCGCCGGCCCGCAAGCGAAAGAGTCCCAGATCCGTCTGCCCCAGCGGATCCCCCTCGCCACGAAACGGAAAGTATCGCGCGAACTCCGACTCGCTCACCAACAACGTCCCCTCGTTGGCAAAGTCCGTCCCGATCGCGACTGTCCCCACCAGCCGGACCTCACGCCCCGAAAGCTCCACCGCCTGCTTCGCGAGCGCCGCGGCGTCGTCAAGCCGAAACCCGTATTCGCGGCGGCTCATCGAATCGACGATCGCAGACTTGGGCATTCGCAACCGCTCCACATCCCGACGCAGCTTCCCGTCGGCGAACCAACTCGGTTCCAGCGGCACCCCGATCGTGCGGATCGGCCGTCGTGGCTCCCCCACGACGCGGACCTGAGCCCGCACCCGCTCCACCGGCAACGATGCCGTGGCGACGACCTCGACGTCCCCCGCCGCCCGCTCCAGCAACCGCCGCGGGAACGACTGCTCCGCCGGCAACGCGTAACGCGCCCGGCTCACCGCCACCAAATCGCAACGCAACATCCGCACCCATTGCACCGGGCTGTCGAGCAACGCGTTGCGGAACCCGTTCTGCATGAACATCAACACGCACGCGAACGCGACGCCCGCCGACGCCAAAGCCAACCGTCGGCGATCGACTGCCAGATTCTTCCACGCGAGAGGCGTACGGACCTTCCGCCCCCCCGTCTTCGCGTGCAAAGTCTTGCGGTCCGCTATCTTGCGGTTCGATTCGTCCGTTCGCGTCGGGGCTGACATCAATCGGCCATCACTCGGGCTTCGTCCACTCGGACCCAATCCACTCAGGCCCCTTCCACTCGGGCTCCCAGTCCACTCGGGCCCCTTCAAAACAGGCTGGCCGGCTCGGCCTTCGAAAGCTTGCGGACCGCCACCCATCCCGCCGACCCGCACATCAAGAACGCCAATACGCTCACCAGCACCAACCACTCCCACGTCATTCGGATCGTGACCCCCGCCAGCCACGAAGTCGCGGCGTACAGCCCCAACGCGGCAAGCGTCGCCGGCGGCAATGCCAATCCCGCCATGTAACCCGCCTGCGCCATCAACGTTCGCGCCAAATACCGGTCCCCGTACCCGATCGCCTTCAACGTCGCATATTCAGGAAGATGCGCGAGCACGTCCGCGGCAAGCACCATGTAACAAATCACCCCACCCACGACGACGGCCAACCCGACCCCCATTGCGAAAATCATCCCGATCGGAGTCTCCCGGTACCAGCGACGTTTCTCCGCGGCGATCGCCTCCTCCATCGTCAACACGTCCGCGTGAGCAAGCGTCCCACCGAGCCGCCAAAGGTGCCGCCGCACGATCCCGGCCCCTTCCGCCGCGTCGACCCCCGCGGCGAAACGCACGACCGCCAACGAAACCTCCTCCCCGTTCCGAACCGTGATCCGCCGGAACCCCTCGCGATTCACCAAGATCGCGCCGTTGGCCGCGAGCCCCGTCCCCATCTCGAACGTCCCCGCGATCCGCACCCGCCGCCCCATCACGTCGGTCGTCCGCCCGATGTCCGCCGCACCGAACCGGATCCCGTCCGCCGGACCGAAGTCGGCCCGCGTCGAACCGTCGACCAACACATGGTCCGGGCGCCGCAACAACCCCAACACCTTGCCCAAGTCCGGCACCCGCAGCGGGCACCGGTCGATGTCGACCCCCATCACCGCGATACCCCGGAACTGACCCGACTCCGGACCCTGCCACTTCGTTAACCCCAGGTCGATCGGCTCCGCCGATGTCACCTCCACGATCGACGCCAAGTGCCCCAAAACCGATTCGTCGATCGATCGTGGGTCGTAGACGTGCAAGTACTCCGGCGATCGAACGATCGCGTCACCGTCGATCCGCCGGTACACGTTCGTCGCCGTATCACCGACCGAACCGAGAAACCCCAGTTGCATGTACATCAACAAGATCGCAAACCCGATCCCCATCAGCGACACACACGTCCGCGCCGGCTGGTGGGCAAGGTTGCGACGGGCCAATGACGTACGACGCACAGGAAATCCTCAGGGCCCACATACGAAACGAAACGGCTCCCCGCCCTAACGAACAGCGGTCGCCTCGCTCGCCGACACCCCGTCGAACGGGTCCGCTGCGATCGCCACGTCAACCTGCAACCGCACCAACTCGGCCGCCAACGGGACGTCCTCGCCCCGGATCTCGATCACGACCTCGGCGCTTCGCCAATCGACCCGTGCCATCGGTGACGGGCTCGGCAGCTTGGGGGCGCCAACCATCCGGCTGATCGAACGGACCGTCCCCGACAACGGCCGTGACAACGCCGGACTGCTCACCCGCGCCTCCCGGCCGACCGAAATCCGCCCCAAGTCTGCCACGTTCACCTCCGCCCGACATACCATCTCCGACGTGTCGGCCACGTGCGCGATCGGTCGCGTCGACAGCGACTCACCCGGCGTCACGTCAACCGACAACACCTTGCCGTCGATCGGGCTGACCAACCGGATCGCCTCCAGTTGCAACTCCAACAGCTCGACCTTCTGCTCCAACGACTCCAGCGGTGTTGCCGATTGACCCGCCTCCGCCGTAAGCTCCGCCGCCTTCAATTCCATTCCTGCCGCCTCAACCGATAGCTTCCCCGACTCGATCCCCTCCACCGCCTCCTGACGTGCGGCCTCCCAAGATGCCCGCGCCTGCCGAACCTCCAACTCCTGCTGGTTGACGTCCGACGATCGGACCAGCCGCCCCGCCCCCGAGTCCCGCGAAGCCTCGCGAAGCTGTTCCAGCCGGTTCTCTGCCAACTCGACCGCTTCCCGCAACAGGTCAAGCCGCCCGCCGTCCGCCTCAGAACGGTCAAATCGCTCCTCCGCCTGCTTCAACTGAAGCTCCGCTTTCGATAATTCGACCCGCGCGACCTCCAACTTCGCCTCCGACACCCGCCGTTCGCTCTCCGTCCGCCCCCGCGCTTCCTCAAGCTGCGTCCGCGCAACCCGTAATTCCTGCGATCGCACCTCCAACGAACGCACCCTTCCCAACTCCTCCCCCGCCTCGACCGTGTCCCCCTCCGACACCGAAAGCTCCACCAACCGGTCACCCACCGGACCCATCACCGGAAGCACCCCACGCGCCGGCTCGAGTGTCCCCTGCGCTACCACCGCCCCGTCGATCTCGCTCCCCAACGCCTCGATCGCCGGAAGCCGCGTCGCCGTCGGGCGAAGCGCTTCCTTCCCCCCGTCACAGCCCACCGACAACAACGATCCGACGATGCCGATCAATCCGAACGTCACAGCCCCGGCCGCCCGCGGACAAAACGCGGCGAGATGCGGAAACACGCGTCGAGGCGATCGCCTGGTCAAGTCTGATCCCGAGGGCTGGACGGTAGATATCCGTGCGGTGACAACATGCGGGGGCCCCGTCCCTATCGGCTGCCTCGCCAGT
>JAWLFY010000295.1:0-2909 GCA_041685355.1 Pirellulaceae bacterium | reverse complement strand
TCGATCAGCATACTTCATTCAACATTCGGACATCGCAGCGATCCCTGAAAAAACCTCGCCGACGCCAGCCCGCAAGCCACTAAAATCGCGGAAGAGCCACCTCGGATAGGCGCTCAGTTACCGACACGCCGCCCGGCGTCAGCCTTCACGTTTGAGCGTTTGCAGTGCCTTCCGTTCCGGCTTCGCCTTGTAGAAGTCGTCGAGCGGGTAACAGCCGCTGACCATCCCGTTCCGTGGCGCGGTCGTGCAGTCGCTGAAGGTGCGGCAGACCTTCTTGCGGGGCATTGCCTTTCCTTCCAACACGTCGGCGGGGAGTTCCGGATAGGAGAGCACCATCCGTCCGAGCCCGATCGAGTCGACCCGGCATTCGGCGACGGCCGCTTGGGCGACGTTCGGGAGCCACTCTTGAAGGTACGTGTAGCCGGAGCCGACGAACGTGAGCCCGGGGTGCCGCCGCTTGAGATCGGCGGTCGCGTGAATCTGGCGGGCGACGCCGACGAGCGGGTCTTCGGGAGGCTGGTAGCCGTCGCTCGGCGGGAAGTACGCCGGCCGTTGGATGTGCGGATTGTAGTAGGGGCTTCCCGCGGTCGTGCAAACGAGCCGGACGCCGAGTTCTTCGAGCAGTTCCATGAAACGGGACGGTTCGTCGAGGTCGATCCCGAGGCCGCTGCCGTCGCCGCCGAAAGCGAGTCTCGGGTTCGCGTCCGGTTCGGGGACGCCGACGCCATCGGGCCCGGCGGCGAACGGGACGAAATCGAAGATGCTGACGCGGACGCCGATCTGCAACCCGTCGGTTTCCGCGCGGATCCCGGCGACGACCTCACGGAGGAACCGCGTTCGGTTTTCGAAACTGCCGCCGTATTTCCCCGGCCGGTCGTATCCGCCGAGCAACTCGTGGCCCAGGTAGCCGTGGCAATGTTTGATGTCGACGAACTGAAAGCCGATCTTCTCCGCCCGTTTGGCGGCGACGAGGAAGTCTTCGATCAGCCGGTCGAGGTCTTCGTCACGGAGCATCGACGAGTCGTCTTCGATCCCGAGCCGGTGATCGAGGACAGGGTTTCGCTGCGCGATCCGCGGCTCGGGAAGGGTTTTCTCGTTCGGCTTGGCGTACCGCCCGGAATGGGTCAGTTGCAACCCGACGAGGAGGCCGTCGTCGGAGCCGAACCGATCACGGTGCGCGTCGATCAGCTCTTCGCGGAGCGAGGCGATGTCGCCGAGGTTCTCTTCGCGGAGCACGAGTTGGTTCGGGTTGGCGCGGCCGTCGTGGCGGACCGCGACCGCTTCGCCTCCCCACATCAGCTTCGCGCCGCTGATCCCGAAGTTCCGCCATCGTCGGCGGGTCAGTTCGGTCGGCTTGCCGCACGACGTGCCGTCCCAGCCTTCCATCGGCAGGATCGCGAACCGGTTTCCGATGACGAGCCCGCCGGCGTCGAGCGACTCGGCGAGCGGCGAGTCCTCGCCGGCGGCGACGTCGCGGGCCAGCGGCAACTCGAGCTTCAATTCGGCGAGCCGTGCCGCGAAGTCTTCGAACGTCTTAAAACTGGCGATTCTCGGGTAAGCCATGACGCTCAGCTCTCCATCCGGCGTGACAGGTCTTCGACGATCCGCGTCAACACCTCGCGATCGGCGTCGGGCCGTCGCGGGGAACCGGGATAGGTTTGGTCGCTAGCGATCATGTCCCGCAAGCGGAGGAACATCGCGGCAGAGTGCTTATAGGCGGGGACCGGCGGGCGGAAGGTGAACGTCCCCAAATACTGCAACAGGTCGTTCAGCTCATAGAACTCAGGGTCGCCGGCGGCCCACATCGCGTCCCGTCGGGCGAACGCGTCCGGGGCGAACGTGCTCAGCCCGAGCAGATAGTCGCTGCCGTACATCACCATGTCGATCGCCAAGTCGTTGCCGGTGAGGACCATGAAGTCGGGTCGGATGCGGTCGCGGAGACGGAGACGCTCCCACTCACAGACGCGGTTCAGCGACGAGTGCTTGGCGCCGACACACTTGTCGATCCCGAGCAGGCCGGCGTAGACGTCGAGCGGGTAGATCTTGCCGAACGGGGCGAACACCGTCCCAAGCTCGAACGCCAGGAAGCGGTCGCAGTCGGCGGTCAGCGACTCGTACGCGGAGACTACCTCGTCGTCTTCGAGCGAGGTGAGCCCGAACGATTGAAACAGGATCGGCGTGCCGGCGTGCGAAGTGACCTGGGCGATCGCTTGGCGGTAGGCGTCGGCGCCCAACCGGTCGCCGGGTCGGTCGCCGACGAAAGCCCCGGCGACGAACGGGCGGCCGTCGGCGATCACCCGCGTGCGGCGGAGCGTCTCGAGTCGGGTCGGTTCGTCGATCAGGTGGGCGAACCCGGTGTCCATGTTGATCGCCGGGGTCAGCCCCGCGGCGAACGTCCGCTCGACGTGGGCGTCGAAGCCGTCCCAATCGACATCCCCGCCGCCGTCCCGAACCGGGAGCAGGATCGCGGACATCCCGGTCACCTTTCGTCGCGGGCGAATCATCTGGACCGGATCGATCGTGTTGGGATCGATCCGGTCGGTCGAGGTGGGCGTCGCCGTTTTCATCGCTTCGAACTCCGGGGGGAAAGGCTATCGATCGTCCCACAACTTACTTGTGCCGTCCCGGCGAGTCTTGGAGAATCAGGCGATCGACAGGTTTGCAATTTGGGCCAACGAGGGTCGCGATGGGGGAACGATTGACACGCCGGGCGCTCCGCGAAGATTTACCGGCGTGGGGCGTGTTGTTGCTCGAGAGCCACCACGCGCCCGCGTTCACGATGGAGTGGCGGACGCACCCGTTCGTGAAGGTCGTGTACGTGTTGCGGGGCCGAGGAGAGTTTCTGATTGATCGGCGGAACGTCCGGTTTTCGCAAGGTGACGTGATCGTGGTGCCGCCCGGATCGCGAA
>JAWLFY010000148.1:0-12046 GCA_041685355.1 Pirellulaceae bacterium | reverse complement strand
TGTTCGGCGTCAGGCATTGGCTCACTCGCGGGTCGGAATTGGGCCCGTCAACGATAGCCGACCGTTGTGTTACGCTCTAGCCGTTCATCGTCGTCGCGTCGTCGCGTCGTCGCGTCGTCGCGTTGCCTCGAGCCGGCGACCGGCTACCGGCGTCGGACGGTCGATCCCCGATTCCGGCGGCCCGTGCCCGTTCCCCATCCCTCGCAGGTGTTTCATGTCGGACGAGCCTCTCATCGCGGTCTTCGTCGATTTCGAGAATCTGGCGATCGGCGTCCGCCAAATGAACGCGGGCCAGTTTCAGATCTCGCTGGTGCTCAAACGGCTGCTAGAAAAGGGCCGGATCGTCTATAAACGGGCCTACTGCGACTGGAGCAATTACCGCCAGGAAGTCCGGGAGTTTCACGGCCACAGCATCGAGATGATCGACATCCCGCAAACGAAGATGAGCGGTAAGAATAGCGCCGACATCCGGATGGTCGTCGATGCCCTCGACCTTTGCTACTCGAAAGACCACATCGATACGTTCGCCTTGCTCTCGGGCGACAGCGATTTTTCGCCACTCGTTTCGAAACTCAAGGAGAGCAATCGCCGTGTCATCGGTTGCGGCGTCAAGAGCTCCACCTCGGACCTGCTGATCGCCAACTGCGACGAGTTCATCTACTACAACGATCTGATCCGAGCCGAAGCGAAGCCCGCGCCCGAGCGGTCGAAAAACAAGACCGACCCGAAAGTCGACAAGAAACTCGAAGCGACCGACCGGGTGACGAAGGTCTTGGAGTCGATCGAAGAGGACTACGACCCGCTGTGGGGATCGACGCTCAAGCAAGCGATCCGGCGAATTTATCCGGGCTTTAGCGAAGGCTACTACGGGTTCGGAAGCTTCTCCGATCTCCTCGAACACCTCGCCGACGAAGGCTTTATCGAACTCGACTACGATCAGCGACGAGGCAACTACAAGGTCCGCAAGAAACGCTGACCCGACGAATTCGAATCCCGGTGAACCAAGGCTCGGTCCCGGCATGCTACTCTCGTCCTGAGTCGCACACCCCACACGTCCCCTCCTGCCGGAGGCCAACCGTCGATGGCCGCAGAAGTCGCACATCTCGTTTTCGATGTCGAAAGCGTTGCCGACGGGGACCTCGTCGCGAAGGTCCGCTATGCCGACGCGGGGTTGACCCCCGAAGGGGCGATCGAGCGGTACCAGCAAGAATTGCTGGAGCAAAAAGGGACGACCTTCATCCCGCACACCTTCCAGGTCCCGGTCGCCGTCGTGATCGCGAAAGTCGCCTCGGACCTTCGGCTGATCGATATCGTTTCGCTCGACGAGCCGCATTTTCGCGGGCACGTGATCACGGAGCACTTTTGGCGCGGGTGGGAGGCGTACCGGCGGCCGCAATGGGTGACGTTCAACGGGCGGACCTTCGATATCCCGCTGATGGAGTTGGCGGCCTATCGGTACGGGATCCCGCTGCCCCAGTGGTTCGGCGGAGAGGGATACAAATCGCCGAGGAATCGCTTTAACCACCATGCCCATCTCGACCTCCAAGAACTGCTCACCAATCACGGCGCCGCGCGGCTCAACGGCGGCCTCAACCTGGTCGCCCAAATGCTCGGCAAACCGGGCAAGGTCGGACTGACCGGCGATCAGGTGCAACAGCAGTTCGCCGAAGGGAACCTGAAAGCGATCAGCGACTACTGCCGCTGTGACGTCCTCGATACGTACTTCGTGTTCCTCCGCTGTATGTTGGTCAGCGGTCGGATCGATCGGGACGTGGAAGCGGAACTCATCGCCGAGGCGAAGGCCTGGATCGAGCAGCGTGCCGGAGACTGCGAAGCCTACGCGGCCTATCTCGGTCACTGGGGTGACTGGGCCAATCCGTGGGCCGACCCGATCGCGGCCGACCCGATCGCGGCCGACCCGATCGCGGGTGATCCGGCCACGACGGGTTCCCCTGCCACCGGGAAGACCCCGGAGGGGGACGCGTAAGCAACGGGCGGGAATTCATCCTTGGTGATAGCGGCGCAACCGCTCGAGCAGCGTTTGCGGCAGCGGCGGGAGCGACGCGGCGCGGATGATTTCGTCAACCCGATCCGCGTCAGTCGTCTGGAATAAGGCGGTGCTGACCTCCGGGCGAGACAGCGCGGACCGGATCGCCACCTGTTCGGGCGTCAGGTCAGCCGCGATCCCGACGCGATGAAGGTCGGCCGTGAGCTCCGCCACCGTGTCGGCGGACAGTTCCCCCGCCGGTCGTAACACGACCCCCGTCCCCGTTTCCGAAGCCACCGGCAGGAGTTGGGCCGCGGCGTGTTGCCGCCGCAAATCGAACGCGATCTCGACGACGTCAACCAACCCGTCCCGCATCAGCTCGATCACGCAGTCCTGGTCGTTCCGAGGCGCGGCGACACCGATCAGGCCAGCGATCCCCTCGTCACGAAGCTGGCGAAGCACCAACAACGGTTGGGGGTCGTCGTTCCACGCCCGCGTCCAAGTCGACAGCTGCAGCAATTCGACGCGGTCCAGCCCGAATTCACCAACCCGTCGGGAAACGGCGTCACGGAGATGCGCCGCCGGGTAGCGGTCCTGCCAACGACAGTACGGACCGGGAGGCTCGGGACTATCGGCCGGGGCGATCTTCAAGGCGATCACGATCTCTTCGCGTCGATCCTGCAGCACCCCTGCGAGCCCCGAGCCCCCTGCGAGCCCCGAGCCCCCTGCGAGCCCCGAGCCCCCTGTAAGCCCCGGGTCCCCTGTAAGCCCCGGGTCGATCGGGACGTCGCCGACGCCGAGGTCGATGAAGTTGACCCCCCGATCGAGTGCGTGGGAGATCCCTGCGGGGCCGCCATCGGGGCCGAGAAGCAAACCGACCTCGGAGACTTTGGGGCCGTCCGAACTGAGTCGTCGTGTGTTCATACGCGGAGCCGGGGGTGCGGACGGGGTCGGGGCGAGACCGTCAAATTGTGACGATTGGCCAAGCAGATCGTAGGGGGTTTGGAGCTCTTCATCCCCAATCAGGTTGTACCGTTGTGAACGTCTCAACTCGTCGCACCGGATGATCCGAATAGATCAGCCGGGCGAGCATCCGGCGCGGAGGCTAGCGCCCCTCGGATTTCCCGCGGCGATTTTGATGAAGGTGCATCGGTGCCAAGATTTCCCTCGCTTCCCCGCGTGAGCATTGTCGTCCCGGTCGGCGACGTGCTGTCAGACTTCGAAACCAGTCTGGTGAGCGTGCTCGAACACCTTCCCGCCGACGCGGAAGTGATCGTGACGCACGACGGCAGTTATGACGACCCGTTCGATCTGGCCGAAGAGGTTCGCTTCGCTTCGACCGGTTCGTCGGATTGGGGCGACCTGATCCGCGTCATCGGCTCGGAGGCACGCGGTCGGTTCGTCCATCTGATCGGGGGCGGGGTGCGGGCCACCGACGGTTGGACCGCGGCCGGGATCGAGCCGTTCGATGACCCGGAAGTGGGAATGATCGCGAGCGTACTCCGCAGCGAACGGGGCGAGATCGTCTCGGTCGGGTGGCGTGACACCGAGGCAAGACTCGGGGAACCGGTACTGGCCGGGAGCGACCGATTCGACCGACGCCTCGCCGCCCGCGCGATGGCACCGAGCCTGTTCGCGTCGTTCTGGCGAAGGGAGACGCTTCGGGGGCTGAGCGGTCGCTATCGGGGAAGTGACGTCGGTGAGGCGGAATACGCCCTCGGCAAGCTCGCTCGACTCGACGGTTGGCGATGCGAGGTCGCGACCGATTGTGAGACGCGGCTCGAAGGCGATCTCCTCGCCACCGATCGCCCGGCGTTTCGCCGCGGACAGACTCGCCGAGCCATTCACCAACGACTCCACGGCGGCAGTTGGGCAGACGCTTTGCTCGCCGCGGGACGGGGCGTGTTGGCCGCCGCGATCGGACGAGGCGGCTTCGGCGAGGCGCTCGGCCAGGCGGCCGCGATCCGCGTCGCGGCCGACATCAAGGCTCGCGTGAAACCGAATGCGGTCGAATCGCTCCCAGCGGAACGGATCGTCCCGATCGGCCACCGTGGCCGAAGCCCGGTGCGACGCGCCGCGTGAAAAACGTGGCACGTCGCGTGTGACGAGATCGTCGAGGCTTCAGCCGAAGTGTTGAACCTCGGCGGGAACCGCCATCACCGACGGCCGGGCCGTCCCGGTGTTGTAGTACTCCGGCGCCCAACGCCGCAGCTCGACGAACATCGCGATCACCGCGATCAGCATGAACAACATGCCGAGCAACAAGATCACGGTGTAAACGCTGGGCGGCTGTTTGCCGGTCGGCTCATTCAAAGGTTGTGTTGACACGGTCGCCCTCCTGGATGATACCCTCGCTGTAGTCTTGAACGATCTCGGCCACCGCGCGGTCCGGGTCGGTGTTGCGGACCCGCAACCGAGTCACATAGCGGCCGTCGCGGGTCACGTCGAGGAAGTGCCCGGAACGGAGCCCGTCGTCGTAGCCGATCGATACCTCCACCAACTTCCGCGGCCGGTTGATCACGAGCACGCTGCCGTTGCGAGCCGGCGGAGCCCCGTCCAACGGATCATCGATGTTGATCCCGTAGCTATCGACGACTTCTTTGTATCGGGTGACTTGCGCGAGCAACTGCTGATTGCGGTCTTCCTGGATTTGAACCTTGCCCCGCAACACGTTCATCTGATCGGTCAGCTCGAGCGTCTGAGCGAACAACTCGTCCCGCCGCTGTTGTTCTTGCAAGATCTGCTCTCGCAACCGCGTCGTCTCGGCCGTCAAATCTTCCAAATCCTTCGTGCGGGCGAGGTCGAGTTGGGCGAGTTCGGAGTTCTGGTTCTGCAGTTCGCGGTTGTTCGCCTGGGCATCGCTCAGTTGGTTCCCGAGCGAATCGACTTGGGTCTGCAACGCGGCCAACGCCGTTCGCCGGGCGGCCCGTTCGCGGTCGAGGTCAGCGATCGCCCGCTCCCGAGCGTCTTGCAATTGCTGATTCTCCCGCCCGATCGACTCGATCTGCGTCTTCAACCCGCCGGGTCCGAGCACCACGTCACGCCAATTCCGATGGGACGCATTGACCGCCAGCGCGAGCACCATGAAGACCAAGCTGAGGACGAAGATGATGAACGATAAGGACTTGCCGAGTAGAGTCATTTCGCGGTGGTTCCGAGGATGAGTCCGGCGGACGGGAACGGCCCCGATTCGATCCCGTCAGGGGCGGGCTGGGGTAAATGAACCGACGGCAGCAAGACAAGAGCCTACGCCCGATTTACGATTCCCGAAGTATAGTTACGGGAAATTTCCGCTGTCAACGAAAACCACCCGAAAAGCCTCGGTTCCCCATCTTACTTCGTCTCGCATCGCCGCGTGATCCGAAACGTGGCGGTCCCGAACGCGGCCGTTTGCCCGGTGCTTTAGGCCGTTTGACCAGTGTATTCGAACGGGACGTTACGGATGTTGCTGATGAACTGTTCGATCGTCGGGGTCCGTTGTTCGACCTTCGGTTGGATCGCGTGCATCACGGCGCGGGCCAGTTTGGGGTCGATATCGGGACGCCGCTGGAGAATGTCGGTGGGGGGATTGGTGTCGTGGTGGAGCGCCGCCCGGCCGGTGACCACCTCCCCCTGCCAGGGGTGCGCAAACGTTAGCAAACAGTAACAAGTCACGCCGAACGAGAAGATGTCGACGCGTTTGTCGGTCGGCCGCCGGCGAACGATCTCGGGGGACATGTAGAGCGGCGTCCCGGTCCGGTTTCCCGGCGTCATGAACGGTTTGGTCGCGGGGACGGTGAGCCCAAAATCGATCAGTTTGACGCCCGTGACGTCGGGGAGACAGATGTAGTTCCGGGGACAAATGTCGCGGTGGATGAACCCCTGCGAATGGACGTACTGGAGCGCCTCGGCCATTTGCCGGATCAGCATCAGACGCTTTCCCGCGACGACCTCTTCCTGCTTTCGGACGATGATGTCCTGCATCCCCGGTCCGGCGATGTATTCCATCACCAAGATCTTCTGTCCCTTCGTGGTGACGCCGAACTCATAGGTGTCGACCACGCGGGGGTGTCGCATCTGCATCGCGATTTCACCCTCCGATGGCTTGTTCAGCCCCTTGAAACGGGACTCGTACAGGGCCAGCTTCTCCGGGTCGATCAGCTTGATCCCGACCATCTCGCCACGCTCGCGGTCGCGGGCGACGAAAAAGCTGCTCATCGTCCCGGTCGCGGCAGTACGGCTACGCTCGAACCGTGCCTCGACGTCGATGACTTTGCCCCCGGATGATCGGAAGGCGGAGCGGATCGAATCGAACAGACCCATGATCAGAAATCAACCGACGAGGAGAACCGACCGAATTGAGGGATGACACCCGACCCGCGGGTGTCCGATAAGATCCTACTTCCCACAATAATCGATGGCCCGAGCGATCTCCGTTTTCAGGTGACTCCGTGAGACGATTCGGTCGATGTAACCGTGCTCCAACAGGAACTCGCTCGTTTGGAACCCTTCGGGCAATTCGATCCCGATCGTCGCCTTGATCGTCCGCGGTCCGGCGAACCCGATCAGCGCTTTCGGTTCGGCGAACACGAGGTCCCCAAGTGACGCGAAGCTGGCGGCCACCCCGCCCATCGTCGGATTCGTTAACACGCTGAGGAACAACCCGCCCGATTCGTCGTAGCGGGCAAGCGCCGCGGAAACCTTCGCCATCTGCATCAGCGACAGGATCCCCTCGTGCATCCGGGCCCCCCCGCCACTGGCGCTGATGATGATCAGCGGGAGCCCTTGGTCGGTCGCCCGTTCGATCAACCGCGTTAACCGCTCTCCCACGACCGATCCCATGCTCCCCATGATGAAAGCGCTGTCGGTGACCGCAAACGCGACGCGGCGGGCCCGGATCATGCCGGTCCCGGTGACGACGGCGTCGGAGAGTCCGGTCCGGGACTGTTCACCCAGCAACCGATCGGCGTACGCGCGACGGTCCTTGAAACCCAACGGATCCGTCGGCCGGAGCGACTCGTCGGTCGGCTCGAACGTCCCCTCGTCCAGCACCTGCGCGATTCGCTCGGTCGCCGAGACGTAAAAATGGTGTTCACACTTCGGGCAAACGTTGAGCCGCTGTTGGACCTCTTTCTTGTAAACCGACGCCCCGCAGCCGGGACACTTGATCCAAAGCCCCTCGGGGACCCCTCGCTTCTTGGGCTGGGAAGGGGCATCGGTCCCCGCAGGAGGGCCGGGGGGGCGGTTCGAATCGACAGTGGACATGCGCAGTCAAAAGGCCGGAACTAAGTGGACTCTTCCCTGACCGCGTACTGTAGCCGATTCGAGCGATTTTTGCTGCACCAAATCGCCCGCTGGCAACGGCCTGTTGGCAGCCGCTCGCCGGCAACCGCTTGCGAGCGACGGCCTGCTGTAACCGCCCGCCACCGATCGGCTACATTGTGGACGCTTCCTACACCCCCTCCGCGTAACGATTGCCCCCGATGACGATCCGAACCGTTCGTAAACTGTTGGTCGCCAACCGTAGCGAGATCGCGACCCGAGTCTTCCGCAGCGCCTCTGAACTCGGAATCCGCACCGTTGCGATCTACTCGCACGAAGACCGGTTCGCTTTGCACCGCTTTAAGGCGGACGAGGCGTATCAGATCGGCGAACCGGGCGAGCCGATCCGGTCGTACCTGAACATCGACGCGATCGTCGATCTGTGCCGCAAACACGAGATCGACGCGGTCCACCCCGGTTACGGGTTCTTGTCGGAGAACCCCACGTTCGCCCGCGCCCTGGAAGACGCCGGGGTGTTGTTCGTCGGGCCGAGCGTCCAGGCGCTCGAGGATTTGGGGGACAAGACGCGGGCCCGCGAAATCGCGAAGGCCGCGGGCGTGCCGGTGCTGGGAGGGACCGACGCCGCGATCCGCGACCCGGACCAAGCCGTCAAAGTCGCCGCGGGACTCGGCTACCCGGTGATTCTCAAAGCCGCCAAGGGGGGCGGCGGACGCGGGATGCGGGTGGTCCGCGGCGAAGACGAACTGCTGCCGGCGCTCGAAGCGGCCCAGCGGGAAGCGAACACGGCGTTCGGCAGCGACGAGGTGTTCCTCGAAAACTTCGTCGAACGGGCGCGGCACATCGAGGTCCAACTCCTCGGTGACCGCCACGGCGGACTGGTCCACCTCTACGAACGGGACTGCAGCGTCCAACGCCGACACCAAAAAGTCGTCGAGGTCGCCCCGGCACCCAACCTCACGCCAAAAGTCCGCCAAGAACTCTGCGAGGCGGCCCTGGAAATCGGACGCGCCGTGGGAAAAGACGGGGCCTGCTACGACAACGCCGGGACCGTCGAGTTTCTGCTCGATGTCGATACCCACCGTTTCTATTTCATCGAAGTCAACCCGCGGATCCAGGTCGAGCACACCGTGACCGAAGAGGTGACGGGGATCGACGTCGTGCGGAGCCAAATCCTGATCGCCCAAGGGTATCGGCTAGTCAGCGACGAAGTCGGGTTGCCCGACCAAAACGAGATCCGCACCGCCGGGTTCGCGATCCAGTGCCGCGTGACGACCGAAGACCCCGAAAGCGAATTCCGGCCCGACTACGGCAAGATCAGCCACTACCGATCGGCCGCCGGACTCGGGATCCGGCTCGACGCCGGGACCGCCTTCAGCGGCGCCGTGGTCAATCCGTATTACGACTCGATGCTCGTCAAGGTGACCGCCCGAGCCCGGACGCTCGCCGCCGCCGCCTCCCGCATGGACCGCTGCCTCCGCGAATTCCGGATCCGCGGGGTCAAAACGAACATCCCGTTCCTGGCTCAACTCGTCAACCACAAGACGTTCCTCGCCGGCGAGGCGACCACCCGACTGATCGACACCACCCCGGAACTGCTGCAACTCCCCAAACGCCAAGACCGCGCGACCCGCTTGCTGTTGTTCCTCGGCGACACGATCGTCAACGGGAACCCGCTGGTCAGCGGCCGACCGCGGGCGGTGCGGCGCGAACCGGCCCCCGTGCCCGAATTGCCGAAGCGGAAATCGCCCCCCCCCGGTACGAAAGACGTCTTCCGCGAAGGGGGCGCCAAGGGGCTCGTCGAATGGATCGGCCGCCAACAGGGGCTGCTGCTCACCGACACGACGATGCGAGACGCCCACCAATCGCTCCTCGCGACACGCGTCCGCAGCTTCGACCTGCTGCAAATCGCCCCCGCCTACGCCGAGCTGGCAAGTAGCCTGTTCTCGATCGAGATGTGGGGCGGGGCGACGTTCGACACCAGCATGCGGTTCCTCCAAGAGTCCCCCTGGCAACGGCTCGCCGACCTCCGCGAAGCGGTCCCGAACATCCTCACCCAAATGCTGCTTCGGGCCAGCAACGCCGTCGGCTACACCAACTATCCCGACAACGTCGTGCGACTGTTCGTCCGCGAGGCGGTCGCGGCCGGGATGGACGTGTTCCGCGTGTTCGACGCGTTGAACTGGGAGGTCAACATGCAGGTCGCGATCGAGGCCGTCCTCGCCGAAGGAGGCATCTGCGAGGCGTCGATCTGTTACACGGGCGATTTGCAAAACCCGAACCGTACCAAGTACGACCTGAAGTACTACGTCGAGCTCGCCAAAAAACTCGAAAAGATGGGGGCCCACCTGCTCGCGATCAAGGACATGGCCGGGCTGCTCAAACCCCGCGCCGCGGTCACGCTGATGCGGGCGCTCCGCAACGAGATCGGAATCCCGATCCACCTGCACACCCATGACACCGCGGGGATCCAAGCTTCGACGATTCTCGCGGCCGCCGGGGAAGGGCTGCAGATTGCTGACGCCGCGCTCGCCCCGATGTCGGGCGGCACGAGCCAAGTCAACCTCAACAACCTCGTCGAAGCCCTCCGCTTCACCCAACGCGAGTCGGACCTGCAAACCGAATCCCTCACCCGGCTCGCGACGTACTGGCAAGCCGCCCGAGAGTTCTACCTGCCGTTCGAATCCCAAGTCTTGCCGGCGACCGGAGACCTCTACGAACACGAAATGCCAGGAGGCCAATACACGAACCTGTTTCAACAAGCCCGCGCGCTGGGGCTCGCCGACCGATGGGCCGAGGTTTGTCACGCCTACGCCCAGGTCAACCGGCTGTTCGGCGACATCGTCAAGGTGACACCCACCAGCAAGGCGGTCGGCGACATGGCGCTCTTCTTGGTCGCCAACCAGCTCACCGCCGACGAAGTGCTGACCTCCGACAAGCCGCTCGCGTTCCCCGCCAGCGTCATCGACCTGATCGGCGGCCGGATGGGCCAACCCCCGGGCGGCTTCCCCCCCGAAGTGATCCGCGCCGTCCTCGCCGGCGAGGCCCCACTCACCGAGCGACCCGGGGAATCGATGCCCGATGCCGATATCGACGCCGCCCGTCGCGAAGTCGCCAAGCTGACCGGCGAACCGGCCCAAGACCGTGACGTCGCAAGCTACCTGCTATACCCAAAAGTGTTCACCGACTACGTCCGGCACCTCGAACGCTACGGCGACGTTTCGGCGCTCCCAACGCCGAACTTCTTGTACGGTCAAGAACATGGCGAAGAGATCGCCGTCGACATCGAACGAGGAAAGCGACTGATCATCAAGTACGTCGCCGTCGGCCAACCGCATCCCGACGGAACGCGGACCGTGTTCTTTGAACTCAACGGTCAACCTCGCGAAGTCACCGTCATCGACAAGTCGCTCGAGCCCGAAGTCAAGGCCGCGATCAAGGCAGACCCGAACGACCCGCATCAGATCGCCGCCCCGATGCCCGGGATGGTGATCACCGTGGCGGTCAATGAGGGTGACCGCGTGAAGCCGGGTCAAAAACTGATGGTGCTCGAGGCGATGAAGATGGAGACGACCATCACCGCCACCGTCGCGGGAAAAGTCGCCTCGATCCAAACGCCCGCCGGTACCCAAGTCGAGTCAGGAGATCTGCTCGCGAAAATCGAAAGCTGAGGGAGTCGACACGGCCGAGCCGATCGGTTCGCCGTGAAGCGAGCGATCGGAACCCCGTGAATCGAAAAGGCTCCGGCGACGCGAGAAGTCCCGGCAGACGATCTCAGTGCCTATCCGAAAAGGGGGCCGACCCTTTGTAGATTACCAGCTGACATCGCGCTAAACGGCTTTTCCACCTCCTTTGTTGACTACCGGCTCGCTCCAAGAGAGGGTCGGCCCCCTTTTCGGATCGGCACTCAGGGATGGATCAAGCAATCGCGACCGAGTCCACCGCGGAACGGAGGCAGAAGACGTGGGAGACGGCGGAAAAGACGAGTACGCACCGGGTCCGACCGACAACACGGTCCGTGCCATCGGCGGACGGGTGCTCTCGGTACCGGAAGGGTGGAGGCTGCTCCCGCCTGGCGATGCCGGGTTGACCCGACGGGTGAAAGCCGCCGGCGAGCATTGGGTGGTTCAGGAAACGAGGGGGCGGAGGACCTTCTCACGAGGCGTCTGGGCACCGGCGGAGACGATCGAGCGGATCCGCGTGGAGTTAGAATCCGAGCGATCGACTGCGGGTTACGCCAAACGGAGGGCCGCCGCTGCCAAACGTCGTGAGAAGGTGCAAGCCGAATACGTCGAGGATTTTCACGGTGCCGTCGTGGGTTACCTCGACTTTCACCCCACCCACGCCCAACTCGCCCGGCGGCTCGCTCAAGCCGTGACGCGGCACGCCACGCCGGTGGGAAGCGGGACCGTCGCCCGAACCAAACGGATCCCGGTCGAGCAACGGGCCGAGGCCGCGGTGATCGCCTGGATGCGGCACCAAACGACCGGATACGACAACATGTCGATCCCAAGAGCCAAAGGCAAACGGCGCGAAGTCAGAAGGTTATTAGCCCAGCGATGCAAGCAGCTACTAGGGCGTTATCGGCGTGGCGAGCCAGCTTCCCCGCAGTGCCCACTCCACCGAGCCATTCAAAACCTCCCGTCTCCGCCAAACCGATAACGCCCCGTTCAGAAGCCCCACTCGGTGCCACCCACCTTGATCGGTGCCAGTCATCGAATCTCCGAAGCTCGATGGGTGATCGGGTTGACACGTGAACGCACGTTCCTAACACTCTAGGGAATCTCTTCCCCTTCTTGG
>JAWLFY010000147.1:0-12126 GCA_041685355.1 Pirellulaceae bacterium | reverse complement strand
CCTGAAAAAACCTCGCCGACGCCAGCCCGCAAGCCACTAAAATCGCGGAAGAGCCTTCCGAAAGGGCTGACCCGCCTTGCGCTGCACGGGATACCCCTGACCGATACCGGGCTCATGCAACTTCACGACATGGATCAGTTGCAGCAGATCCGTTTTGGGGAATGGCCAAGCTTCGAAGGGTACCGGGCGCGGGTGACCGACGAAGGGGTGGAGGCGTTTGAAGAGGCGTTGCCGGGGGTCAATATCGTTCGATGACCGGAGGCGTTTTCGTTTCGGCCGGTATCGTTTACGCTGTGGCGTCGCCAAACGCCGCGGGTTCGGGGTATCGAAAACGCCGTTTTTCCGATGCCGAAGTGATGCGATCCCGAGTGTTCCCGGCGAGTTTCCCCTCCCCCGAAAATCTGAATCAGCCGCACGATGTCCACCGCCAACCCCCGAACGACGCGCGACGCGACGACGGATCCCTATTTTCAGTCCCTATTCGCCGAACGGATCGGCGGTGCCGGTTACGGCAAAGGGACCGAGATCTACAAGTTTGAGAAGATCAAACGGGCCAAGCGAAACGCCTTGGCGGAACACCCCGACCGGAAATTGCTCGATTTCGGGATCGGCGAGAACGACTCGATGGCCGACGCGTCGGTGCGGCGGGTGATGGCGGCCGAGATCGACCGGCCGGAAAACCGTGGGTACTCCGACAACGGGGTGGCGGAATATAAGGAGGCGGCGGCGCGTTTCATGAAGCGACGGTTCGGCGTCGAGCTCGACCCGGCGACCCAGGTCAATCACTGCATCGGCAGCAAGCCCGCCTACGCGATGCTGCCCGCCTGTTTCATCAATCCCGGTGACATCACGCTGATGACCGTCCCGGGTTACCCAGTCGCCGGAACGCACACGCGGTACTACGGCGGCGAGGTCTTTAAGTTGCCGCTGCTCGCCGAAAACGGGTTCCTTCCCGATCTCGACGCGGTGCCGGATGACATCTATCGCCGCACCAAGTTGTTGGTGATCAACTATCCGAACTCGCCGACCGGCCGAACGGCCCCGCCGGAGTTTTTTGAGCGGGTCGTCTCGCTTGCGAAGGAGAAGGAGTTCGTCGTCGTGCACGACGCGGCGCACATCTTGCTCACATTTGACGGACCGCCGCGGAGCTTTCTGCAAACCCCCGGCGCGGCGGACGTCGGCGTCGAAGTCCACTCGATGAGCAAGGGCTTCGACATGATCGGATGGCGGATGGGATTCGTGTGTGGCCATCCGCGAATCGTTTCCGCGTTCGCCGACGTGAAGGACAACAGCGACAGCGGCCAGTTCATCGCGACGCAGAAAGCCGCCGCCGCGGCGCTCGACGACGATTCGATCCCACAGCGGATCAACGCCAAGTATCGGCGGCGAATGGAGAAGCTCGTGACGACGCTCCGCGAGTGCGGCTTCCGCTGTGAGATGCCGGGCGGGACCTACTTCCTCTACACCCCGGCGCCGACCGGGGCCGCTTCGGGCGAATCGTTCGCCGCCGCCGAGGACGCGACACGTTACCTGATCGAACGCCACGGCATCGTCACCGTGCCGTGGGACGACGCCGGCCCATATCTCCGGTTCAGCGTCACCTACGTCGCGGAGACCGAGCAAGCCGAGGACGAGCTGATGGCCGAAACGAAACGCCGACTCGTCGATGCCGGTTTGACGTGGGGCGGTTAGAAAGGGGCATCTGGGAACTTCGTGAAGTTGGCCCAGGAACGGGATTTTCGAAGCTATGGCTCCCGTGTCCAAAGGGGACAACGAGCGGGGTTTCAAAAGAGTCGCCGGCAGTGTCGCTGCCGGCGACCGATGAGCACCTTTGGCGCACGGTCGAGCGGGCGATTGCTTCCAAAGTTGCTTCCCGGCAGAGCTTCAGTCCGCTTCACCCGGCAAGTCGAGTTGATCGAATGCGACGACTCCCTGACACTTTGGACACGGGAGTCGTTCCTTGAAAAATCCATCCGACATGGGCACCTCCCCACGACGCACCCGAATGGAACGTTGCGAAGGAGTGGGACCGTTGCTTATTGCGAATCGATCGCCTCGAAGCGGTAGATTCGACCGCCTCCCATCATCGTGCTCATCAGCACTTCGCCGTCGTCGGTTTGGCCGAAGGTGAACACCGGGAGCTGGTTCCATTCGATCGGCCGGTTCTCGGTGACCCGGCGGTTTTCGCGGTCGTACTTCAGCGCCCAAAGCTTTCCGGAAACGTAATCGCCGTACAGGTAATAACCGTCGAGCATGGGCGTCCGTTGGCCGCGGTACACGGCCCCGCCGGTGACCGATTTTCCCCAATCGTCCGTGTGCGGGTATTCGACCAGCGGGTCGATCAAGTCGGGGCGCGGGCCGGCCCCTTCCCCGCCGCCGCGGGTGAATCGGTTCGCCCCTTCGCGGAGGCTCCATCCGTAGTTGCCCCCTTTCTCGATCAAGTTGACTTCTTCCCAATCGTTCTGGCCGACGTCGGCCGCCCACAGGTCGTCCGTTTTCGGGTCGAACGACATCCGCCACACGTTACGAAGCCCGTATGCGTAGATCTCGGGCCACACCCGATCGCGATCGACGAAGGGGTTGTCGTCCGGGATCCCGTAAGGCTTGTCTGGGGATTTTGAATCGACGTCGATGCGAAGGATCGAGCCGAGGACCTTGGAGAGGTCTTGGCCGCTCCCGAGCGGATCGTTCGCCTTGCCGCCGTCGCCGAGTCCGACATAGAGGTACCCGTCAGGCCCGAACACCAGCGTCCCGCCGTTGTGGTTCCAAAACGGTTGTTGGATCCGCATCAACTCGACTTCGCTGTCAGGGTCACCGACCGAAGGGTCATCCGCCGACACGTTGAAGCGGCTGAGGACCGAGACGTGCGGCCGCTCCGACGTCGTGTAATAGACGAAGAACTGGCCGGTTTCGGCGAACTTGGGGTGGAACGCGAGCCCGAGGAACCCTTCCTCGTTCTCTTGTTCCTTGTAAGTCACCCGGTCACGAATATCCATGAACACCTCGGCCCGCTCCGCCTCGGCGTCGGACTGTTGGATCACGTGGATCCGTCCGAACTGGTCGGCGATGAACAACCGGCCGCTATCGTCGCTGGCCCCCATGATCGCGATCGGGCGTTCGATCCGCAGGTTCGGATACGCCTCGACGACCCGCACGCCGATCGGCGACACGTCGAGATCCGATGGCGGTTCCGCCAAGTTGATCGTCGGCGATCGTTCGGAACCCGCGGACGATTGTCCGGACGCGAACGGGACGGCGGAAACGGGAAAGGCGGCACCGAGGCAAACGGCGGCGAAGCTCAGAAGGCGATTCATGCGTGGCGTCAAGCTTTAGCGGGACGGGGGGAACGTGTGGTTCGACGACGGGCGGATCCGCTATTCGATAGCGAGCAATTCGACTTCGAAGACGAGGATTTCGTTCGGGCCGATGCGGGGCGGGGCGCCACGTTCACCGTAGGCAAGTTCCGGCGGGATGTAGAGCATCCACTTATCGCCGACTTTCATTTCTTGCAGCGCCATCTGCCACCCCTTAATCACCTGGCCGACCTGGAACGTCGCCGGCTCGCCACGCTCGACGGAGCTGTCAAAGACCTCGCCGTCGGTCAAGCGACCGGTGTAGTGCACGCGGACCGTGTCGCTCGCCTCGGGGGATTCCCCCTCACCGCTCTCGAGCACCTTGTACTGCACGCCGCCCTGGAGCGATTTGACGCCCTCCTTCTCGGCGTTTTCCTTGAGCCACGTGGAGCTCTTCGCCTGCTGTTCGGATTGCATTTCCTGCTCCCGTTCGACCAACAGCTTCTGAATTTTCTGCTGGACCTCTTGCAATTGCTCGGAGCTCAACTCCGGTTCCTTGCCGTCCAGGGCGTCTTCCAACCCTTTGGCGAACACCTTCGGATCGAAGTCCCCTTTTTGGAAACCTTGTGACGTCATCGACTGGCCGACCGACACCCCGAGGAAGTAAGCGGTGGGATCGTCGCTGGCGGAAGGGCCTTCTTGAGCCATCGAAGTCTCGGAGTGAGCATAGGTAACGGCGATGGCCATCGCGACCATCCACGAGAAACGTTTCGACATCGGATTTCCTTGTGATCGGTTCGAACCGGGGCACCCGAGGGGCGTGCCGGAGATGAACGGGGCGGCCGCGTGTGAACGGAGGGGCCGCACGTGAACCCGCAGGATAACCGGAATCGCTCGACATCGCACCAACGGGCCGGTCGCGGAAATCCCGAACTCGCCGCCGTGTTCCTGACGAAAGGCGGGGTCGGGAATCGCCCGGGACTCGATCCCGCTGCCGCCGCATCGGTATGATTGGGGACGAAACGGCCGGCTGGCCGTGCCCGGATGTCCCGGCCCTCGGCGTCCGGTCCCCGAATTCCTCCCTGTCCCAGGCCCTTCGCCATGCGGATTCCGTCGCGGATCGCTCCCCCGGTTCGGGTCGCGTTGACCTCCACCTTGCTCATCCCGCTGGTCATGGCGGTCGCGTGCAGCCGGTCGGCTCCTGATGCGGGAGGTGGCGCAGACGACTTGGGGAGCGGCACGGGGAGCGGCACGGGGAGCGGCACGGGGAGCGGTCGTTTTCCGATCGAAGCCGGGAAGTACGCCGTGCTCGGAATCCTGACCGACAATCAAGATTTGAACCAGGCGAAGGGGAACGCCGAAGCGACGCTCCTTCGGCACCCGGACGTCGGGTGTCTGGTGGGTTTATGGAGCAATAACACGCCGATGATCTTGGCGGCGCTTCGCAGCAGCGACGCGGTCGGGGACGTCGCGGTGGTGGGGTTTGACGAGCATCCCGATACGCTCGCCGGGATCCGCGAAGGGTCCGTCCACGGCACCATCGTGCAACAGCCCTACGCGTTCGGCTATCGCAGCGTCGAGTGGCTGACGTCGCTGGCCAAAGGCGTCCCCGTCGAGCTCCCCGAGTCCCGCCAGCGTTTCATCCCCCACCGCGCGATCACGGCGGAAAACGTCCGCGAGTTCGCCAACGAAGTCGAAGCGATCAAATCGGGAAACGGGCCGCTGCTCTCTCCGGATTCGGAGCTCGACGGGGATGGCGTTGAGGTGGCGTTCATCACCAACAGCATCGATCCGTTCTGGACGTTGGCGGAGTTCGGATGCCGCCAAGCGGCGAAACAGTTCGGCACGACGGTTGACGTGCAGATGCCGGCGACGGGAACGATCGAAGAGCAGAAACGTTACCTCGAATCGAACGCGGCGGCGGGGATCGACGGCGTCGCGATCAGCCCGATCGATCCCGACAACCAAGTCGGCATGATCAACGAGGCGTGCGAGGCGATGACGGTGATCTGCCAAGACAGCGACGCCCCGGCGTCGAACCGAAAGTTCTATCTCGGGACGAGCAATTACATGGCCGGCCGTGCGGCGGGAAAGCTGATCAAGGAGGCTTTGCCCGACGGAGGAAGCGTGATGATGTTCGTCGGCAAGATGGAAGTGCTGAACGCCAAGGAACGCAGTCAGGGCATCATCGACGAACTCTCCGACGCGCCGCTCCCGCCAGGGGCTGTCGAATAATTTATTCTCGGCGATGTGCCGGCCCTGCGGGCCTCAAGAATAGGTGGGCGAGTCGGCACCCGAGGCCTGACGGCCTCGGCGGTTCTTATGTCGCCCGCTGGGATGCCAGATCCGCGGAGCAGTAAGCCCGAAGGGCCGACACAATGGTTCTTTAGGCCGGAGGCCTTCACAACCTTTGCCGGCGGTGTCAACCGCCGGAACCCCGCCCGCCAAAGTCCCCCAGGCCCGAAGGGCCGACACAACTCGAGGCCCAAGACCTATTCGAGCACGATCGGCCACACCCATGAGCGTCCCCGGGTCTTGCCCGTGATCACGACGCGGGCTGCACGCCCGGATGCACCAGCGGGGACGCCGTCTTTCGACGCGTCGCCCGGGACGCCTGAGTTGGCCGCGGGTTCGATCGGGACAAACGTGCCACGGCCGATGACGCGGCTTCCCGGCATCGCCGCGTGTTTCCCGAAATCGGGATCGACGGGGGTCACGCAGTGATCGTCGCTGCCGAACGCGCCGAGTTCCGAGCCGTTGTCGACCACGCCGTCAAAGTCGTCGTCGAAGCCGCGGCGTCCCGGCGCGGCGTCCGCACCGGGGGTCAGGACGATCGGGGCGTCGGCAGCAAACCGCTCGGTCTCGGCGGCCAAGATCTCGGTCCGAGGAATTTCGGGAAAGGGCGACGCGAGGACCGTTTCGAGAGGGGCCACCGAGGCAACCGGGACGGTTGGGTCGCCACGAAGTTCGCCGAGGAGTTCGTTCACCGCGATTCGCCCGTGTCGCGATTCTTGCCGAAACGCGACGGCACGACCCGCCGGGTCTTGAAGCGAGGCGACACGGCCGATCACGCCAACGCAACCGATCACGCCAACGCAGATGGCGACCACGGGGACGGTCTCGACGGCTCGCGAGACGTTCACGCGAGACCCTGGGTGGGCTTCGTCGGGGCCGCGTCGGTCGGCGTCCGATCGATCGGAACCGACCCGTTGACGGCTTCCCCTCACGGCGATCAGACCTCGTGAGGGGCGAGGATCGGGTTCCATCGTAACCGATGCGAAGCTTCGGTCGCGTCGACGTCCGCGTCCGATTCGTCCGCCGATTCCGGATCCGACTCCGAGCCGTTGAGCGACGGTTGAGGGAGCTCGATTCCGTCCCGCGGATCGCTCAGTTGAAGGGTTCCGGCGGAAGCCGCCTCGCTCTGGCTCGCCTCGTCCGGGACGTCATCCCGTTCGATCCGTTCCAAACGCGTTCGCGGCGTCTCATCGGCGTCGTCCTCCTCTTTCGGGGGCGACAGTCGCGTCGCCCGACCGTCTTCGGATTGGGATCCGGCGTCGTCGGGTTGGGATCCGGCGTCGTCGGGCTGGGATCCGGCGTCGTCGGGCTGGGAGATCTCGCCTGAGTCGGAGGCGGAGTTCCGTGTCGTCGACGACGGCGCGGTGTCAAACGAGGAGTAGCCGCCCAAGATCGCCGGGCTGAACGGATCGGCGTAGGAGAGCGGGACGCGTTGCACGACTCGCCGCGGGACTTGGACCGTTTCGGTGTAGGGAACCCATTTGGTCTTCGTCACCGGCCGACGGACCTTCCGTTTCACCTCTTCGTACTCGGTGTAGCGTACGGTGACCGGTTCTTTTCGCGTCTCGTAGGTCATCCGAGTCGTTTGCACCGGGATCCGTCGTACCCGCTGTTCGGACACCCAACGTTGTTTTTGGACCGGCACCTTGCGGGTGATCGTTTCGGTGACCGGACGTTGGACGGTGTAGGGGATCTTGCGGACTTCGGTCGTGGGGACCATGCGGGTCGTTTGGACCGGGACGTCTTCGGTCACCACTTCGGTCTCCATCCTTTGGACCTGAACCGGGACGTTCTCGGTCACCACTTCGGATTCCATCCGCTGGACCTGGACGGGTCGCTGCACCTGCTGGGTTTCCGGGACGTAGGACGTTTGCGCGATTTGCTGGTTGATGTAATTCGGGCGGTAGACCATTTGGGTTTGGACGGTCGGCGGCGTGATTTGCGGCGCCATCACCGGTGCCCCACGGACACGGGCGAACAGACCGAGGGGGCCCGGCGTCGCGTAGGCTTGGGGATTCCATTGCAACCCGTACTGCACCTGACCGGGCGTGATCGTCTGCTGGGGCACATAGCCGCCGGCGTCGACCGTTTGGTTCTGGACTGTCGTCACCGGGCGCATCGTGGTGACCTGTTGCGTCTGGTACTGGGTTTCGACGACGGGTCGCTGGACCGTGTACTGCCGTTGCCGGTACTGGGTCTCGACGACGGGCCGCTGCACCGTGTATTGACGTTGACGGGTTTGCGTCTCGGTGACCGGGCGATAAGTCGTGACCTGTTCTTCCCGTTCGGCCGTCTCGGTGACGTACCGCGTTTTCGTGACCTGTTCTTCTCGGAACGACGTCTCGGTGACGGGCCGGCTGACCGTGTAGGTCTCCTCGCGGTAACTCGTCTCGGTCACCGGTTTGGCGACGCGATACTCCCGCTCCTCGGTCCGCGTTTTTACGACCGGCCGGAGACTCGTGACCTCTTCCTCGACGTACGAGGTCTCTTGAACCTGTCGCCATCGCTGGACCGTCTGCGGTTCATAAACGGTCTCGGTCCGCAACCGATAAGCGGGTTGGAAGCAGGCGTTCTGAGCGGACGCATCGGGGGCGGTCGCAAGGGGGGAGACGATCGATGCCGCGACCAAGCCGAACCAAGGCAGAACGCGGGACGGGTTCGCGAGGGCTGGTCTCAAGAGGGCTGGTCTCAAGAGGGCTGGTCTCAAGAGGGCTGGTCTCAAGAGGGCTGGTCTCAAGAGGGCTCGTTTCAAGAGGTGACTCATGCTCGATTAACAGCGTTCCGAGGGATTCCGACGTGTTTCGACGTGGGAGAACGATGCCGCGACCGTTGCCGGGTCGCGGGCCAATCATATTTTCCCACCTGGCTGCGACGCGGACAAACCCGATCCGCCCGCGACGGAGCCTCAACATAAAGTTACGTACGGCTTTAGAAAAATGACGAAAAAAGTGGAGAAAAACCGGCGTTTTGTGAATTCGTCATCCCGACAGCTTCGCCAGACTTCCCGATCTGTGCAGCCATCGGAGTCGAATGGTCTTGACGAGAGGGGCTGGGCTCGCCCCCTATCTCGATACTCACGAGCCGCTGAAGTCGTTCCGAGAGGCGGTCGGGGGTGGTCGCGAGGGCCTGACGAAAGACGCGAGCCATTTGGCGGCAGACCGAGCCATTTGGCGGCAGACCGAGCCATTTGGCGGTAGACCGAGCGGTTTGGCGGCAGACCGAGCGGTTTGACGGCAGACATCGAACAATGCGACACGATTGACGCCCCGCGACATGCGAGCGTGGTCTCGGCTTCGATACAATGGCGGGAGCAGGAAACGGTCACCGGAACGCCCGGCTGGGACTCGGCTGCCGTTCCCCACCTCATCCCGACCTACCAATCCTCGCCCATTCGCGGGTCCGCTTTCGCCATCCCGTCGCGACGCGTTCCCCGATCGAATCCGCGAACGGAGTGCCAACCGCCATGCTACGAACCCGTTGCACGCCGACTTACCCGTCGCCCCAAACGATTGCTGGGCGGTCGAACCTTCCCGGCACGTTTCGCCTCATTTGTGCGGCCCTCGTGGGGTCGGCCGTGACACTCGCGGCGGTCCCGACGTGCGCCGCGGACGGGACAGGAAGCGATTCGGCAACCGGCTCCGCCGACGCCGGTCCCCGGTTCGAACGTGAGATCGCCCCGCTGTTGGCGCGGCACTGTTTGGAATGCCACGACGGGGCATCCGCCGAAGGGGGACTCGATCTGTCGCAGCGGTCCGAAGCGTTATCGGGTGGGGACGGCGGGGAGCTGTTCGTCCGTGGCGACGCCGCGGCGAGTTTGATTTGGCAATACGTCGAGTCGGACGAGATGCCGAAGGACCGCGCGCCGCTCTCAAAGAAACAGAAGGCGGCGCTCAAGAGTTGGCTCGACGCGGGCGCCAAGTGGACACTGGAGCGGATCGATCCCGACGCGTACCTGCACGACGGGCCGCTCGGCCAAGTGTGGGTCCAACGGTTGACGGTGCCCGAGTACGTCGCGACGGTTCAGACCGCGTTGGGGGTCGATGTTTCCGAAGCGGCACGACGGGTGTTGCCGCGTGACGAGCGGGCCGACGGGTTCACCAACACGGCGTACAACCTTGGCGTCGACTTGGAACATGTCCAAGCCTATTCCCGGATGGCGTCGATCATCGTCGACCGGCTCGACGTCGAGGCGTACGTCGCCAAGCACGTCGATTGTGCCGAGTTTAGCGACGAGTGTGTTGACCGGTTGGTGCGACGGATGGGGCGGTCGCTGTTGCGTGGGCGGATCTCGGACGAAGAGGTCGACTCGTATCTTCGGTTGGCGAAGGCGGTTCGCGAACAGGGCGGCGACTTCACCGAGGCGAGCCGCTACCTGGTCTTGGCGATGCTGCAGTCGCCGCGGTTCATCTACCGTATCGAGCGTCAGGTGGGGGACGGTTCGTCAAAACCGCTGGAGGGTTACGAACTGGCGTCACGGCTCAGCTACATCCTGTGGGGCGCTTCGCCCGATGAGGAACTCCTCGACTTGGCCGAGGCCGGACGGCTCAGCGAAGAGAAGGTGCTAAGGAAACAGGTCCGGCGGATGCTCGACGACCCGCGGGCGATCGACCGCTCGCGTCAGTTCATCTCGGAATGGCTCGACCTCGGACGGCTCGACTCGCTTCGCCCGAATCCGGAACGGTTTCCCCGCTGGGACACGGAGTTGGCCGAAGACATGCGGCGGGAAACGATCGCTTATTTCCATGAAATCGCGTGGGACCAACAGCGACCGCTGTGGAAACTGCTCAACGCCCCGTTCACCTACGCGACGCCAAGGTTGGCAGACCATTACGGGCTGTTTCCGGATCAAGAGCGTTCCGACGGTGAGCGAGGCGGCGACGGCGACAAGCGGATCGCCGGTCGTGTCGAAAAGGGTTTGCAGGCGTTGTACGCGTTTTCCCGCGGCCGGGGTGACACCGTCCGTGATGCATCCGATTCCGGTAACGACCTGGAAATCGACGACCCGTCGAACGTCCGTTGGCGAGAAGACGGGCTGGCGATCCACACGCCGACTCGGATCGCGGCGGACGAGCCGCCCCGGCGGTTGATCGAAGCGTTGCAAAAATCTCGGGAGCTTACCGTCGAGGCTTGGGTGACTCCCGCCGACTCGCTCCAAGCGGGACCGGCTCGGATCGTGACGCTCTCCAAGGGAACCAGCGCCCGCAACTTCACCCTCGGCCAAGACGCCGACCGATACGATTTCCGCTTGCGGACCACCGAGACCGACGGCAACGGGCTGCCGTCGATCGCGAGCCCGAGCGAAACGGCGGTGACCGGCCCGACGCATCTGGCCGTGACGCGGTCGAACTCGGGCGACACGACGTTCTATCTCAACGGCCGAGAGGTTGCCTCGGGCAAGGCCGAGGGCGATTTCGGAAATTGGGAAGAAGGGTTCACTCTCGCGCTCGCCAACGAATCGTCGGGCGATCGCGGTTGGTTGGGAACGTTGCATCTGGTCGCGATTTACGACCGCGCGTTGTCGGGCGACCAAGTCCGACAGAATCACGCCGCCGGGGTCGGTCTCGTCGAAGACCGTCTCGTGTCGCTCGCGGTTTCCGCCGCCTGGCAGAACGCCGATCGGAGCGACCTGGTATCCCTCTACCGCTTCGGCCGAGGCGACGGGGACACGATCCGCGATGAGTCCGGATCCGATGCCGGCCCGGACTTGAAGATCCGAGACGATTCGGCGATCCGCCGGGGCGAATCGGGGCTGTCTCTGTACGGCTCGGCGAGCGTCGATTCCGGGGCTCCGGCGAAGCCGCTAACGCGCGCGATCAAGAAGCGTGACAGTTTCAGCGTGGAGGCCTGGATCACCCCGGCCGATGACCGCCAAGACGGCCCGGCCCGGATCGTGACGCTCTCGGACGGATCGACCGAACGCAATTTTACGCTGGGCCAAGATGGGAACCGCTTCGACGCGCGAATCCGCGGTTCGGAAACGAGTCGGAACGGGATGCCCAGCCTTTCCGGTCGCTCCGGGACGGCCACCCCGACGTTGACCCACGTCGTGATGACGAAGGAACCCTCCGGGACGGCCCGGTTGTTCGTCAACGGCGAACAACAGGCGACCCGCGACGTGGGTTCGAGCTTGTCCGATTGGGACGACGACTATCGTCTGTTGATCGGCAACGAGGTCGGCGGCGATCGGCCTTGGCGGGGCGAAATCCGTTTCGTCGCGATCTACAAACGGGCACTCTCCCCCGACGAGGTCCGCACCCGGGGTAGCGGTCTTGCGCGATACGACTTGGCGGACAACCCGGCGCGGGGCGGTCTGCTGACCCATGGCAGCGTGTTGACGATCGGTGGCGACGAGGCGTCGATGGTGGCCCGCGGCCTGTTCGTGCTTCACGACTTGCTTTACAGCCGCGTCGGGAACCCGCCGGCATGCGTCGACACGACCCCGATCCCGGCCGAGCCGGGGATGTCGACGCGGGACTTGGCCGAAGTCCGTTTGGCCGACGCCTCGTGCGCGGGTTGCCATCAGAAATTCGAGCCGCTC
>JAWLFY010000146.1:0-12126 GCA_041685355.1 Pirellulaceae bacterium | reverse complement strand
CCCCGCTCGCACCCCCTCGCTCGCGCCCCTCGCTCGCACCCCCTCTGGAGACCGGCCAGGCCGACCTCTCTAGGCGACACATGTGCACAATTCGCGCCAGAAACTTGCGGGTTGGCCTTTTCGCTTCGGAAGCGATCTGGTACTTTCCGAGGTTGACCCTCGGCCCGATCCCATGCGTTCCTCCGCCCGTAGCTCCGCCAACCGCCCGGCCACCGCCATGCCGCGACGGCTCCCGGCCAATTCTTGCCTCTCCGACCTTGCCTCCAACATGGCCGTTCCGCGTTGAGCGGACTTGGCACCGAGCGGGCCCGACGCGGAACGGGTTCGACGCGGGTTTTACCGAGACGGAACGCATCGATTTGGGCTGGCGGTTCACCGCTGTCAGCGTCTTCAAGCTACCGCGAGCATCAATCGGCTTTCGAAGGAGCACTTCCCCACGATGGCAATTACGACCAAGCGTCGCCTCGAACCTACCAACGTCCGTAAATTTGGCACCGGCCTGGGCAATTTCGACCTGCCCGATTTGACTGCCCTCCAAACCCGCTCCTACGCCGCATTTCTTCAAGAGGACGCCGACTCGCGGTCGAGGATCGACCACGGGATGGAAGGCGTGTTGCGGGAGATCTTTCCGATCACCAGTTACGACGGCAACACGTCGCTGGAGTATCTGTACTACGAGCTCGGCAAGCCGCGATACACCAGTCACGAGTGTCGCCAGTTGCGGCTGACCTACGGCCGGCCGCTACGGATTTGGCTGCGGCTGAACCGCGAGGAGCCGATCGAGGAAGAGGTTTATCTCGGCGACCTGCCGATCATGCTCGGCGGCGGCGAGTTCATCATCAACGGGGCGGAACGGGTGGTGGTGAGCCAGCTGCACCGCAGCCCCGGTGTCGACTTCGTCCTCGAACAGGACACGACGACCGACCGCAAGTTGCCGAGTTGTCGCGTGATCCCCGAACGCGGGTCGTGGATCGAGGTCAACGTGACCAAGAAAGACGCGATGACGGTGCGGATCGACCAGAGCGGGAAGTTCGCGGCGACGACGCTGCTCCGCGCGATGGACCCCTCGCTGTCGACCGACGCGGACATTTTGGGGATGTTCTACGAAACCAAGAAGTACAAGGTCAGCGACGGCCGGACCGCGGCGAAGTTGGAAGGGAAGATCGCCGTCGACGACGTGGTCTACCCCAGCGGCAGCGAGCGGGCCGGGGAAATCATCGTCGAGGCGGGGCACAAGATCACCAAAGAGGTCGCCGAGACGATCGGGACCTCCGGGGTGACGTCGGTCGAGGGGCTCGATGTCCCCAAGGTCCCGCTGATCTTCAACACGCTCGCCGAGGACAACACCAGCAGCCACGAAGAGGCGTTGCTGCGGATCTACCAGCGGCTCCGTCCGGGGAACCCGCCCCAGCTGGAGAAGGCGAAGACGCTGTTCACCGAAAAGTTTTACGACGACAACCGGTATCGGCTGGGGAAGGTCGGCCGGTTCCGGCTGAACCGGAAACTCGGCCAAGAAGTCGATGAGTCGGTGATGACCCTCCGTCCGGAGGACATGATCGCGGCGATCAAGTACCTGATCGACCTGTTCGACCCCGATAGCGGGGCGGAGATCGACGACATCGATCACCTCGGCAACCGTCGATTGCGGACGATCGACGAATTGGCGGCGGAAGAACTCCGCAAAGGTTTCCTGAAGCTGCGGCGGACGGTCCAGGAGCGGATGAGCGTCAAGGACGCCCAAGACATGACGCCGCGGTCGCTGATCAACCCCAAGAGCGTCTCGGCGGCGATCGATTACTTCTTCGGCCGCGGCGAACTTTCCCAAGTTGTCGACCAGACGAACCCGCTGAGCCAATTGACCCACGAGCGTCGTCTCTCGGCGCTCGGCCCCGGCGGGCTGAACCGCAAACGGGCCGGGTTCGAGGTCCGCGACGTTCACATTTCCCACTACGGCCGGATCTGTCCGATCGAGACGCCGGAAGGGACGAACATCGGTCTGATCAGCTCGTTGGCGATCTTCGCGAACGTCGACGATTACGGATTCCTGGTCACGCCGTTCCGCAAGATCAAAGACGGCAAGGTGACCGACGAAGTCGTCTGGTTGCGGGCCGACGAAGAGGGGGAGGCGAACGTCGCCCCGGCGGACACCGAGGTGAAGGACGGGGCGTTGGTCCCGGGCCCGAACCTGATCGCGCGATTCCGCAGCGACTTCCAGATCGTGATGCCCGATCAAGTCACCTACATGGACGTCGCCCCGAGCCAGATGGTGGGGGTGTCGGCGGGGTTGATCCCGTTCCTGGAGCACGACGACGCGAACCGCGCGTTGATGGGTTCGAACATGCAACGGCAAGCGGTGCCGTTGTTGGTCGCCGAACCGCCGATCGTCGGCACCGGGATGGAACGTGAAGTCGCCAAGAACAGCGCGATGGTCGTCCGCGCCCGCCGCGGCGGGAAGGTGACCTACGTCGATGCGACCCGGATCGAAGTCGGCAACGACCGCTACGAGCTCAAGAAGTACCAGGGGCTCAACGAGCGGACGTGCCAAAACCAACGGCCGCTGGTGCGGACCGGCGACAAGGTCGAAAAGGGTCAGATCATCGCCGACGGCGGCGCGACCCAAAACGGCGAGTTGGCGCTCGGCCGGAACCTGCTCGTCGGGTTCATGGCGTTCGACGGGTTCAACTACGAAGACGCGATCATCATCAGCGAAGAACTGGTGCGGAACGACACGCTGACGTCGATCCACATCGAAGAGTTCGACGTCGAGATCCGGGAAACGAAGCTGGGCCGCGAGGAGTTCACGCGGGATATCCCGAACGTCTCCGAAAAGGCGCTGCGGAACCTCGACGAAACCGGGATCGTGCAGGTCGGGACGTACGTCCGGCCGGGGGATATCCTGGTCGGGAAGGTCAGCCCGAAGAGCAAGACCGAGCTGACGCCCGAGGAAAAACTGCTGCACGCGATCTTCGGCCGGGCCGGGGAAGACGTGAAGAACGATTCGCTCGAAGTCCCCTCGGGGATCGAAGGGATCGTTATCGACACGCAGAAGTTCTCGCGGCGGATGAGTCTCAGCGAAGAGGAACGGAAGGCGTTCGAGAAACAGCTGAAGGAGATCGAATCGGAAGGGAACGCGGATATCGCGGCGAAGTTCGAGGCATTCGTCCGCGAACTCGAATCGGCCGGCGGGGTGAAACTGAAGGATTCCACCGGCACGCCGCTGGCCGACGGCCAAGACCCCAAGTTCGTCGCCGAGCGGGCGACGACGTTCCGGCTCGACCACGTCCTCGACCAGGTTTCCGATGCGGCCAAGAAGAAAGAGGTCGAAAAGGCGTACAAGGCGAACTGGGGCGACGTCGAGACGGCGATCGATACCCGCGACCGGAAGCTGAACAGCATGAAGCGGGGTGACGAACTCCGCAGCGGCGTGCTGCAGATGGTGAAGATCTACATCGCCTCGAAACGGGTCATCGGCGTCGGCGACAAGATGGCCGGCCGGCACGGGAACAAAGGGGTGATCGCGAAGATCTTGCCGATGGCCGACATGCCGTTCTTGCCCGACGGGACGCCGATCCAGATCATGCTCAACCCGCTCGGGGTTCCCAGCCGGATGAACGTCGGCCAGATCCTCGAAACCCACCTCGGGTGGGCCGGCGCGGCGCTCGGGTTCCAAGCGATCACGCCGGTGTTCGACGGGGCGAGCGAGGAAGACATCAATCAGTGCCTGGCCGAGGCCGGGCTTCCGGCGCACGGGAAGGTCCGGCTGGTCGATGGGCGGACCGGGGAACCGATGGAACAGGAAACGACTGTCGGTTACATGTACATCCTGAAACTGCACCACCTCGTCGACGACAAGGTGCACGCCCGCAGCACCGGCCCGTACTCGTTGATCACCCAGCAGCCGCTCGGCGGGAAAGCCCGGTTCGGCGGCCAGCGGTTCGGAGAGATGGAGGTTTGGGCGTTGGAAGCGTACGGCGCCGCGTACATCCTGCAAGAACTGCTTACCGTCAAGAGCGACGACGTCGAAGGCCGCACCAAGATTTACGAATCGATGGTCAAAGGGGAAAATACGTTGGAAGCGGGGACCCCCGCGAGCTTCGACGTGTTGACCAACGAGATCCGTGGCCTGGCGTTGAACATGCAACTCGAGAAGCGGCCGATCTGAGCCGCCCCGAGTCCCCGGCGGGGGTGTCCTTCGTGACGCTCCCCCGCCTCTCCTTCCCGTCCCGTTGCACAGCTGACTTCATCCCGGAAACGGTTCAAACGGACCGCTACCGCCCAGGAGCCTCCCAAATATGTCGATTGGCGAAACCAGCAATTACGATCGCATCAACGATTACGCGTCGGTTCGCATTTCGTTAGCCCGTCCCCAGGACATCAAGAGCTGGTCTTTCGGCGAGGTGAAAAAGCCGGAGACGATTAACTATCGGACGTACCGCCCCGAAAAGGACGGCCTGTTCTGCGAGCGGATTTTCGGCCCCGAAAAGGACTGGGAGTGCGCCTGCGGGAAGTATCGGGGAATGAAGTACAAGGGGATGATCTGTGACCGCTGTGGGGTGAAGGTCACCCACAGTCGGGTCCGCCGCAAACGGATGGGTCACATCGAGCTGGCCGCCCCGATCGTCCACATCTGGTTCTTCAAGGCGATGCCGTCCCGGCTCGGCAACCTGCTGAGCATGAAGACCAGCTCGCTCGAAAAGGTGATCTACTTCCAGGATTACGTGGTCATCGACCCCGGCACCAGCGAGCTGGAACCGATGCAGCTGTTGACCGAGGAGGAGTACCGCGCGGCGCGGACGCAGTACGGCCCGGGGTCGTTCGAGGCCGATATGGGGGCCGAAGCGGTCCGCAAACTCCTCAACCGACTCGACCTGGTCCAGCTCTCCGAGCAATTGCGGGTCGATCTCCACGAGACCGGCAGCAAGCAGAAGAAGAAGGACCTGATCAACCGTCTGAAGATCGTCGAGTCGATCCGCGACAGCGACAATCGTCCCGAATGGATGGTGCTCGACGTGATCCCCGTGATCCCGCCCGACCTCCGCCCGTTGGTGCTGCTCGACAGCGGAAACTTCGCGACCAGCGACCTGAACGACCTGTATCGCCGGATCATCAACCGTAACAACCGGCTCCGCAAGCTGGTCGATTTGAACGCCCCCGAAGTGATCATCCGCAACGAAAAGCGGATGCTGCAACAATCGGTCGACGCGTTGTTCGACAACAACCGCTGCAAACGGCCCGTGCTCGGGTCGTCGAACCGGCCGCTGAAGTCGTTGACCGACATGATCAAGGGGAAGCAGGGCCGGTTCCGCGAGAACCTGCTCGGCAAGCGGGTCGACTACTCCGCCCGGAGCGTGATCGTCGTCGGGCCGCGGCTGAAACTGCACCAGTGCGGCTTGCCCAAGAAGATCGCCCTCGAGCTGTACCAGCCGTTCATCATTCGTCGGCTGAAGGAACTCGGCCACGCCGACACGATCAAGTCGGCGAAGAAGATGCTCGAGCGGAAAGACGAAGAGGTGTGGGATATCCTCGAGCAGGTGATCACGAATCATCCGGTGCTGCTCAACCGGGCCCCGACGCTTCACCGGATGGGGATCCAAGCGTTCGAGCCGGTGCTCGTCGAGGGGAACGCGATCCACCTCCATCCGCTCGTGTGCCGTGGGTTCAACGCCGACTTCGACGGTGACCAGATGGCGGTCCACCTGCCGCTGTCGATCGAGGCCCAGGTCGAGGCGCACACGTTGATGATGAGCACGCACAACGTGTTCGCGCCGTCCAACGGCAAGCCGATCATGAGCCCCTCGCAGGACATCGTGATGGGTTGCTACTACGCGACCCTCGAGATCCCCGACCGCCGCGGCGAAGGGATGACGTTTTCGGGGTACGACGAGGTCGAAATGGCGCTCGCCGAGGGGGCCGTCGAGCTGCACACGAAGATCAAACTGCGGCTGCCCAAGTACCAGCGGGTCAAGACGGACAACGACACCGGGCAATACGGCGCCGTCATCGAGACCTCGCCGGGACGCGTCCGTTTCAACGAGATGCTTCCCCAGGGGATGGACTTTTACAACCGGGCGATGCGGGCCGGCGACCTCGCGGGGGCGATCAGCGATTGCTACCAACGGCTCGGTCGCCGCGCCACGATCAACCTGCTCGACGACATGATGCAGTTCGGGTTCCGCGAATCGACCCGTAGCGGGTTGTCGTTCGCGACCGACGACTTGGTCACCCCCGAGACCAAAACGAAGTTCATCAAGGAAGCCGAGAAGGAGGTGATGAAGCACAAGAAGGCCTACGACCGCGGCCTGATGACCGGGAAGGAACGCTACAACCTCGTCCTCGACGCTTGGACCCACGCCCGCGAAGCGATCACCACCGACATGATGGCGGCGATGGAAAACGACGTCCGCGAAGGGGGCTGGTACGTCAACCCGGTCTACCTGATGTCGCACTCCGGTGCCCGGGGCGGGATCGAACAGATCCGCCAGCTCGCCGGGATGCGGGGGCTGATGGCGAAGCCGACCGGCGAAATTATCGAGACGCCGATCAAGGCGAACTTCCGCGAAGGCCTCTCGGTGCTCGAGTACTTCAGCTCGACCCACGGGGCCCGCAAAGGTCTCGCCGATACCGCGCTCAAGACCGCCGACAGCGGTTACTTGACCCGGAAACTCGCCGACGTCGCGCAGAACGTCGTCGTCACGATGGAAGACTGCGAGACGACCCAGGGGATCACCAAGGGGGTCGTGTATCGGGGGGAAAAGGTCGAGCTGCGACTCGCCGATTCGATCACCGGCCGCGTCAGCCTGAAGTCGATCGTCAACCCGATCACCGACGAGGTGATCGTCGAGGCGGGCGAGATGGTGACCCTCGAAATCGCCCGCGAAATCGAAGCGATGGGGCTGGAAAAGATCCAGGTCCGATCGCCGATGACGTGCGACGCCCCCCTCGGCGTGTGCCGCCGATGCTACGGGATGGACATGTCGACCGGGGCGATGGTCGAAGAAGGGATGGCCGTCGGGATTATCGCGGCCCAGTCGATCGGCGAACCGGGGACCCAGCTCACGATGCGGACCTTCCACATCGGCGGCTCGGTGAGCAAGCAGGTCGAAGAGTCCGACATCAAGAGCAAACGCTCCGGTGAGGTGAAGCTGACCCGGATGCGGGTCGTGACCAACAAGGAAGGCCGCGACATCGTGCTCACGCGGAACGGCGAAATCCTCCTCGTCGACGACCGCGGCCGAGAAATCGAAACCTACAGCGTCCCCACCGGGGCCACGCTGATGGTCAAAGACGGGGACCAGGTCAAAGAGGGACAGGTCCTCTGCGAATGGAACCCGTACTCGATCCCGATCCTCTCCGAAGTCGACGGAAAGGTCCGGCTCGAAGACGTCGTCGAAGGGGAGACGATGCGGACCGAACGGGAAGCGAGCGGAAACGTGCGGATGGTCATCGTCGACCACAAAGGGGACCTGCACCCGCAAATCGTGATCGAAGACCTCGAGGGAAAACCGCTCGACGTCCAGTATCTCCCGGAACGGGCGATGATCACCGTCCAAGAAGGGACCCCGATCACACCCGGGACCGTGATCGCCGAAATGCCGCGTGAGGCCGGGGGCGTCTCCGACATCACCGGCGGTCTTCCGCGGGTCACCGAAATCTTCGAAGCCCGCAAGCCGAAAGACCCCGCCGTGATCGCCGAAGTCGACGGCGAGGTCGAGATCCTCACCGAACGGAAACGTGGCAAACGGTCGATCGTCGTGCGGAGCCAATCGGGGATCGAACGGGAACACCTCGTCCCCCACGGCAAGCACTTCCTCGTTCATACCGGTGACTTGGTGAAAGCGGGACAAGGGCTCGTCGATGGGCCCCTCGTCCCCCACGACATCCTCCGTGTCTCGGGGGAAGAAGCCGTCCAACAATACCTGCTGCACGAAATCCAACAGGTCTACCGGTCGCAGCGGGTCGAGATCAACGACAAGCACCCCGAAATCATCATCGCCCGCATGTTGCGGAAGGTGAAGATCGAGAACCCGGGCGACACGAGCCTCCTGCCGGGGCTCGTGATGGACCGCTTCCAGTTCCGCCAGGTCAACCGGGAATTGGCTCGATGCATCAAGGTCGCCGATTCCGGCGACAGCGATTACTCCGAAGGGGCGATCGTCCCGAAGGAAGCGTTCGAACAGACCAACGCCCAGATCGAAACGCTCGGGGGGACACCCGCCAAAGGGAAAAAGCCGAAGAGCGCGACCGCGAGCACCCAGTTGCTCGGGATCACCAAGGCGGCGGTCCAGTCGAACAGTTTCATCAGCGCCGCGTCGTTCCAAGAAACGACCAAGGTGCTCACCGAAGCGGCCCTCGCCGGCAAAGTCGACCGACTCGTCGGGCTCAAGGAAAACGTCATCCTCGGACACCTGATCCCCGCCGGGACCGGCTTCCGCGTCTTCCAAGAGTCGGAAGTCAATTACCGGCGAGAAGCCTTGGAAGAATTGGCCACCGCCGCCGCGAACCGGTTGGAGGAAAGCTTCCCGCTGCTCAGCGGCGACGAAGCCTCGGCCGGCAGCACCGACGCCCCGGCCACCGGCGAAGCGATCGATTCCGCCCACGGTGGCCAGGACTGACCCGGCACCAACCATGAGGAGATCCGGGATGATTCGTGACCGATGGCAGTGCCCGCGGGGGATCGCGATCGCCTTACTGGTCAGCGTTTTGGGGTTCGGGGGGGATGGTTCGAACGATGCCCTCGGTCAAGGCAACGCCCGTCAACGTCCCGAGTTTCAGCCACCGGAGGCCCAAGAGGGGCTTCCCAACGTGCTGATCCTTGGGGATTCGATCTCGATCGGATACATGCTCCCCCTCCGTGACGAGCTCGCGGGGGAGGCGAACGTGTATCGTCCGGCCGCCAACTGTGGCCCGACGACACGGGGTCTGGAGAATCTGGAGCGATGGTTGGAAGGGCCGAAGTGGGACGTGATCCAGTTCAACTTCGGGCTGCACGACCTGAAGTACATGGTCCGCGGCGGCAAGGGTCTCGCCGACCCCTCCGATCCGTCGAGCGTCCAACAGGTCCCGCCGGACGAGTACGCCGAGAACTTGCGCCGAATCGCGAAACGGCTGAAGCAGACCGGGGCGGTGATCATTTGGCGGGAGACGACCCCGGTCCCGGAGGGCTCCGCGGGGCGGGTTCCCGGCGACGCGGCCCGTTACAACGACATCGCGGCGAAGGTCATCCGCGAGCTGGGCAGAATTCGCGTCGATCCGATGTTCGATTACGCCAGCAAAGCCCCGATCGCCGGCCAACAGCGCCCGGCGAACGTCCACTACACCGCGGAGGGGAGCCGATCGCTTGCGAAGAAGACCGCGGAAACCATCCGCGAAGCGCTGTAGCGTAGCGGCGCAAGGCCCAAGCCATCGCCCCCATCGCTCAACGGCGCAAGCCGTCCGGCCCCGCGGTCAGCCGTCCCTCAAGATACCGGGCGGCTCGCGCCGCTCCGCTACCCAAGATACCCAGCGGCGCGTACGAAACGGCGACGGTTCAAGAAACCGCCGCCGTTTTCGCGTTTTTCGATGCGGTCGCGCCGCGAGTCCGCCGCGGTAAACCCGCCAGAGCGAGGCTCACCAGATCCGGATCACAGGAACTTGGCGAGCATGCTGCAAAGGTCCGCGGTCCGACAGCTGTAACCCCATTCGTTGTCGTACCAGCTGACGACCTTGACCATCTTCCCGTTGCCGCCGAGGACTTGGGTGAAATCGGAAGCGAAGATGCTGCTGTGGGGATCGTGGACGATGTCGCTGCTAACGATCGGGTCGGTCGCGTAGAACAGGATCCCCTTCATCGGCCCGTCGGCGGCGGCCTTCATCGCGGCGTTGATCGCGTCGGCGTCTGCGGACTTCGCCAAGTTCGCGGTCAAGTCGACGACGCTGCCGGTCGGTACCGGAACCCGCATCGCGATCCCCGTCAGCTTCCCCTGGAGAGCCGGGATCACGAGCCCGACCGCTTTCGCCGCCCCGGTCGTGGTCGGGATGATGTTGAGCGCCGCGGCGCGGGCCCGGTACAGGTCCTTGTGCGGTTGGTCCTGGACGTTTTGGTCGTTGGTGTAGGCGTGCACGGTCGTCATCAGACCCGACTCGATGCCGAACGAGTCGTGGAGCACCTTCGCGACCGGGGCCAAACAGTTGGTCGTGCAGCTCGCGTTGCTGATGCACTGATGGTCGGCCGACAGTTGATCGTCGTTGACACCGATGACGCACGTCAGGTCGGCGCCGTCCTTCGCCGGGGCGCTGAGAACGACCTTCTTGCAGCCCGCCTCGAGGTGGCTGTCGTAACCCGGCTTGCCGCCGTCGGCGCGGGCGGTGAAGATCCCGGTCGATTCGATTACGACGTCGACCCCGTGCTCGCCCCACGGCAACTGACGCGGGTCCCGTTCGGCCAACGCGAGGATCTTTTTCCCCTCGACGGTCAACGACTTGTCGTCGTAATCGACGCTCCCCGGGTACCGCCCGTGGATGCTGTCGTACTTGAGCAACGTCGCCAACGTTTTATTATCCGTCAGGTCATTGACGGCGACCACTTCGAATTCGTCCGATCGCTCCATCAAATTCCGGAACGTGAGTCTTCCGATACGACCGAATCCGTTGATTCCGACTCGAATAGCCACTTGATTTTCAACTCCTTACGAGGTTCCCGTCGTTGAGAGTTTGCTCAGCGATGACGGGCCATGATGAAACGCTTTTTGGGGGGAAACACGAACCGAGCGTGTGGCCCATCGAGGCCGGATTATAAAACTGGAGCCCAAACTTGAACCAGCCCCCGCGATTCACCGGCCCGAGTGGTGGCCCCGCGACATGGCGACGCCCCCGAGGCGTCGCGGCGGGAACTTGGGAATATGTCCATCAAAGGTCGATCGCCGACCGTTACGACGAGTTTGTGGCGGAGACGCCGCTTTGCGCGATCGATTTGGAAGCTTTGCAGGACACCTTTCCGGCGCCGGAATCGACTCGCCGCGAGCCCCCGCCGGTCGTGCTCGATTTGGGGTGCGGCACCGGGCGGGCCGCGCTCCCGCTCGCCCGTCGCGGCTACCGGGTCGTCGCGATCGACCTGAGCGAGCCGATGTTGCGGGTGTTGCGACAGAAGGTCGACGGGGAAAAGGTCGACGGGGAATCGGAGCGCGCGCGAGAAACGGGACGCGACTCGAATCCGGGAAACCGGGTCACACCGGCTCCGGGCGGACCGCCCCCGGTTGTCTCGTCGGGAGCGGGCACGATCGCCGCTGGCACGATCGCCGCGGTGCGAGCGAATCTGGTCGAGCTCGACGGCTTCGCCGACGACACGGCCGATGACGCGGTTTGCCTTTTCAGCACGCTCGGGATGATTCGCGGGCGGATCCATCGGTTGGAGATGCTGCGTCACGTGGCTCGCATCGTCCGCCCCGGCGGGAGGCTGCTCGTTCACGCCCATAACCGCTGGGCCTCCCTTCACGAGCCGGGCGGGATTCGGCGGTTGGCCGCGTCGTGGATCCGCTCCAGGGTCTCGTCCGATCACGAGTTCGGCGACGCGACGTATGGCTATCGTGGGCTCCCGCAGATGTTCCTGCACCGGTATTCCTGGCGACAACTCGTCGTCGACCTTGACGAATCGGGATGGCGACTGGTCGACCAGGTCCCCCTTTCGCTCGACGGCAGCGAACGACGCGGCCTCGGATGGCCGCCCCATCCGCGGTGCGGCGGTTTTCTGGTCACCGCCGTGCGTCGGGCTTCGCAACGGTCGGGAAGTCACTGACGTACGCGTTCACCCCATCGCGGAACGGCGCAAGCCGTCCGGTCCCACTGCTCGGCGCGGCGACGGCGCGGCGACGGCGACGGCGACGGCGACGGCGACGGCGCGGCGACGATAGCGATCGGCGATCGCCCAATGTGCCCGAACACCGACCGCGCGGTGACGGCCGATTCGCCATCCCACGCAGCTTGCCGGCATCTCCGAAATTTTTCGGCATCGCCGACATTCGGCATCGCCGACATCTCGTGTCGGCCCGATCGAGGCTCGATTCGACCTCACTTCGGCGAAAAAACCTCCAATCTTTTTCGCCCGCTGTCGAATTTGGCCCCTGATGTGCAGCTTCAGTCATTCGAAACAAG
>JAWLFY010000145.1:0-12150 GCA_041685355.1 Pirellulaceae bacterium | reverse complement strand
CTTGTCCGCGTTCGCTCGCATCCTCACTTCGGACATCGCAGCAATGCCTCCAAAACCTACGTTCTGGGCAGTTGCCACTAAAATCGCGGAACAACCATTTGTGGGTGGCACCGATCGCCTGTGGGTGGCACCGATCGCCCCATCGCCGACGCGAATCCCCACCAACCGCCGCAGCGCGCACGTCACCGGAGGGTAAAAGGGGGACACAGCTCGTTTCTTGAATCGTCGGTCCTTGATTCCCCGCTCGAGGGACGATGTTCTCTCGGGCTGGCTCCGCTGGCTTGAAGCGGAAACGGCCAAGGCGAACGTTGCGGCAGGTGACCGCCGCCGCGGCATGCTGCTGATCCCGTCACGCAACCGGCTAAAAATCACCCACCGCCAAAAATTACCCAGAGCCCCTTTTTTCCGTTTTCGGATTCCGAACTTTGCTGCCGGCGGGTGAATTCGGGTTTTTCTAGATTTTTGACGTTTTTTCCACATGCCGCGTGTGTGACCGCGACGTCTTCACTAACCCTTCACGGAGTCCCGGGTTACGTCACGGGCGGGGGGCGGGTTGTTCTCGCCGGGCGTTGCCGACCCGTCGCGTAAATACCTACCCCCGCACGCGTTAAATCGCCACATCGGTTTCGATTGACAGCCCGATCGGAAATCCTAAGATTCGGCCCGCGTCACCCACATCTAGCCTTGAAACCGCCTCTCGTGCACTACCGGTGGTGCTTGCAAAGCAAAAAGGCGGATAAAAGGGTGACGAATGTTCATTTTTCGGTTTTGATGGTTGGGGAAGCCTGTTTCGCGAGGACCGCGAACGCACGTCGGCAGTTTTCCCGAGCCCACGGATGACCCCTAAGGAGTCTTGAAGCGATGGCCACCGTTCTCTCTCGTTCTGACGTTTCGAACCATCCGTCCGGTCACGAATCCGTCACGGAGGCGGCATTGGAGCGGATCGACTCCCAACACGGGGTCGAGTACGCACGGAGTCGATTCGGCCGCACCCTGCGGGGCGACCGTCCGGGGCTCAAGGTCGGCACGACGTTTTGCCCGGACAACGGCGAGTCTCCCTTCTCGACGGTGACGTGGGAACACCGCAGCGCGTCGATCAAGGACGACTCGGGCAAGGCGTTGTTCGAGCAAACCGATTGCGAGGTCCCGTCGAGCTGGACGCAGCTGGCGACCAACGTCGTCGTCTCGAAATATTTCTACGGCGACCCGAAGCGGGCGAACGAGCGGGAACGTTCGGTCCGCCAGCTGATCCATCGCGTGACCCGCACGATCGCCGACTGGGGGTTGAAAGACGGATACTTCGACACGCCCGAAGACGGCGACCGCTTTTATCGCGAGCTGACGTGGCTTTGTCTGCACCAACACGGCGCGTTCAACAGCCCCGTGTGGTTCAACGTCGGGCTTCACGCCCAGTACGGCGTGGCGGGATCCAAATGCAATTGGCGTTGGGATCCGGAAGCGGAGACGACCGAACAGCCGGAGAACCCGTACGAGTACCCCCAGGGCTCGGCGTGCTTCATCCAAAGCGTCGACGACAACATGGAAGACATCATGCGTCTGGCGTGCAGCGAGGCGATGCTGTTCAAGTTCGGATCGGGCACCGGGACCGACCTGTCGACGATCCGCAGCCAACGGGAAAAGCTTTCCGGCGGCGGCACCCCGTCCGGCCCGCTGTCGTTCATGCGGGTCTACGACTCGATCGCCGGGGTGGTCAAGAGCGGCGGCAAGACCCGTCGCGCGGCGAAGATGCAATCGCTGAAGATCTGGCACCCGGACATCCTGGAGTTCATCGAGAGCAAATGGTCCGAAGAGCGGAAGGCGCACGCGCTGATCCGTGAAGGCTACGAGTCGAACTTCAACGGCGAAGCTTACAGCAGCGTCTGCTTCCAGAACGCCAACTTGTCGGTGCGGGTCACCGACGACTACATGACCGCGGTGCGCGAAGGGCGCCGCTGGCAAACGCGTTGGATCAGCGACAAGGTGACCGATCCCGCGCCGCAGTACGACGCGAAGGAACTGCTGAACAAGATGGCCGAGTGCGCGTGGCACTGCGGCGACCCCGGCGTGCAGTACGACACGACGATCAACCGCTGGCACACGTGCCCCAACAGCGGGGCGATCAACGCGTCGAACCCGTGCAGCGAGTACATGTTCCTCGACGACACCGCGTGCAACCTCGCCAGCATCAACCTGCTGAAGTTCCTCGAACGCGACGGCACGTTCGACGTCGAACGCTTTCGCGCCGCGTCACGGATTTACTTCATCGCCCAAGAGATCCTGGTCGACCACGCCAGTTACCCGACCGAGCCGATCGCCCGCAACAGCCATCGCTTCCGCCCGCTCGGCCTCGGCTATTCGAACCTGGGCAGCGTGATCATGTCGCTCGGCTTGCCGTACGACTCCGGCGCCGCCCGCGGGCTGTGCGGCTCGCTCACGGCGTTGCTCCATGGCGAGGCGAACCGGACGAGCGCCGAATTGGCGTCGGTCGTCGGCCCGTTCGACGGCTACGCCGAGAACGAAAAGCCGATGCTCAGCGTGATGCGGATGCACCGCGAGGCGTGTGACGCGATCGACGACGACGGACCGGAAGCGTTGAAGGGGGCCGCCCGCGAGCTGTGGGACGACGTGCTCCGGATCGGCGAAAAGTACGGCTTCCGCAACGCCCAGGCGACCGTGCTCGCCCCGACCGGTACGATCAGCTTCATGATGGACTGCGATACCACCGGGATCGAACCCGACATCGCGCTGGTGAAGTACAAGCAGCTCGCCGGCGGCGGGATGCTCAAGATGATCAACCGGACCGTCAAGGCGGGGCTCGAAAAGCTCGGGTACGACGCCACCCAGATCGAAGAGATCGTGGCGTACATCGACGAGAACGACACGATCGAAGGCTCGCCCCACGTCGACGAAGAGCATCTGCCGGTGTTCGACTGCGCTTTCAAGGCGGCGAACGGCGTCCGCAGTATTCCCTGGCAAGCCCACGTCACGATGATGGCGGCTGCCCAGCCGTTCCTCTCCGGGGCGATCAGCAAGACCGTGAACATGCCGGCCGACGTGATTCCCCAGGACATCGCCGACGCCTACTTCTGGGGCTGGGAACTCGGCCTCAAGGCGATCGCGATCTATCGCGACGGCAGCAAGCAATCCCAGCCGCTGAACACCAAACGGGACGAGAAGGCCGAAGCGGGCGGTACCCGCGTCGTGACGAAGACGGTCGAGAAGGTCGTTTACAAGCCGCGTCGCGAACGGCTACCCGATACCCGCCAGAGCCTGACCCACAAGTTCAGCATTGCCGGACACGAAGGTTACCTGTGCGTGGGCCTCTATCCCGACGGGCGTCCGGGCGAGATCTTCATCACGATGGCCAAGGAGGGATCGACGATCGGCGGGATCATGGATTCCTTCGGGACCGCGTTGTCGATCGCGCTGCAGTACGGCGTCCCGCTCGAAGTGCTCGTCAACAAGTTCAGCCACACCCGGTTCGAACCGATGGGACACACCTCGAACAAAGACATCCGGATCGCCAAGAGCGTCGTCGATTACATCGCCCGCTGGCTCGGGTTGACGTTCATGAGCGGGCACCTCGACGGCGCCCCCTCCGGACCGCCTGCATCGACGGCAGCAGCGGGCACGGGAGGAGCGGGCGTGGAAGCTCCGAACGGGAACGGCCCGGCCGCGGTCACCGGCAGCATCAATCCGGGCGGCTCCCCGGGTAACGGCGGCGACGCGGGCAACGGCGGGGACACCGGTCACGGCGGGGACGCCACGATGTCGGTGATGGAAACGCTCCGGGCGGACGCCGGGGCGGCCGTCGCCCTCGCCGAGCGGGCGACCCTGTTGGCGGGGATCAAGGACGCCGCCCCGACGGCCAACGGGAACGACGTCAGCCCAGGCGGCGGTGCGGGGGCGGGAACGTTGAACGGCGGCGGAACGTTGAACGGCGGCGGAACGTTGAACGGCCCCGGGGACCAGTTCTCACGGTTCCAGACCGACGCCCCCAGTTGTGACAATTGCGGCAGCATCACCGTCCGAAACGGCAACTGCTACCTGTGCCATAACTGCGGCAACAGCATGGGTTGCAGCTAGGCAACGGTCGAGACGTCCCTGGTAACCGCCTCCTTCGCGGGGCCGAGCAACGGGACCGGACTTGCGCCGTTCCGCGAAAGGGTGGGGAAAGCAACGGGACCGGCCTGCTTGCGCCGTTCCGCTAAGGAGTGGGAAAGAGCGGCGAGCGGGAGTCCTCCCGCCGCCCGTTCTCGGCTTGCCGCCGGTTGGGAGGATTCGCTATGGACCGATCGACTGGTTCCCATTCGAATCCCTCCAATCGGGACACGACTCGTGATGGCATCGACGCGACCACCCCATTTCGGGGCTGTCCTGGCATTCACGCTCCTCGCCACGGCGGCCTGTGCCGCCCGTCTCTCGTCCGCGGCCGCCCCGGCCCCGGACGAGGCGGATCCGTATGTCGTGTACGTCGCTCAGGCGGAAGCCCACACCCGCTGTGGGCCGTCGGGCGAACATTATCGGACGGACCCGCTCCGTCACGGCCAGAAACTCGAGGTGTACGTCGAAACCCCGGACGGATGGCTCGGCGTCCGTCCGCCCGACGACAGTTTTTCCTGGGTCATCGCCGACGCGGTCGAAGTCGGCCGATCGGGCGACACCGGGACAATTCTGGAAGACCGCACGGTGTCTTGGATCGGAACCCACCTCGGGCGCGCCCGCCGCTACCAATGGCAGGTCCAACTCGCCGAGGGCGAACCGGTGACGATCCTTGGCAAGAGCGAGCGGGAGGGACCCGACGGGCCGCAACTGTGGTATCGCGTGGTGCCCCCGTCCGGTGAGTTCCGCTGGATTCACCGTGACCAAATCGTGGAAACCGCGGAGGAACTGGTCCGCTCCACCCGATTGGCCGAATCGGACTCCGGCGAACACGCGGGGTCGATCGAGTTCCTGCCGGGGCGACGTCCCCGGCTGAGCGACTTGGCGCGGCGAGAGCGCTCCGAACCGTTGATCCCGGCCCCGCCGACCCGACGTACCGAGGAGGACTTTACCGACAAGGACTTCCAGTCGAGTGATTCCCGAGCGGCGCCGCGTCCCGGCGGCGCGAGGCAAGCCTCCGTCGACGAACCGCGGGTGATCGGAAGCGGGCTCCGGGAAGGTTGGGATTCGGAGAGGGCCGCCTCGGATCGGACTCCCCCCCGCGACCTTCACAGCATTGCCGAATTCATCTCGCGGCCGCGGATCGCCGACATCGGCGACGTCGAAGCGCCGAGCGCGTCGGCCGCCGCCGACGACGGAAACTGGGTCAGCGGTTCCAGCCGGATCGCGTCGACCGACTCGTCGTCGATTCCCGGATCGTTCGCTCCTCGCGACGGATCGTTCGCTCCTCGCGAGGGGGGGGACCCGAATATCCGTGCGGTTTCGAATCTCCAGTCGCCCGGCCGCGGCGTGATGACGGCTCATGAACTGTCGGCCGGCGGAAAATCACGCGGGCTGCGTCACGGGGATGCCCCATCGCTGCGGCCGTTGCGGACCGTTTCGTCCCAAAAGATCGAATCGATCGAAGCGGAAACTCGCGGGGCTTCGGTCGAGCGGTTGCAATTGCTCTTTTCTCGGCTCGTCGCCGAGGGAGCGTCCTCGGTGGAAGTCGAACCGATTCGTCGGGCTGCCGACGCGATCGCGACCGATGACGGCGATCGGGTGAACTCGGGACGCGCGACGTTGTTGGTCGAACGCGTCGACCAGTACCGGCGGATCGCCCAGCGACGCGACGGCGAACTGATCGTGCGAGCCTCCGCGACCCCCATGTTGCCGATCGGCCCGACGCCGGCGTCCACGGTCACCGCTGAGTCAGACGGACAGCGATCCGACCAAGTCGGATCGATGGCGGCGGCCAGTGCCGTCCCGGCGAGTCTTTCGGTTGCTGCCAACGAAACTCGTCGACCACCCGGTGCGAGTCCGGCGAACGGCGAAGCGGCGGGCCAACAGGATCATCCATCCGAGACCGGGACCCTGATGGCGGTCTATTCGGTCCGCCGACAAAGTCCCCCGTTCGTGCTCGTCGATCGTCAGGGTCAGACGCTCGCCTACGTCACACCGTCGCCCGGCGTCGACCTGCGACGGCACCTCAACAGCCGCGTCGAAGTCCGCGGCCGACGCGAATTGCTCGAGGGGATCAACACGCCGCATCTGATCGCCTCGGACGTCGCGAGGACTCCGCAGCGGTAGCCAGCGAGCCGGCGGCATGCGACGGTCGGGAAATCGCTGTGCACCGGCTCCTCGGCCCCGCCGAGTGAAACCGGACGGCTCGCGCCGTTCCGCTAAAGCATGGTTGCCGCGGATCGGCTTGTTGCCGTGATGCCCCCGGCGGCGGGCCGGTGCCCGCTGTTCGCGACCTCCAACGGGCATTAACATGCCATGATGAACGCCGCAGACCTTCCCCCCGATGAATGGCAGAAACGTCAACGCCAGCTCCGAAATTTGGTGGTGATGGCGATGGCGGACGGCCAGATCGGTGAACCTGAGGTGAACCTCATCGCGGATCGATGCGCCCAGATGGGACTCCACGAAGGGGACCTCCACGAGGCGATCCTCCGCGGGCTTGACGATGACGCCGCGCTCGAGCTGCCGACGTCGGGGGAAGAGCGGGAGCGGCTGATGGTGGATCTGATCCGGATGATGGGCGCCGACGGCCGGCTCGACGAGAGCGAAAAACGGTTGTTCGCGTTGGCCGCGGTCAAGATGGAGATCTCGACTGAGGGGCTGAACCGCCTGATCGATGCGGCGTTGGAGTAGAGCGTTCTGGTGGCACGCATCCTGATCACCTCCGGTCCGACGCGACAGTTCCTCGACCCCGTCCGCTACCTGAGCAACGCGTCGAGCGGCCGCATGGGGGCGGCGCTCGCCCGCGCCGCGATCGATCTCGGACACGACGTCGTGATCGTCACCGGACCGGTCACGATTCAATATCCCGTCGAGGCGGAACGGATCGACGTCGTCACCACCGACGAGATGTTGCGCGCGGCCCGTTCGGCGTTTCCCGGTTGCGACGGCGCGATCGGCGCCGCGGCCCCTTGCGATTACATGCCGCGTGCGATTCGGACCGAGAAGATCGCCAAGACGGGGCAACCGCTTCGGATCGAGCTGGTCGAGACCCCGGACGTCGTCGCCACGCTCGGGACCGAAAAGCGGCCGGGGCAATGGCTGGTGGGGTTCGCCTTGGAAACCGAAGACCGGCACTTCCGCGCGATCGTCAAGCTGGAACGGAAGCATTGTGATTTGATGGTCAGCAACGGGCCCGCCGCGATCGACTCGGACGAGAACCACATCGAACTGCTCGACCCCGCGGGCCGGGTGATCGAGGAGGTCTCCGGCTCGAAGTCGGCGGTCGCCAGTCGGATCCTTGCCCAGATCGACCGCCGGTTGATCGGTCCCACGCGTGTCATCGAGCGTTAACCCGCCGCGAGCGAGTCCCCACGATTTCCCGTTCCCGCGACCACGAATCCCCGCGACCATGAATCCCCGCGATCCTCGGCCGGCAGCCTCATGACGTCCTCCCCGATCGACCTCTCCGTTGCTCTCGGCCGGCTCCGGTTGCAGAACCCGATTCTGGTCGCCTCCGGCACGTTCGGGTACGCCCGCGAGATGGAATCGATCGTCGACCTGCCGCGACTGGGCGGGATCCTCCCGAAGACGATCACCGCCGAGCCACGGATCGGGAACGCGCCTTGGCGGACGGTCGAGACGTCGGCGGGGTTGCTCAACGCGATCGGGCTCGACAACGACGGCGTCGACGCGTTTTTGGAGCACCACCTGCCGTACCTCCGCGAGATCGGCACGGCGATCATCGTCAGCGTCGCCGGCCGCACGGCGGACGACTTCGTGGGGCTCGCCGAGCGGGTGGGTGAGCGTCCGGGGGTGGCGGCGATCGAACTCAACCTGTCGTGTCCCAACGTCAGCGGCGGGGTCGATTTCGGCACCGACCCCGAGCGTTGTCGGCAAGTCGTTGCCGCCGCCCGCGCCGCATGTGGTGTGCCGGTGTTGGCCAAGCTCACGCCGAACGTGACACGGATCGCCGACGTCGCGCGGGCCGCTGCCGATGGCGGCGCCGACGCCGTCTGCCTGATCAATACGGTTCTGGGGATCGCGGTCGATTGGCGGAACCGGCGGCCGATGTTGGGCAACGGCATGGGGGGACTGAGCGGTCCCGCGATCAAACCGATCGCACTTCGGTGCGTGCATCAAGTCCGCTCGGCCGTCGACATCCCGATCATCGGGATCGGCGGGATCGCCTCGATCGACGACGTGATGCAGTTCCTCGTCACCGGGGCGTCGGCGGTCCAGATCGGGACGGCGAATTACTACGACCCCACCGTCTCGACGAGGCTCCTCGATCGGCTCCCCGCCGCGGTCGCGGAACTCGGCGCGGGGAGTATCGCCGACATCTGCGGCACGTTGGACGTTTCGCCGGCACGTTGAGCACCGCCAGCACGTCGAACGCCAGCAGCACGTCGAACGCCAGCAGCACGTCGAACGCCAGCAGCGCGTTGAACGCCAGCAGCGCGTTGAACGCTGGCAGCGCGTTGAACGCTGGCGGCACGTCGAACGCCAGCAGCGCGTTGAACGCTGGCGGCACGTCGAACGCTGGCGGCGATCACGCCTTTTCGGGGACCTTTTCGAGGATCTCGAGCAGCACCCGGTCCGGCTCGATCCCCTCGGCCTGGGCCTCGAAGTTGAGCACGACTCGGTGCCGCATCGTCGGCAGATAGACGCGGCGGACGTCTTCGAAGCTGACGTTGTAGCGGCCGTCGAGCAGGGCCCGGACCTTGGACGCCAGCGCCATCGTTTGCGCCCCTCGTGGGCTGCTTCCCCAGCGGACGTATTCGTTCGTGATCGGGACCGCGTGCGGGCCGTCGGGGTGTGTCGCCAACGTCAGCCGAACGAGGTAATCCTGGACGTGTGGGGCGAGGATCACGTCGCGGACGAGACGCTGCCAGCGGAGGATTTCCTCGCCGCCCATCACCTTTTCGATCTCGGCCTGCTCGCCCCGCGTCGTGCGGTCGACGATCGTGCTCAATTCTTCCCGGCTGCTGTAACCCACGACCAGCTTGAACAGGAACCGGTCGAGTTGCGCTTCCGGTAGCGGATAGGTCCCTTCTTGTTCGATCGGGTTCTGGGTCGCCAGGACGAAGAACGGCGAGTCGAGTTCGAACCGTTGGCCCGCCGCGGTGACGGTCCCCTCCTGCATCGTTTCGAGCATCGCCGATTGGGTCTTCGGCGTCGCCCGGTTGATCTCGTCGGCGAGCAAGATCTGGGTGAACACCGGGCCGCGTTGGAACTGGAACGAGCGATGCCCCTGGTCGTCTTCGACGATCATGTTCGTGCCGAGGATGTCGGCGGGCATGAGGTCGGGCGTGAATTGGATACGGTTGAATCGCAAATCGAGGACGCGGGCGAGCGTCCGCACGAGCATCGTCTTGCCGAGCCCGGGGACCCCTTCGAGCAAACAGTGACCGCCGCACAGCATCGCCGTTAGCACCCCGTGGACGATCTCCTCGTGCCCGACGATGACCCGCCCGATCATTTCCCGGACGTGCCCGTACCGATCCCGGAATTCTTCGGCCTGGGCCCCCATCGACTCGGTGGCGTTACTCATGAACCTTCGCGCTCGGTTTCTTTCCTGGGTTTGGCTCTCGCCACCGGTGACGAGAGTCAGGCCGCAGTGTAGCCGATCGAGTCGCTCGGCCGGTCGGTCGGTTGCGTCGGCCTTCCGCATCGTCCATCCTGATCGACGCGCTCGTACGCGAGTATCGGTCCTATCCGGTGATATCGCCGACCCGATGGGTGACTCGAAGACATCGGTGTCGGGTCGGTCTTCCCTTCCTCCCCTCAACCCCCAGATCCCTTTATGACCCGTCGCCCCGGGGTGGACGTGCCACTCGACGAATGGCTCGCGGAAATCCCTTGGAGGTCGCTCCTTCCGAAGGCCGTGCTCGCCTTGGCGGCACTGATCGTCGTGTGGGGTGCTGTGTCGTCGTACTACACGGTGCAACCGGAGGAGCAGGCGGTCGTCAAGCGTTTCGGCAAGGTCGTCGCGATCAAACCGCCGGGACTGCATTTCAAATTGCCGTTCGGGATCGAGCAGCATTTCCTCGTCCCGACTTCCCGGGTGTTGAAAGAGGAGTTCGGGTTCCGCACCGTCGAGCAGCGAGATCGCGGCACCACCGCCTATCGCAAGAGCGACGCGCACCTCGGCGAGTCGTTGATGCTGACCGGGGACTTGAAGGTTGTCGACGTCGAGTGGGTGGTGCAGTACCGCGTCGACGACCCGAACAAATTCCTGCACCGGGTCCAGGAGGTCGACAAGACGATCCGCGACGTCTCCGAAGCCGTGATGCGGCGAATCGTTGGCAACTCGCTCGGTAGCGACGTGCTGACGATTAAGCGAGTACAGATCGCGACCTCGGCGAAGGAAGAGCTCCAGTCGATCCTCGACTCGTTCGACATGGGGATCTTGGTCGGGACGATCGAGTTGCAAGACGTGACCCCGCCCGAACCGGTGAAGCCCGCATTTAACGAAGTCAACCAAGCGGAACAGGAGCGGGAGCGGCTGATCAACGAGGCGGAGAAGTTGCAGAACCAGCAAATTCCGGCCGCTCGTGGGAAGGCCCGTCAAGTCATCGAGTCGGCCGAGGGGTATCGGTCACAACGGGTCAACCGGGCGATCGGCGAGGCGTCGCGTTTCCAGGCGATCGTGACGGAATATCGCGGCGCCCCCGAGGTCACCCGCCGGCGGATGTACTTGGAGATGCTCGACGAAGTCTTGCCGCAACTCGGTCAAGTCTACGTGGTCGAACCGGACGGGATGAGCCCGCTGCCGCTGATGAACCTACAACCCCCGTCGGCCTCCGCCGGCGGTCAATCGCCCGGACGAAGCGGAGGCTCCCGATGAACCGAGTTCCCACACGCGTTTCAACTCGAACGGTGGCCTGCCGTGACCCCCGCGGGCTTCGTCGTCAGGGCCAGACGATACTCGTGTTGATCGTCATCTTCTTGTTGGCGATCGCGATCGTCGGGCGGGCGTCGATGTTCGCCGTCGATGAGGCCGAGCAGGCGATCGTCGTTCAGTTCGGGGCCCCGGTCGGCGACCCGATTACCGAACCGGGCCTGCACTTTCGCATCCCGTTCGTCCAGGAAGTCCGGCGGTTCGACAAACGTCTCCTTTCGTGGGACGGTGACCCGAACCAGGTGCCGACGGTCGAGGAACAGTTCATCTCGATCGATACGACCGCCCGCTGGCGAATCGTCGACCCGCTGAAGTTTCTGCAAAGCGTTCAGAACGAGGCAGGCGCCCGCAGTCGGCTGAACGACATTCTGGACTCGGTCGTCCGCGACAAGATCGCCTCGAGCGAATTGGTCAACATCGTTCGCTCGAAGGATTGGGAGGTCACCGAGGAAGATTTGGAACGGGCGATGCCGGGCGAGGGGGACGAGGAGATCCTGCTGCAAAAGGTCGAAGCCGGCCGCGGCGAGATGGTCCGGGATATTCTGGAAACCGCGCAGGAACAAATGCCGCAGTACGGGATCGAGTTGATCGACATCCGGATCAAGCGGATCAACTACGTCGATTCGGTTCGAGAGCAAGTCTTCGAACGGATGATCGCCGAACGCCAACGGATCGCCGAACAGTTCCGAAGCGAAGGGGCCGGACGGGCTTCCGAGATCGAAGGGGAGACCGAACGGCAGCTCGCCGAGATCGAGAGCGAGGCGGAGAAGGAGGCCGAGGTCATCCGTGGGGAGGCCGACGCCGAGGCCACCCGGATCTACAACGAGGCGTTCGGGGAAGACTCGGAGTTCTACACGTTTTTCCGGACGCTCGAGAGTTACTCGGAATCGCTCGGCACCGGGGTCACGGTGATCCTCAGCGGCGATTCGGATTATTTCCGGTTCCTGAAATCGGACCAACTCGAACGGGACCCGTCGACGAGCGAAGACTAGCTGGAGTCGCCGTGGGCCGCGAGAAGGAGCCACGGCGACGCAGTGGCGGCTTCTGAGTGACCGGTGACTGACTGCCTATCCGAAAAGGGGTCCGACCCTTTGTAGATTTCCAGCTGACATCGCGGTCAACGGCTTTTCCACGTCCTTTCT
>JAWLFY010000294.1:0-2940 GCA_041685355.1 Pirellulaceae bacterium | reverse complement strand
ACCTGCCTGGTCGCCGGCGTGAACCAGCGAACGCGACAATCCATATCGAGGAAAAGCGTCGCGATTTCCGTGCTGGCGAGCAGGTTGTTCAGGTCGCTGTTCGTCTGCTCGACTGCTTGGACCTTGCCGCGAAGTTCGTTGTTGAGCGTGTTGAGTTCCTCGTTCAGCGACTGCAGTTCCTCCTTTGAGGTTTCCAATTCCTCGTTCGCGGACTGGAGTTCTTCGTTGATCGAAAGCATTTCTTCGCTGGAGGTGCTGTAGTCCTCGACGAGCCGGTCATATTGCTCGGAGACATCCTGTAGTTCACGGCGGGTCAACTGCAGTTCCTCTTCGAGTTGATCCACGGTCTGACCGCCGCCGTCCACCCGCTCTGGCTCGCGATTGCCCACCACCCGCGGCTCCGCCGGCTCTTCAAAACTGACCAGAATCAAAGGGGACGCATCGTGGGCCGGTCCGATCAGAGTGACCGTCAGTGTCACGGGGCGGCGGAAGCCTCCGTCCTTGATGTATCCGCTGGTCGTGATCTCCGGTCCCTTCGTGTGGTTTACTTCATTGATCGCCTGACGAAGCGGCGGCCGCAGGCCAGCCGAGATCAGGGCGAGCAGATCACGTGTCGGCTCGCCGCCAGGTTGCGTGAGATATCGCGACGTATTGCCGCAATAGACCAGCACGTGACGGTCGGCATCGATGACCACCGACGGCGGCGCGTAGCGATCCAACAGGGCCCGCTGCGCCAAGCGGAGATATTCGTCCTTGACCGGCCGGTCATGCTTCGCGGCGGAGTGGTCGTCCAGCCGTTGGTGAGTCACCGGGAACCGCGGAAAATCAAACCTGCCGGCATGCGCGATGCGGTGTGACCGGAAGATTCGCCACGGCGCCGAGACCGTTTGGAACAGGTCGGTCTGCGTCCCGATCGTCTCGGCACTGCCGAGCAGCAGAGTGCCGCCGTCGCGCAGGCCGAAGTTGAACATCCCGAGAATTTTCCGCTGTGTTTCCGGCTCGATGTAAATCAGCAAGTTGCGGCAGCAGATGAGATCCATACGCAAAAACGGCGGGTCGGTGATCACGTTGTGCCGCGCGAAGACGATCAGGTCGCGGAGATAGCTCTTCACTTCATACGTGGGACCATGCTTGTGGAAAAACCGCTCCAGACGCTCCGGAGAAATATCCGTCGCGATCGTCTCGGGATAGACGCCCGCGCGGGCCGTTTCGAGACTGTCCGAAACATCCGTGGCGAAGATCTGCGGCTTGATGCGCTTGCCCGAGGCCTCGATCCGCTCGAGCATGAGCATGCCGATCGTGTACGCCTCTTCGCCCGTCGCGCATCCGGCCGACCAGATCCGAATCGTATCGCCGCTGACTCGCTTGGCAATCAGCGGATCGATGACTTTGTGTTCCAACTCCTGCCACGCCTCGCGGTCGCGAAAGAAACTGGATACGTTGATCATCAGATCGCGAAACAGCGAGGCGGCCTCGTCGGCGTCTTCGCGCACCAACGATGCGTACGCAGCGAAGTCATCGACGTTGCGCACACTCATCCGACGCTGTGTACGGCGGAGCAGCGTGGGCCGTTTGTAATCCGCGAAGCTGTACCCGAAGCGATCGCTCAGCACGTTGAGAATGCATTGTAAGGACGCCGACTCGACATCGGGAGTTTCGCCATCGCTTGTGGCCGGCAAACTCTCGACCGGCTGCGTCGCCAGTCGCCCCAGCACCTGCGGGATCTTCTCGACCGGCAGCACGAGATCGACCAGGCCCGTCTGGATCGCGCTGCTCGGCATGCCGTCAAACGCGGCCGTCTCCGGATCCTGCACGATCACCATCCCCCCGGCGGACTTGATCGCGGAAATCCCGTGTGAGCCGTCCGACGCCGCGCCGGAAAGGATGACCGCGATCCCGCGGTCGCCGTAGGCCAAGGCCAGCGAGTCGAACAAGCGATCGATCGGGTGGCGCTGGCTGCGTTCCGTTTCTGGATCGAGCAGCCGCAAGCGCCCGTCCCGGACCACCAGATCGCGATTGGGAACGCAGATGTACACGTGATCCGGTGCAATCTCCAGCCCATCCCGCGCGGCCCGGACGGTCAGTGACGTGTGTTGGGTGAGCAGATCAGGGAGGTGACTTTCGCTGTTGGGATCAAGGTGCTGGACGATGACCAGCGCCATGCCGTGAAGCGACGGCTCCGCATCGAACAGGGTGATCATCGCGTCCAGTCCACCGGCGGACGCGCCAATTCCCACCACTGGATAGGCTCCGGATTCCATAAACCTCCCCCCCTCTCGGCTCGGAACGCCACGCCAGGAAGCGAGTGATCCTGTTGAGATTAGTCTTACAGCCCGTAACAAAACCGAGCGTTTGCTTCCAAACTCCCTTGGTTTAGGCGACATCGGCGTGGTTTTGTTATCGGTTCTTAGCCAGCCCGTGACGGCTTTCGTGGCACGTACTGTCAGTCGACAAAAAAAGTGTCAGGAGTCATTTGCGCGAAGCACCGAAGGACCGGTTTTCGGCAAATGACTCCTGACACCCTTTTCTCCACCATTGCTTACTGGCAGCACGTGGCGACAATCCAGGGGCCGTCCCGCCAAGGAGACTTCAGCCAGCTTCGATCCTCGCCGTAACACTGTATTGTAGCAATTCGCCCATCGAATCCAAGCGGATGTCCGCGGCCGGATAGTCCGACAGTCCGACAGAACGCTTGGGGCGAGGGCGTCATGGCCCGGGCACACCAACACGGTGCCGACGCGCGATCCCCAGCTTCGTTTTGCGGCGGTGAGGATCCACGGGTTATCTTCGAGTAGCACGGAAGGAATATCGAATATCGAGCCAGGAATTTCGAATGATGAAGGTAGGCGGAACACGGAGCAACACGGGTGAACGATGATCCCCCTGAAGGCTGTCTCTTCCGTGGTTAAGAGCCGATCCCGCTGTTGCATAAAAGACGGG
>JAWLFY010000144.1:0-12168 GCA_041685355.1 Pirellulaceae bacterium | reverse complement strand
GTCGGACGCCGGGTTTGAGTCGGACGCCGGGTTTGAGTCGGACGAACGGGGAATGTTCGACGAATCGTCGGCGATGCGAACGTTGGGCGGGGCGATGGCGAACGTGGCGGGGTGGGCGAGCGAATGGTCGTGATCGTCGGCGTCCCCGTGGTAAGTCGCGGCGGGACCGCGGTTCGCGAGGGGGAGATCCGCTCGTTCGTGGTCAGACCGGGACGCTCGTTCGCGGCCAGACCGGGACGCTCGATCGCGGTCAGACGGGGAGCGGCTGATTTCGTAGCGATCGGAGGTGACGTCGCGAGAACCTCGAGATCGCCGCGGGGCTTGGAAGGCTTCGGGGGTTTCCGGATCTTGCGGGTCTTCGGGCGATCCCGCGCGAGTGGCGGCGAGGCCTTTCGGGTGTCGCTGAGCGTTCGCATCGACATCGGCATCGGCGACGCCGGCGTCGCCGCGAGCTCCGCCTTCGGACGGCGATTCGACGCCTGATTCGCGGTGATGTCCGGCGACGATCGCGGCGGCGGCGAGCGCGACCAACACGATCAGCACGATCGACTGTGACCCCAGCCGTTCCATCCAGGAGCGGCCTTCGGGGATCACTTCCTGCCGCACCGGGGTTTGCCGCGGCGGCAAGCGATGAGGGTCCGGTGCCGAGTCCCGCGGCGAGGCTGGCGGTTCGGGGTACCAGCGGTCGTCGGTACGGGGCGGCTCAGGTCGGTTCGGTCGGATTTCGGCGGGATCGGTGTCGAACGTCGCGGCAAACTTTTCTTCCGGGCGATTCGCGTGGCCGCCATCGCCTGAGAAGCTGGCATCCGGCGAAGGGCGGATCGGATCGGCCGAGGGGGCTTCGGGGTTTTCGATCGGTCCGAAGGGGACTTCGTGGGACCGGTCCGATTCCGAAATCGGATCCGTGGCGACGGCGGGAGTTTCGCGTGTGGCTTTCGGGCCGAACGCCTGGGGGCCGGTACAATCCTTTCGGGGGGCATCCCGATCCGTCAGGGTTCCGTCATCCGCCGACTGGTGGCCCGGGGTTTCCGGGTGGTGCGAGCCTTTGGGGGATTCCGAGCCTTGCGGCCCTTTCGGGGATTCCGAGCTTTGCTGCGGGTCCGGGCGTTTCGATCGGGCGGGATCGAGGTTGGGGAGCCGAAGCAGGGTCGGGGGATTCGACGGGGGATCGGCCGTCTGTCCGGTCGGCGACGGCGACTGCTCCGCCCTGGACGGTCGCCCTTGTGGCGAGACGGTCATGCGATCTTCCTGAAACGCGTGGGACACCCGTTTTCCCTGCCGTTCGGGCGGGCGTGTCGATGGTGCTAGGATGGGGGGTCAAGGGGTCCCGGCGTGGATCCGATTTGCCGCCCATCGCTCTTGATCGGTAACGGTCGTGACGATCTTGAGTGATTCGCGGAATAGCGAAACGCTGCCGATCGGGCAAGGCTGAATGGGACCGCCGGACTCGTTCCGTCACGTGCTGGACAAGGTCAGCGTGTTTTTTGTGAAGGCGAAATCGCTCGCGGTCGGCGGGCGAAACCTCTCCCGGCGAGGGTTGAAAGTCGAGGGAAAACGTCGATTCGCCTTGTCGGCGCGGCCTGACAGGGGGATGATAGGGGCACTGACTTCCTGCCCCCCCCCATAGAGTTTCATGCTTCAACCCAAACCGATCGAGACCGAAGTTTCTGAACTGATCCGCGAACGCATCCTCCTCCTTGACGGCGCGATGGGGACGATGATCCAGCGGTTGGACTTGGACGAAGCCTCGGTCCGGGGTGAGCGATTCGCCGACCACCACAAAGATTTGAATCGCTTCTCCGACATCCTCTGTCTGACGCACCCCGAGAAGATCACCCAGATCCACCGCGAGTACTTTGACGCCGGGAGCGACATCGTCGAGACGAACACGTTCGGGGCTTCGCCGATCGGGATGGTCGAGTTCGACTTGCCCGACGCGTTGGTCGACGAGATCAACACGGCGGCGGTGAAATGCGCGAAGGCGGCGGCGGCGGAGTACACGGAGAAGACTCCGGACCGGCCGCGATTCGTTGCCGGTTCGATCGGTCCGACGAGCCGACAAACGGCGATCAGCACGAAGGTCGACGACCCGGCGCATCGGGACGTGACGTTTCACGAGATGGTCGCGAGTTACCGCCGTCAAGTCGAAGCGTTGGTCAACGCCGGGGTGGACCTGTTATTGCCCGAGACGGCGATCGACACGTTGAACCTGAAGGCGTGTCTGTATGCGATCCGCGAGTTCGTCGAGGGCGGCGGCCGGGCGGTCCCGGTGATGGTCAGCGGCACGTTCGACAAAGGGGGTCGGACGTTCGTCAGCGGCCAGAGCGTCGAGGCGTTTGCGACGGCGGTCGCCCATTACCCGTTGCTATCGATCGGGATGAACTGCGCCCTCGGCCCGGACGTGATGCGGCCCCACCTGGAAGCGCTCGCGAAGGCCTCGGAGTTCCCGATCAGCTGCCATCCGAACGCCGGGTTGCCGAACGAGATGGGCCAGTACGACCTGGACCCGAAGGGCATGGCGTCGATGATCGCCGACTTCGCCGAGCAGGGCTGGTTGAACATCGTCGGCGGGTGTTGTGGGACGACGCCCGACCACATCCGTGCGATGGACGAAGCGATCCACAAGACGAAGCCACGGAAGCCGCCCGAGGGCCCGGTTTACACCCGTTTGTCGGGTCAATTGCCGATGGTGATGCGTCCCGAAATCCCGTTCACGATGATCGGCGAGCGGACGAACGTCACCGGCAGCCGAAAATTCAAGCGGCTGATTCAGAACGACCAATACGACGAGGCGATCGAGGTCGCGCGGGAACAGGTCGAGAACGGGGCGACGGTGATCGACGTCAACTTCGACGACGCGTTGCTCGACGGGGTCGAGGCGATGACGCGGTTCCTGCGGTTGCTTTCGGGGGACGACGTCGCGGCGGCTGTCCCGGTGATGGTCGACAGCAGCAAATGGGAGGTACTCGAGGCGGGTCTGGAAAACCTGCAAGGCAAGTCGATCGTCAACTCGATCTCGCTGAAAGACGGCGAAGAGGAATTCCTGCGCCGGGCCCGGCTCGTTCGGCAGTATGGTGCGGCGGCGGTGGTGATGGCGTTCGACGAGCAGGGCCAGGCGGCGGACGAGGATTCGAAGGTTCGGATCTGCAAGCGGGCTTACGACCTGCTCGTCGAGAAGGCCGGCTTCCCGCCGGAGGACATCATCTTCGATCCGAACATTTTGACCGTCGGGACGGGGATCGAGGAGCACAACAACTACGCGGTCGATTTCATCAACGCGGTGCGGCGGATCAAGGAGCTGTGCCCGGGGGTGAAGACGAGCGGCGGGGTGAGCAATATCAGCTTCAGCTTCCGCGGCAACGACCGGGTCCGCGAGGCGATGCACAGCGCGTTCCTGTTCCACGCCGTCAAGGCCGGTCTCGACATGGGGATCGTCAACGCGGGGCAGTTGGAGGTTTACGAGCAGATCCCGAAGGATTTGCTCGAGCACGTCGAGGACGTGTTGTTCAACCGCCGCGACGACGCGACCGACCGGATGCTCGAGTTCGCCGAGACGGTCAAGGAAACGGGCGGGAAGAAGCGGGTCGAGGACTTGGCGTGGCGCGACGCGCCGGTCACCGACCGGCTCAAGCACGCCCTGATCAAGGGGATCGACAAGTTCGTCGTCGAAGACACCGAGGAGGCGCGTCAGTTCTACGACCGCTGCATTGAGGTGATCGAAGGGCCTTTGATGGACGGCATGCAGGTCGTCGGCGATCTGTTCGGCGAAGGCAAGATGTTCCTGCCGCAGGTCGTCAAGAGCGCCCGGGTGATGAAGAAGGCGGTGGCTTACCTCGAACCTTACATGGAAGAGGAGAAGATCGCCGCCGGGACGCAGGACGAACAGGCCCGCGGCAAGATTTTGCTCGCGACGGTCAAGGGAGACGTTCACGACATCGGCAAGAACATCGTCGGCGTGGTGATGCAGTGCAACAACTTCGAGGTGATCGACTTGGGGGTGATGGTCGCGACCGAAAAGATCTTGGAGGAGGCCGTCAAACAGGGTGTCGACATGATCGGGCTGAGCGGGCTGATCACGCCGAGCCTGGACGAGATGGTCACCGTGGCGCGGGAGATGAAGCGGCGTGAGATGGACATCCCGTTGCTGATCGGGGGGGCGACGACGAGCGCCAAGCACACGGCGGTGAAGATCGCCCCGGCGTACGAATCCCCGGTCGTGCACGTGCTCGACGCGAGCCGCAGCGTGGGCGTCGTCGAGCGGCTGCTTAGCAAGGAGGGCCGCGGGGCATTTATCGAGAAGAACGCGAAGTTGCAAAAGGATCTTGCGGCGAGTTATCGGGACCGGCAACAAAAGCTGATCCCTTACGCCGACGCGCTCGAGAAGCGGTTCGCGACCGATTGGTCGACCGTCGACATTCCGAAGCCGGCGTTCACCGGGGTGAAGGTCCTTCGCGACTTCCCGCTCGAGGAGATCCGGCCTTACATCGATTGGTCGCCGTTCTTTCAGACCTGGGAGCTGAAGGGAAAGTATCCGAAGATTTTCGACGACCCGAACGCCGGCGAGCAAGCCAAGGAGCTTTTCGAGCACGCCAACGCGCTGCTCGACGGCGTGATCGCCGACGGATCGCTGAAGGCGAACGCGACCTACGCGTTTTGGCCGGCGGCGAGCGACGGGGAGGACGTGATCTTGTATCGCGACGATTCGCGGAAGGAGGAGCTCGCGAAGCTGCATTTTTTGCGGCAGCAGTGGGAGCGACGGGGTCAGTCCGACTACCGCTCGCTCGCCGACTACGTCGCCCCGGTCGAGTCGGGCCGCGAAGACTATATCGGCGGATTCGTCGTGACCGCGGGGATCGGTTCGGAAGAGCTCGCGAAGCAATTCAAAGACGCCAACGACCCGTACAACGCGATCATGGCGCAAGCGGTCGCCGACCGACTCGCCGAGGCGCTCGCGGAATTGATGCACTGCCGTGCCCGCCAGGATTGGGGCTTCGGTCAGGGGGAAGGGCTCAGCACGGAAGAGTTGATCGAAGAGAAGTATCGAGGGATTCGTCCCGCGGCGGGTTATCCCGCGTGCCCGGACCACACCGAGAAGCAGGCGCTCTTCGAGCTGCTCGACGCGGAGAACAACGCCGGCGTTCGGCTAACCGAAAGCTTCGCGATGTTCCCGGGTGCGAGCGTCAGCGGGTTGTATTTCGCGCACCCCGAATCGCGGTACTTCACCGTCGACCGGGTGACCAAGGACCAGATCGAGTCGTATGCGAAGCGGAAGGGGATGCCGCTCGCCGATGTCGAGCGATGGCTCGGACCGAACCTGGCGTACGAGCCGAGTGTTTGATCGGTTGCCGAGTGTTTGAACGGTTGTTGTACGCTCGTCGCGACTGTTGCGAGCGGCCAACGCTTCGGTTTGACTGTGGGATGCGATCTCTGAAGCCGACGCGATCGTTCACGCGGGGGGTCGGGAAGGGGGCGGAAGTTTTGTCGAGCGGCTCGCTAGGAGACGGCATCATTTCAATCGAGATCGAGGCGGATTAATGAGTCTACGGCATGACATCCCGGCGTCGATCGCCGTGTTCTTGGTCGCGTTGCCGCTGTGTTTAGGGATCGCGTTGGCGTCTGACGTGCCGCTGATGGGCGGGCTGTTGGCCGGGATCATCGGCGGGATCGTGGTCGGCGCGTTGAGCGGGTCGCACACCAGCGTGAGCGGCCCGGCGGCCGGATTGGTAGCGATCGTGCTCGCGCAGGTTGCGGCGTTGACCGAGCCTGACATGACGGCGATCGAAGGGTACCAGCGGTTCCTCGTTGCCGTCTTCATCGGCGGGGTGTTGCAGATTCTGCTCAGCGTGTTGAAGGCAGGGTTCATCGCCTACTACTTCCCGACGTCGGTGATCCGCGGACTTCTCGCGGCGATCGGGTTGATTCTGATTTTGAAGCAGATCCCCCACGCGATCGGTTATGACCAGGTCGCCGAGGGTGACTTCGCTTTCTTCCAGGTGGACGGCTACAACACGTTCTCCGAAATCGGCCACATGTTCGTCGATCTGAGCCACGCGGCGGTCGTGATCAGCGTCGTCTCGATGATCATCCTGATCGGCTGGGAACGTTCGGCATGGCTGAAGCGATCCCCGGTCCCGGGGGCCCTGATCGCGGTCGTCGTCGGGACGACGATTAACGAACTGCTGCTTCGGCTGGCGCCCGATTTCGCGCTCGGTGCGAGCCATCGCGTTTCCCTCGGCGGGAGCGAAGCGGAGGGCGGCCAGGGTTGGTTCATTTTTCCGGATTGGTCCGCGTTAGCGCTCCCGAAGGTGTATCTGGCGGGGGTCACGATCGCGATCGTGGCGTCGCTCGAGACGTTGCTCAACCTGGAAGCGGTCGACAAGCTCGACCGGCAGAAGCGGGTCAGTCCGGCGAACCGCGAATTGCTCGCCCAGGGTGTGGGGAACATGTGTGCCGGGATGGTCGGCGGGCTCCCGATCACGTCGGTGATCGTCCGCGGGAGTGCGAACGTGTACTCGGGGGCGAAGTCGAAGGCGTCCACCATCATGCACGGCTTTTGGCTCGTCGGGACGATCGCGTTGATCCCTGGCGTTCTCGAAATGATCCCGTTCTCGTCGTTGGCGGCGATTCTGATTTTCACCGGTTACAAGTTGGCCAAGCCCGCGATTTTCCGCGACATGTTCGGGCGGGGCTGGAACCAGTTCCTGCCGTTCCTGTTCACCGTCGTCGCGATCGTGCTCACGGACCTGTTGCTCGGGATCATCATCGGGTTGTTCATCGGGGTGTTCTTCATCCTGCGGTCGATGGAGCGGGCACCGTTTTTACGTGTCAAGGTACAGCCGACGCACCGCGAAGTCACCCGATTGAAACTCGGGCAACACGTCACGTTCCTGAACCGTTCGCGGATGCTCAAGACGTTGGACCGGTTTGAGCCCGGGTCGCATGTGATCCTGGATGCGACGGAGACCGAATACATCGACGCGGACGTGTTGGAAATGATCCGGGAGTTCCGCGACATCAAGGCGCCGGCGAGAAAGATCGATCTGAGCATGGTCGGTTTCGAACATCGCTACGATCTGAAGGACCGGCTTTCGTACATCGACACGGCGACGCCCGAGATTCAGTCGGAGCTAAGCCCTGTGCAAACGCTCGAGTTGTTATGGGAGGGGAACGTCCGGTACCGGGAAGGCCAGCTGACCGACCGGGATTGGTCACATCAGCGACGTCAGACCTTGAAATCACAGCACCCTCACGCGGCGTTGTTGGGGTGTATCGACAGCCGCGTCCCGTCTGAGCTCGTTTTCGACTTGGGGATTGGCGATCTGTTTGTCGCCCGTGTCGCGGGGAACGTCGTCAATGACGACATTTTGGGGAGCCTCGAATACGCCGGCGAGGTGGCGCGGGTGAACCTGATCGTGGTTCTCGGCCATACCCGCTGCGGGGCCGTCGGGGCCGCATGTGCGGGTGCCCAGCTCGGTCACGTCACCGGTCTGCTTTCGAAGATCGAGCCGTGCGTAGAAAGCGTTGCTTCGGAACACCCTCAGTGGGACCGATCGTCCCAGGAGTTTTGCGACGCGGTTGTGCGTTGCAACGTCGAGCGGACGGTCGATTTGATCGTTGGGCAGAGCGAGATCATCCGGCGGCTGATCGATGAGGACGAGCTTCAGATCGTCGGAGCGGTCTACGATTTGGAGACTGGCCGGGTCGAGTTCTTCGGCGAGTTTGTCGACCGGCACCCGGAACTCGCGTTTCATCGATCCGTGAATCCGGCCCCGACCCCGGGGGCCTGATCGCCTCCGATCCGCTATCCTGCGGCGATGGAAATCTCACAACAGCTGGCCGACCGGGTCATCCGGTGGGTCACTTCAGACGAATATCGACCGAGCAAGCCGAAACGGATCGCTACCGACCTAAAGCTTTCAGCGGATGAGTACCGGGAATTGCGGCGGGTGATCAAGCAGCTCGTCTCGGAAGGGCGACTCGGGTACGGCGGCAACCACCTCGTGCTCCCCGCCTCGGCGATCGACGGGGGCGAGGATGTGATCCGGGGCACGTTTCGCCGCGCGATGGGGGGCGGATTCGGGTTCGTTCGCCCTGGGGTCGGCGGTGAGGATAGCGACTCGGACATCCCGGACGACTTGTTCGTCCCCCCCGGCGCCACCGGCGGCGCCCTCGAGGGGGATCTCGTGGAGGTCCGGTTCCGCCGCGGACGCCGGGGCGAATCGGAGGCGGTCGTCTCGGAGGTGCTGCGACGGGCCCGTCGGCAATTCACCGGCACGTTCCGTTTCGTCGGGGGCGAGCCGGCGGTGTTTCTCGACGGCACCCCCTACGAGCAACCGGTGACCGTGGGCGACATTCGCGGGATGCCGCTGGAGGACCACGACAAGGTGTTCGTGGAGATGGTGCGGTTCCCCGATGACGACGGTCACAACGGGGAAGCGGTGATCCTGGAACGGCTCGGGAACAGCAAGAATCCGGCGATCGATACGCTGTCGGTGATGCGGCAGTACGGGCTGCCCGACGCGTTCCCCGACGAGGTTGTCGACGACGCCCGTCGCCGCGCCGACCGATTCGAAGAGGGGAAGGTTCCGGCGGATCGGCTCGACCTGACCGAGATGTTGACCGTCACGATCGACCCGTTCGACGCCCGCGACTTTGACGACGCGATTTCGCTGCAGCGGGTCCAAGGTCGGTGGCGGTTGTGGGTGCACATCGCCGACGTCAGCCACTTCGTCACCCCGGGGAGCAAGCTTGACGAGGAAGCCCGGCGGCGGGGCACCAGCGTTTATCTTCCCGACCGCGTCGTGCCGATGCTTCCGGAGATCATCAGCAATCACTTGGCGAGCCTGCAGCCCGAGCGGGTGCGGATGGCGAAGACGGTCGAGATCGAGATTCAGGACGACCTGACCGTCACGCACGCCGAGGTTCACAACGCGGCGATCCGCAGCGACCGTCGGCTGAACTACGAACAGGTCGATCGGTTCCTGGCGGACCCCGAATCGCACCGCGAAACGTGGGGCGCCCCCGTGTGCGATCTGCTGACCGAGATGCACACCCTGGCGATGAGGCTCCGCAAACGGCGGTTCAAAGGGGGGGCCCTCTCGATGGACCTCGCCGATATCAAGCTCGAACTCGACAAGGCGGGCAAGGTCAAAGGCGCGCGGCTGGTCGAGAACACCGAGAGCCACCAGATCATCGAGGAGTTCATGCTCGCGGCGAACGAAGCGGTCGCGACGTGGCTTGACGATCTGGACCTCGATTTCTTGCGTCGGATCCACCCGTCCCCTGATCGCCGCAAGCTACGCCAGCTTTCGACCTTCCTCCGCGATTTGGGGCTCACCCAAGGTTCCGTCGAGAGCCGTTTCGAGATTCAGGAAGCGCTCGACCGAGTTTCCGGGACGCCACTCGAACACGCCGTCAACTTTGCCGTGCTGAAAAGCATGAGCAAGGCGGTGTACGCGCCGAACCGCGACGGGCACTACGCGCTCGACATTGAGCACTACTGTCACTTCACGAGCCCGATTCGGCGGTATCCGGACCTCACCGTTCATCGCCTCGTGCAGCGGCTGCTCGATGGCGAGAAGACTCCTGACGAATCGTTCCCGACGCTTGTCACGTTGGGCCATCACTGCAGCGACACCGAACGGAACGCCGCCCAGGCGGAGCGGGAACTGATCGAGCTCAAGCTGTTGCACTTTTTGAAGAAGAAGATCGGCGAGACGCTCGACGCGGTGGTCAGCCGCGTGTTCGCCGACGGGATCCACGCGCGGTGTCTGAAGTTGCCCGTCGACGGGTTCATCCCGGTCGCGACGTTGCCGAAGGATTCGTATCGGTTTGAACGCCGGGGGCAGATGATTGTCGGATTCAAGGAGGGGAACCGGTACCGACTCGGCGACCGGCTCACGGTCAAAATTGCCCGCGTCGATCTGCAGGAGCGTCAGCTGTTTCTCGAAGCCGTCAAAAACCACTCGGCGACGCGGGAAGCGGGGAGCGGAAAAAAGAAGGGAAAGGACTCCGCGAAACATGACCCCAGGACCAAACAAAAGTTCGTTCGCCGCGAGAAAAAGAAACGGCGAAAGCGTTAGGCGAGCAGGATCGTCGGCAAGACGACGCGGGGTCGACGAGCTGTTCGCCGTCGGAAGTCTTCACGACTTCCGCTACGCCTTTCCTGGCCGCGTGGCCCGTTCGGCTTGCTACTCGCCGAGCGGGATCGCCAACTGGTCGGTCACCGGGTCGATGTCGGCCTCATGGTCGTTGAGCATTTTTTGCAACCGCTCGACGACGTCGGGGTGGTTTCCGGAGATTTCGAACTGTTCGGACTGGTCATGTTCGAGTTGGTACAGCTCGGGCGATTCGAGTCGGACCTCGCGACCGTAGTTGACCGGTTCTCGTTGTAGCACGTGAAGTTTGAAGGGGCCCGATCGGACGGCGTGGAGTTTCCCGCGGGTCCAGTAGTAAAACTCGTTTCGGGGGCTGTCCCCGTCGCCGAGCAGGGCAGGGGAGAGGTCGTAGCTGTCGAGTTTGCGATCGTCGGGCGTTTGGGTGCCGGTGAGCGAGGCGACGGTCGCCATCATGTCGAGTGCCGAGCCCATCTGGGTCACCGTCGACCCGGCCTCGATCTTCCCCGGCCACCAAAAGATGGTCGACACCCGTTGGCCCCCTTCGAACGTCGTCCCTTTGCCGGCCCGCAGCGGACCGGCGGACCCGCCATGCACCTTGAACGACAGCCACGGGCCGTTGTCGGAGGTGAAGACGACCATCGTGTTTTCCGCGAGCCCTTCGTCCCGGAGCGTTTGCAGGACGCGGCCGACGTGGTAGTCGATCTCCTCGACGACGTCGCCGTACAGCCCGCGGGGGCTGTTGCCGCGGAAATCGTCCGAGGCGAGCAGCGGGATGTGGGGCATGCTGTTGGCGAGGTACACGAAGAACGGGCCGTCTTTGTTGTCGCGGATGAAGTCGATCGCTTCGTCGGCGTAACGACGGGTAATCGTCCGCTGGTCCGCGGGCCGTTCGATCACCTCCTCGTCACGCATCAGCGGGACGTTCCACCACTCGTATTCGGGGTGGAAGTTCGCCTCGGTCCGCGACCGCCGATGGTACTCCCGCGCCGCTCGCGTGGCGTCCATGTCGTTCGAGTAGGGAATGCCGAAGTAGGTGTCGAAGCCTTGCGATGTCGGAAGGAATTCGGGCAGGTGGCCGAGGTGCCACTTCCCGAAACAGCCGGTGGCGTAATCTTTTTGCTTCAGCAGTTCGGCGAGCGTGATCTCTGTTTGGGGAAGTCCGCCGCCGGAATTCGGGAACAGCACCACTCGCCGGCTGCTCGACATCCCGTTGCGGATCGGGTATCGCCCGGTCATCAGCCCGGCGCGGCTGGGGGTACAGACGGGATCGGCGGTGTAGAACGAAGTCCACTTTTGACCTTCGGCGGCCATCCGGTCGAGGTGGGGCGTCCGGATGTTGGTGCTGCCGAAGCATGCCAGATCGCCGTAACCGAGATCGTCGCAATTGATGACCACGACGTTCGGCGGTGTGTCTGCGGCGGGGGCGATGGCCGCACCGGCCATCGCGGCGGCGAATGCGACGCAGAGCGGGAAGCGGTGTGAAAACCGCCGGCGATCTGCGGGCCGATTCGGGCTTCGGCGGGAGGCACGGTGAACAGGTTCGGGGTGGGGATGTCGGCTCATTGTCTCTCGTGCTCGTCGGTGGGGAATGCTGGGCGTTCTAGCATACACCGTCACGTGACGGGATGATCGGACGGAGCCCGTGCTACCCGGTGAATTCGACGCCGTCGAAGGAGATCGTGTGCTGACCGATTTCATGACGTGGCGTCACGGATTCGCTACAACCGCGATCGTTTCGCGACGGTCGGGAAATCACTGTCCATCGCCGCCGCGTTGAGTCGTGGGACCGGACGGCTTGCGCCGTTCCGCTAAAGTTTGAACGGGTACATCAGTTATTTTTCGACCGAGGCTCACCATGAAATTTCCCCGATCCGTGGCCACGTCATTTATCCGCCGATCGCTGTTGGTGGCGGTTGCGACAACACTCGCCGGGCCATCGTTTGACGGGCTCACCGGTTCGAACGTGATCGGGGCCGAGCCGACGGAGGTGCCGGCGTGGCAAGATCTGCGCGAGGTGACGCTCGCGAGTTCGCTCGACGGGGAACCTCAA
>JAWLFY010000143.1:0-12239 GCA_041685355.1 Pirellulaceae bacterium | reverse complement strand
CCGCGTTCGAGAGAGGGTTCGCCCCGCGTCGACCGGGCTCGTTTTGCTCGGTCGCCGTTGGGGGCCGAGACTCGGATGCCTCGCCGGCGCCCGGCCCGGTGACGGGCGTGGCTACTCGCCCTTTTGCGGCGGCCGCACGTCTTTTGCGGCGGCGGCACCGGTCTGGGTCGACCGCCGGTTCTCCCGCTGGATCGCTTCGTAGACTTCTTGGCGATGGACCGGGATCGACTGGGGCGCTTCGATCCCCAAGCGGACCTTGTCCCCTCGGATATCGACGATCGTGACGACCACGTCGTCACCGATCATGATGCTTTCGTCGCGGTGTCGGGAAAGGACAAGCATGGTGCCCTCGGGCTACTTTCGAAGGGGTCGGACAAACGCCAAGAACGGACAACGGCGGGGCCGTCTCCGGCTCGCTAGAAACGTTTTCGACCGTTCCCCCCGGCGACTCCATGGCGACCCGGCAAAGGTTGGGAGTTGACGGTCGTTCCGCTCACGCGGCCTTTCGAGTCTCGTGGACGAATCGGCTGACCGCCGCGACCGAGTCGACCGGCAACGGCTGACGGATCGGCTGGGAATCGTCGGTGACCACTTGGCAGCCGAGTCGGCGGTCGAGGTTGATCAGCAGCGGGGCGCGAAGATTCGTCGTGAGCTTGCCCGCGGGTCCCGAGAGGGTCGTCACGATGTACAGTTCGGCCCCCGGGCGGAGTTGCAGCGAAGTCAGGTCACGACGGGTGAGACGGACGCGGTACTCGGGAAAGAAGCACCGCGGGCTGACGACGGGCAACGCGCGATCGCCTCGCGAGGCGCTTTGCAGCCAGGCGACCGTGTCGTTTTCCGGATCGGGAAGCAACGCCCACTGGCGGAGGCTTTCCATCCCGACGAGTCCTTGGGGGAACAGAAACAGCTGGTCCGGGTCGAGACTCAGGGCCCCGAAGCGTTGGGTGTCGATCCGCATGGTCACTGCTCTTTCACGATCGAATCGGATGGTGCGACGGCGGACGCGCCGTCACGCATCCTAGATATCGTCGCGAACATCCGAAGAATCGACACAATCGACAGCGAATCGCTACAGAAAGTTCAAGACGGTCAATTGGGCGGAGCGTCCGATCAGATTGAGCGACGCCTCCATCGCGACTTGACGCTGCGTCAGATCGCTAATCACCGTCGCCAGGTCGGCGTCGACTTCGTCCGAGAGCTGACTCTTCAACGCGACGGCGTCGTCGTCGGCAACGTCCCGCAGGGTTTCCAGGTTTTGGGTCCAGATCCCGACGCGGCCCCGCGCGCGGCTGGCCCGGTTGAAGTCGACGTCGAGCCGTTCCAGCAAGCGTTCCGTCTCCGCGAAGTCGCCGTCTCGGACCGCCGTCTCCAATCGCAGCAGCGTGTCGAACGTGTCGGCCGGTTCGCGAGGCAGGTAGTCGTCACCGATCACCGAGACGACGCTCCCGTTGGTCACCCCCTCGACCGCATCGTCACCGGCCGGGATCAACCCGAGTCGTTCCCCGGCGTTGCTCCGCAACGTTTGCTCGATCCGAAGCGGGTCGGCCCCGGGCGGGGCGTCGATCTGGATCCCGTTACCGAATTCGTTCAGGTCGACCAGGACGCGGCTGGCGTCCTGGTTTTGCGGGTGATCTCGGATCAGCCCGATCACGTCATCGATCGTTTCGGCGCCCTCCAAATCGAGCTCAAGGACCACCCCGTCGGGTCGGGTGATCACCAAATCGGGGCCGGAGGGGCTCAGTTCGACGCCGCGTCCCCGCCCCAGTTCCGCGAGGGCGGTCTGGCCGGTCGCCGAGCGGATCCCGAGATCCGTTGCCGCGGTGCCCCCGTTCTCGCCGATCGAGTAGTCGACGCCGCTCCGCAACGCCCGGATCTGCAATCGTCCCACGGACCGGTCGAGCTCGGCCGCGACGTCGGCGCCGCTACGGTTGATCGCGTCGATCACGTCGGCGATCGTTTCGGCCTCAGAGAGATCGACTTGGAACGTTCTCTCCCCTTGCCGGATCCGGATCCCGTCGGAAACGTCGATGCCGGCCCCGCCGTCGAGGTCTGCCAATCGCGTGGCGGCGTTGACCCGCGGGGTGAGCGGGTCGGTTTCGAGCGGCGGCGGTTGGAGTCCTGCCGGGTTCGCGATCCCCAATTCCTTCGCCATCCGACTCCCCTCGGCGTCGGCGATCGCCAGCGTCCCCGGGAGCCCGTCGGAGTACTCGATCCGAAACGTGTCCGAGTTGATCGTCGCGGTCAGCGAACGGCCGTCGAGGTCGATCGCTTCGAGAAGCTCCTTGACGTCGCCGATCGTGGCGGCCTGGCGGAGGTCGACCGTTTGCCACGCGTTGCCGTCGGAGATGCGAAGCACCCCCGGGGTGACCCCGTCGCCCGAGTTGAGGTCGGGGAGCCGGGTCTGCGGGACGAGACCGGGGTCGAGGATTTCCCCGGCATGGACCACCGACCGGACCCCGAGCGACTGATTTCCCCCCACATTGATCGCGATCGGGTCTCCCGAACCGATCTTGGTTTCCCCGATCGCGTCGCGACCTTCGAACACGATCTGGCCGTCGTCCCAGCGGATCAGGTCGGTCACGTCGAGGCTCCCGCCGAGCAGCTGTTGGTCGCGGAAGATCGAGCTGCCGGCGGAGAACGCCGCTTCGAGGGTCTGTCGCAGCGTGATCGCCAACGATTCCCGCTCGTCCGCCGAGATCGCGGTCTGGGAAGCCTGGACCGTCGTCCCCCGGGCCTGGATCAACGCGTCGTCGAGGCGGGCGAGGGCCGAGTCGGTCGACTGATACAATCGGGCGGTCGAGTCGGCGTTGCGGGTTAGCTGTTCGGTGCGGTCGATGCCACGTTGGATCCCGATCGCCCGACCGGCTGCCGCCGGGTCGTCCGACATCCGAAGGACGCGGCGACCGGTGCTAAGCTGGTCGAGCTGCCGCTGGATCGCCAACTGGTCCGCGTTGAGCTGAAACAGCAGCCGCTGGTTACTCAACGGGGCGCTGGTGCGGCTGGCGGCAACCGGCAGGAGTGGCATGGCGGACCCGGCCGTAACGGCTCATGATGAATTGGACGCGTCAATCGTTGTCATCGGAGTGTCGGCGGTCGCCAGTTGACGCAATCCGCCCCCGCGACCCCAAGTACCGCTAAAACCGGAAATCTCGACCCGAACGTTCCCTCCGGAGACCCCCGGGAGATGATCCTGATCGGCACGATGAACCTCACGAGGACGCTCGATCGAGGCAATTTCTATTGCCCCACGTGCGGCACGACCGAGACGTATCGGCTCCGTGCCCGACGTCCGTTTCTGACCCTGTACTTCATCCCCACCGTCCCGATCGGAGGCGCCGAATCGTTCGTGCAATGTGACCAGTGCCGGGAAAGCTGGGACGAAACGGTGCTGGAAATGGACCGCGAAAGCCACGAGGTGGCGGCGCAAGAGCAATTCCTCGACGAAGCGATGCGTTCGGCGATCCTCGTCGTGCTCGCCGACGGCAAGATCAGCGAGGCCGAAATCGAATCGCTGCTGCGGATCGCCGGGGGGGTGCTTGACCGACCGATCGACCGTGACGAACTGGGGCACCTCTGCTCGGTTGCCATGCAAAACGAGATCGAGGCGAAGAATTACGTGCTTACCGTGTCGCGTCGTTGGAACCAGTCCCAGCGGGTGCTGGCGCTGCAGGCGATGTTCTTGGCCGCTTCCGCCGAGGGCGAATTGGGCGACCGGCAAGTCAAGCTGTTGGGCGAACTCCGCGACCTCCTCGAGCTGACCGACCGCGAGTACCAGGCCGCGATCGAGGACTCTCTGGGGTGGGAGTGAATTGGCCCACTTGAGCCGTGTGTGTCGTTCGCCGTCTTGGCGACGGGGCCGGCATCCCTAGAATCAGCCGCGTCTCCCCTCCCGGTCCCATCCCCGATTCCTCACCACCCCGTGAACCAAAGATGACCGATCATCACAACTTGGATATCAAACGAGTCGCGATCCTGTTCGCGGGCGGCCCGGCGCCGGCCGCCAACGCCGTGATCTCGACGGCCGCCTTCTCTTTCCTCGAGGAGGGAGCTCAGGTCTTCGGGATCAAGCACGGCTACAGCCGGTTGGCGGAATATTCCGCCGCGGGGCCGCTGCAAGAAGGTTCCGATTACATTCGCTTTACCCACGACATGCTGACCAACGCCCGCAGCAGCCGCGGGATCATGATCGGCACCGCGCGGACCAACCCCGGCAAACATGTCAACTCGCCGGCGCACCTGAAGGATCCTGAACTGGTCGCGCCGCTCCGCCGCGTCTACGAGGGACTCTGCTCGCTCGAGGTTGACGCTTTGATCTCGATCGGCGGGGACGACACCCTGAAAACGGCGAACAAGTTGAAACTGTTCCAGGACGGTCTGTCGGCCGAGGCTCGCAAGTTCCCGATCATCCACCTGCCGAAGACGATCGACAACGACTACTCGGGGATCGACTTCACCTTCGGGTTCTTCACCGCCGTCGAGACGTTGGCCGAAGAGGTCCGCAACCTGAACTTCGATGCCTCCGCCGGCCGCTCTTATTTCTTGTGCGAGGCGATGGGCCGCAGCGCGGGTTGGCTGTCGTATGGGACGGCGATCGCGGGCGAGGCCAGCATGGTGCTGAGCGTCGAAGACATCGCCGGGGCGCTCGCCGACAGCGAAGTGGTGAACCAAGAAACCGGCGAGACACGCAAAGTGATGGCGATGGAGCGGGTCATCGACCGGATAATCGATATGATGCTTGCCCGCGAGCGGGAAGGCCGCGAGTACGGCACGATCGTGATCGCCGAAGGCCTCGCCGAATTCCTGCCGATCAAGTACATCGAAGGGGTCAACCGGGACGAGCACGGGCACATCAACATCTCGTCGATCAACCTCGCGTCGATCGTCTCGTCGCTTTTGACCGAACGCTACAGCGAACGGACCGGTCGGACCCGCAAGGTCAACGCGATCCAACTCGGGTACGAAGCCCGCTGTGCCCCGCCGCATGCCTACGACGTGATGCTCGGCTCGCAGCTCGGCGTCGGCGCCTATCGTGCGTTGGTCGAGGAAAAAATGAACGGCGTGATGGTGTCGGTCTCGGGCCAGTTCGAACTCCGTTACGTCCCGTTCGAAGACCTCGTCGACCCCGAGACGCTCGTCACGAAGGTTCGCCGCATCCAGCCGGGATCGGACTTCCACCGGCTCGCCCGGTTCCTCGAAACGTGTATCGATAACTAGTTCGCCCCCCAACGACGGAGCTCCCCCGAATGGACGGTCCTGGATATGGCGGAGAACCCGGACGCCGCCAACGCGAAGGCGGAAACGGCGAGAGAGTTCGTCCGCCGACGCCAGCGTGAGACGACGCAGCGGTTGGCTTCCGAAGTGGTCTGGCGACCGCTAGGGTGACTCGGTTGTGGCTTCGGCTTCGGAGGCGGCGTCCGTTTCCGATCCCGTGGCGGGGATCTCCGCCAGCCGGTCTTGGGCTTGGGAGACGAGCGGGGCGACGTTGTCGTTGTTGCCGTAGAGTTCGACGATGCCGTACCAGATCCTTCGGGCGGCGACGACGCGGCCCCGCTCGAGTTCACGGTCGGCTTGTTCCAGCTTGGACCGGATGATCTCGCCCGCTTCGTCTTGTTCGATTCCCTCCCGTTCGATGTGGGCGATTTGGCGGCGGGCGAGGTTGACGAAGGGACGATAGCGGGGCTGGTCGGAAAGCAAGGTGACCATCCCACGGTATTGGTCGAGCGCGGTCGCGACGTCGCCGAACCGTTCATAACGTTGGGCCTCGGCGTACAGCCGCTCCGCTTCGTTTTTGAGCGGTAAATTTCGCTTGATCTTGACCGACAACGCGTGTTCCGCCTCGATCATCTCGACCCGTTCGATCTGTTCGACGGCCCATTCGGCGTGATCGCCTTCGGGGAACCGGGCGAGCATCGGCTCCAGGTAGCTGATTCGGGCGCGGCTGAGCGACGAGCGGGTCTCCTCTTCGATCAACGCCTCGGCGCGGCGGCGCATCGCGTCTTCGCTCAGCGGCCACGCGGCGTACGCGATCACGCCGAGCAGCGCGACCAAGGCGAGCGCCAAGACCCACGCCTTTTCGTACCATTCCGACCCGTCGTCCGGCTTCGGGTCATCGACGTCGATCGGTTCGCGGCCGAGCAAACGCCGCGCTTCGTCCTTTTGGCTCTGGTCGGTGACCGATAACGGGCTGAAGCCGGACGAGGCGTGTTCGGCGACGCCGGAGCGGGACGTCGCCCGTCGACGGACCTCGCCGAGCGCCAACCGCACGGCGGGGGCACCGGGGGGCCGCGAGCCGGGCTTTTTCTCGAGCAGTTGGCTGACCAAACGGTCGAGCCACACCGGCGTGTCCATCGTTACCGACGCCGCCGACACGGGGGTCTGCGTCGCGACGTTTCGCGTCACCTCCTCGGCGGTGTCGCCGTCGATCGGCGGCCGCCCGGTGAGCGCCCAGTGGAGCGTCGCCCCGAGCGAATACAGGTCACCGCGGGGCGTCCTTTCGCGAGGGTCACGGATTTGCTCGGGCGGTCGAACCGCCAGCGTGTCGGGCCCGGGGGGACGTCCGGTGCGGTAGGGGGAATCGGGATCGCACGCCCGGACGCCGATCAACACCGGGCTTAGCCCGGCGATCAAGATCTTGTCCGGGTGGATCGCGCCGTGCACGATGCCACGGCGGTGTAGGTACTCGAGGGCATCGACGAGCGGCTCGGCCATGTCGAGGACCGCTTCCCAGGGGAGCCGACCACGGCGTTCGAGTTGTGAGGCCAGCGTTTCCCCTTCGATCAGCTCGTGGGCGAGGTAGGCATCGGGCCCCTCGAACCCGCCGCCGTAACAGCGGGCGATGGCGGGATGCTGGATCTTCTTCAGCCGCTCCCATTCCTCGGCGAACGCTTCCCGCGCCTCGGACGTGCCGCCGAACGGGACCGAAAACACTTTGACCGCGACCGCCCGCCGCTGCCGGACATGGACGGCACGCCACACCGAACTTTGCGACGGGTGGTCGCCCAGTTTTGATTCGACGGCGAGTGGACCGAGTCGGCTGGCGGGCATCGGGGCGGAACAGGACGAGCGAGAGGAGCCGGACTCAGAGCGTTTGCATTTGACAGATTTCTAACGCGTCTGCCGCGGTCGTCGCATCGAGGACCGGGTCGACCACCCCGTTGTCCGCCGCCGCCGCGACCGCGTCGATTTCCAACACGAACCCATCGATCGGGTCACCGCCGCCCAGTTCGGGGCGTTCGACGGTGCCGTCGGCGTGCAACACCGTGACCGGGATCGACGCGGACGACCCGTCGGCATAGGCGGCCGATTCGAATTGCACGGTCGCCTGCTCGAAGCTCACCTCGTAGCCGTGGGTGAACGGGCGGGCGGGCGAATCGATCACGCCACCGCCGGCGCTGACGGCGAGTTCTTGCCCGGGGAAGTCGAACACGGTTTCGTAAAACTTCGGGACCGACCCGCGGCGAAAGCAAGCGGTGTGGGCGGAAGTCGGCATGCCGAACAACAACCGGATCAGGTGGGCGTCGTGCACGTGCAGATCGATCAGCGGCCCGCCGACCCGCTGCGGATCATAAAAGTCGGGGATCCAATCGGGCGGGCCGATCGTCCGCTTGAAACGACCCGCCAACGGGCGCCCCCAGCGACGGTCGGAAGCGGCTTCGACGAGCAACCGGAACTCGGGCATGAACGGCAAGATGTGCGCGACCATCAGCTGCCCCGGCCCCGCCCCCTCGGTCAGGTGCCGGGCCGTCGCCGCGTCGAGCGCGAGCGGCTTCTCACACAGCACCCGTTTGCCGGCACGCAACGACTTTTCGATCGCTTCGGGGTGCAGATGCGGCGGCAGGCAAATATCGACGAGATCGACGGTGGGGTCTTCGAGCAGCGCATCGAGCGAGTCGTGGACGTTCAGATTCGCGACGTCGATCTGTTCCCCGGGCGGCCCGAAGTTGCCTCGGATCGACGTCCAGTCTCCTCCCCGTTTCGCCTCGTCACGGCTGCAAAACGCGACGACGTCGGCGTTCGCACTTCGCCGGTAAGCCAAATAGTGGATCCACCCCATGAACCCGACGCCGACGATTCCCGCTCGCATGGTGCACCTCTCGCGTATGCCCGTCGGATCCGAACTGGGGAGACGACGCGGTCGACCGTCCCCGGGGCCTCCCGCCGACGACGGGCAAACCGTGACGGGGAGGAAGCCATCATGATCGATTCACGCGGCCTCAGGTACCCGGCGGCGGTCGATCCCCCTTCCGCCGGTGTTACACTTGACCACGTCGACTCCCAGCCCCGAAATCGAGATCGTGCCGGGTCGATGACAACCACAAGACGAACGACCGAAGGGATCGAAGATGCGAGCCGGAAGATCAGCGGGACGGGGGACGTTCGGGGTGATGACGCTGAGTTGCCTCATCGGCCTCGTCGCCGTCGTGCCCCGCGTGGCGGCTGACGAGTGGCCCCAGTGGCGCGGCCCCGCGGGAAACAACCACGCCAACCCGAGTGCGCGGCTGCCCCGCCAATGGGATCTGAATCGGGGCCAAAACGTCATCTGGAAAACGGCGATCCCGGGGGAGGGCCACTCCACGCCGATCGTGATCCCCGAGGGGATCTTCTTAACGACCTCGGACCGGAACGCCGGGACGCAATCGCTGGTGAAGCTCGACCGTCGCACCGGCCAAGTCGTCGATACCTGGGTGATCCACCGCGGTCAGCTTCCGAACCGGATCCACGCCAAGAACACGCACGCGTCCCCCTCGGCGGCTTACGACGGAAAACGGGTGATCGTGACGTTTCATCACGACGACGCGATTTGGGCGACGGCGATGACGCCCCAGGGCCAACGCGTGTGGCAGCGGCGGGTCGCGTCGTTCGAGCCGTCGGCGTTCCAGTTCGGCTACGGCGCGAGCCCGATCATCGAAGGGGACTTGGTGATCATCGCGGCGGAGTACGACGGGGAGGAAAGTGGGCTGTACGCGCTGGAGTCGCGATCGGGCCGACCGGTCTGGAAGGTCTTCCGGCCGTCGAATCTGAATTTCGCTTCGCCGATCGTGGCGACGATCGCCGGCCAACGTCAGGTGTTGCTCGCCGGCGCGAACAAGATCGCCGCCTATCAACCGCTCAACGGCAGCGAATTGTGGAGCGTCGACGCGTCGACCGAGGCGATTTGCGGAACGGTCGTGTGGGACGGTCGCCGCGTGATGGTCAGTGGGGGCAACCCCGACGCGGGCACCTGGTGCGTCCGCGCGACCGGCGACAAACAATTGCTCTGGGACAACAACGTGATGTGCTACGAGCAGTCGCTGTTGACGATCGACGATTACGTCTTCGCCGTGGCCGACAACGGCGTCGCCTACTGTTGGCGGACCGCGGACGGCAAGGAAATGTGGAAGGAGCGGCTGTGTCGGGGCGGGATCAGCGCCTCACCGCTGTTGGTCGGGGACGAGATCGTGGTCGCGTCCGAAGCGGGCGAAGTCTTTACCCTCGCCGCGACCCCGAGTCGGTTCAAGGTGTTGGCGGAGAACCGCGCCGGCGACCGCCTGTTCGCCAGCCCCGTCGTCGTCGACGACCGGCTGTACCTCCGCACCACCGTCGGCGCCGGGAACCGCGACGAAACCCTCCTCGTCGCGATCGGGCGGGAGTGAGGCGAGCGGCAGGCTAACGTTCGACCAAGGGGCCGCGATCCCGATCGGCGTCGCCTTGGCCCTGATCGCCGTTCGCGGTCGCGTTGCCGTTCGCGGTCGCGTTGCGGGTCAACGCGTCCCACAGTGACCACCGCAGGTCGTCGCGTTTGCGGTCGATCTTTTCGTTGAGTCGACCGACCAGCCGCCCGTTCTCCTTCTTGACCCACGTCTCGTCGATCAAGGTTTTCATCAGGTCGCTGAGATTTTTGGCGACGTCGCGGCCGAGTTTGCTGACTCGGCGGACCCGCAAACGTTCGAGTTCGATCTTCGCGGTGGTGATCTTGGGGTCGACGACGAAGGCGGGAGGGATGTCCGCGTAATCGGCGAAGAAGCCGACAACGGCGGTCGCGTCGACGCGGACTTCGAGCTCCCCTTCGGCGCTGATGCTATACCACTGGACCCCAAGGTTCCAACGCTCGACGCGGGCGTCGAACGCGAGCGGGGCACGGATCGTCGTGTCGATCCGCCATCGTGATCCGTCAAGCGGCTGGACGTCGTTCACCGTGATCCGGATACCGGCCGTACGGGCGGAGGCGGAGGCGGAGTCACCTGGCACGGGGGTCAATCGGTATCGGGTCCAGCGGCCGTGGCGCAGATCGCGATACCGCCGATGGGTCGTGATCCGCAGCCCGTCGTTGCCGAACTTCACCCCGGCCCAAACCTTTTTCGTGTTCCCCCAACCCTTGGCCCCTTCGATCACTTCGGGGATCTGGCCGGCGGCGAGCGTCGCCAGCCACTGGAACGATTCGCGGGCCTGGTCGGGCGAAACCGACAGCGGGCTGAGCGAGGGATCGCCGCGTGAATTCTCGTCGGCGGTTCCCGTTGTCTCGTCCCCCGTTTCAAGACGAGCCGGCTCGCCAAGTCGTTCGACCGGTGGGTCCGCCGCTAACGGTCCCGGACGCGACAGGAGCGGGATGCCGGACCCGAGGACCGAGGCGAGGCACACGATCGCGTGTCGCCGGAGCGGCGACGATCGCCAGCGCGGCGACGATCGCCAGCGCGGCGACGATCGCCAGCGCGGCGACGATCGCCAGCGCGGCGCGGCTGAGATCCGGTGGCCGGGGCTCATGTGTCCCCTCCTTGGGGTTCGTCGTCGCGACTATGGGGAGTCGACGAGGCGCTCGGGTTCGTTCGGCAACTCGATTCGGTATCGCCACCGGCGGGTCGGCGTCGTGGCCGCGGGGCGGGTCGGCGTCGAGGCCGCGGGGCGGTTCGTCTCGGCCGCCGGGGTCTCCGGGACGATCCGAGTCCGGCCCTGTCGGTCGGCGTGGATTTCGCTTTCGGCGAGCGGCGTCACACGGAGCGAATCGTGGAGCCGGTATTCGGAGCCGAGGACGCCGGGATCGGACTTGAATCGACACGCCCAGTCGAATTCGAACACGGCGGCCCGATCGTGCGGGACGGCTTGGACGCTGACGCTCCAGTGGCTCCGGCCGGCGGCGCCGACGCCCAGCAGGGTGGGGCGACCGTCGAGCGTTTCGAGGGAGAGTTGCTGGATCGGCGGCGACGGCGGCCACAAGCTGTCGCTGTCCCCTTCGACGCTTTCGGCGACGACGCGACCGCCCGCATCAATGACGTGCTTAAACCGGTCGCCAGACCAGCGGAACCGGACACGAATCGTCGTTGCGCGGTGTGGCGAATCTTCCTCCGTGGTCGTCACGGTCGGCGGGATCGCGAACAGATCGAGCGGTTCGGGCTCCGCCGCGTCGCGTGGTTCGGTTCCGGCTCTCGCCGAAGGAAAACGGTTCATCCGGTCGTCTTGGTCTCGGGGGAGGGGGCCGCGAGGGGGCGTGGCCGTTCGGCCTTGCGGGTCGCGGCGAGCTCGCCTTCGCTGGAGAAGGCGGCGATCAACCGGAGCCCGTCGGCCTGGCTCTTCTCCGGATGGAACTGGGTCGCGACCACGTTGTCTTTCCACACCATCGCGCAAAACTCGACCCCGTAATCGCACGTCAACGCGACGACCGCCGGGTCGGCGGGGCGAACGTAGTACGAGTGAACGAAATAAAAGTGGGTGCCGTTGGGGATCCCGTTCAAAAGCGGCGGGTCGGAGCGGCGTGAGACGGCGTTCCAGCCCATGTGCGGAATCTTGTACGAACGTGGCAGATCGAAACGGACGACGTCACCCGCCAGGATCCCGAGTCCGTCGTGCTCGCCATGCTCATACCCCTTTTCGAACAACAGTTGCAACCCGAGACAGATCCCGAGGAAGGGCTTGCCCGTGTCGACGAAGTCACGGATCGGGACGGCCAAATCGCGGCGGCGGATCTCGTCCATCGCATCCCCGAACGCACCGACGCCGGGAAGAATCAGTTTTTCCGCGTTCGCGATCTCGCGGGGGTCGGAGCTGATCCGTGCCTCGCCGCCTCCCCGTTCGATCGCCTTTTGGACGCTCCGCAGGTTGCCCATTTGGTAGTCAACGATCGTGATCATGGGGCGGTTGTTGGTTGTTGGTTGTTGGTTGTTTGTTGTTGGTTGTTTGTTGTTGGTTGTTGGTTGTTGGTTGTTGGTTGTTGGGGAGGGGGTTTAGGGCTGGCCGTTTTCGGTGTTCTCATCGGGGCCCTGAGACCT
>JAWLFY010000293.1:0-2972 GCA_041685355.1 Pirellulaceae bacterium | reverse complement strand
AGCTCTTGGAGCTTGATTCGGATCGTGTCCCAGGCGACATCTTCGCCGTCGTCGGTCTGGGTCCCGCCGACGAAGAACCGGCGGAGCGGGAGGATCCCGCGGGGGGTTTGCATCCACTTGTCGTCGACGGCGCGGCTGACGGTGGTCACGTGGACCCCGACGCGGTCGGCGATCTGCTGCATTTTTAGCGGCTCGATCGCCTCGGGGCCTTCGTCGAGGAACCGTTTTTGGTGTTGGACGATCGCTTCGGCGACTTTGGTCAGCGTGTTTCGACGCTGTTCGATCGAATCGATCAGCCACTGGGCGCCGTTGATCTTTTGCTTGATGAATTCGCGTTCTTCTTCGCTGCAGTCGGCCGCTTGGAGCCGGCGGCGGTAGTAGTCGCTGATGAACAGACGCGGGACCCGGTCGTCGTCGAGTCGGACTTGGAATTCGCCGTTATCGTCTCGTTCGAGGATGATATCGGGAGTCACGTTGGGGACGTACGTCTCCATGAACGCGGCCCCCGGTTTCGGGTTGAGCCGATGGAGTTCCTCGCGGACCTCTTGGATCAGATCGACCGAGTAGCCGGTTTTGCGGGCGATTTGCGGAATCCGGTTTTCCGCGAGGTCTTCGAGGTGGTCGGCGATCAGGGTCCGCATTTCCTCCTCGTGTGGGAACCCGGGGCTGATCTGGCGGAGCAGACATTCGCTGAGGTTGCGGGCGGCGATCCCGACCGGCTCGAGTGTCTGAACGAGTAGCAGCGCCTGTTCGGCGAGCTGGAGGTCTTCGTCGGTGTGTCCGGCGGGGAGCAGATCGGCGAGCGGCACCTTGAGGTATCCGCCGTCGCGGGCGTCGAGGGTGCTGATGATCCGTTCGGCGATTTTCTCGACGCGGTCGTCGATATCGAGTTCGGCGAGTTGATGGAGGAGAAAATCGTTGAGCGACTCGGGACGGGCCTGGGCGTTGGCCATCAGGTCGTGGCGTCGATCCGACTCTTCTTGGACGCGGTTGGAGGATTGCCGGAACGAATCGTCGATCGTACTCGGCAGCTCCGAGTTCATGTTCAGCAGTCGCTCGAAGTCCTCCGCGTTGTCGTGGTCGTTGTCGACGACCAGTTCCTTTTCGTCCTCGCTCCGGGTGTCGCCGTCCGGGAGATCCTGGTCCCCTTCGTCCGGCGCGAGCGGGTCGACGTCTTGCTGTTCGAGCAGCGGATTTTCGTTCATCTCCTGTTCGATGCGTTCCTGCAACGCCAGCATCGGCAGCTGCAGGATCTCCATCGACTGGATCATCCGCGGGGCCAGCTTTTGGACCTGCGATTGTCGGGCCTGGAGGCCCAGCGACATCCGCATAACTACTTTCTCTTCAAGGGGTTCGTCCCTGGTTCGGGTGCCGCGGGGCGGGCCCGAGCGAATTTCGTTCCTTCCGCATTATAGATTTTGGCGGCCGGTTAGGGCATCGGCAATCATCTCCCGATTCGCGTATTCCAGAACACTTCCTGCGGTAATGCCCCTCGCCAGACGGGTGATTCGGACGGGAAACTCGGCGAGTCGGTTCGAAATGTAGAGCGAGGTCCCGTCTCCCTCGACGGTCGGATTGGTCGCCATGATGACTTCGGTGAAGTTTCCGGTGCGAACGCGATCGACGAGCGGTTCGATCGTGAGTTGATCAGGACCGATCCCTTCGAGGGGCGAGATCCGTCCGAGCAGGACATGATACATCCCTTTGAAGGCGGCCGACTGTTCGAGACTCATCAGGTCGCGGGGTTGCTCGACAACGCACAGCAGGCTGGGGTCGCGGTTGGGGTCGGCGCAGAGGGCACAGGTTTCGGCTTCGGCGAGGTTGAAGCAAACGCTGCAGTAGCGGACTTCCTGACGGACCCGCCGGATCGCGTCGGCAAGGGCGAGCGCCTCTTGTTGGTGAACCCGGAGGAGATGAAACGCGAGCCGCTCGGCGCTTTTGCGTCCCACGCCCGGGAGCCGCCCGAGTTGTTCGACCAGGTCACTGACGGCCCCGGCGTTTCCGGCCATCCCGTTAGCGTCCTCCGGTAAACGAGGACAATATCCCTTCGATGCCGGGGACGTTGAGATTCATATCGCTCGCCATTTGGGAGATCGACTCGGCGTAGAGCTGTTTCGCCGCCGCGCCGGCGGCGTTGGTGGCCTCTTTGACGGCGTGTTCGAGTTCGACACCGGTGATCTCTTGGTGGAGTTGCACCGATTCGACGTGTCCGACCCCGTTCATGACGACCAGCACGCGGGAACAAGAGGAGGTGGCGGAAACGGTTTCCTGTTTCATTTGGTCGTTGAGCTGGGCCATTCGGTCGGGGAGCTGTTGCAGCGACCCGACCATGGAGGCGAGGTTGCCGAGATTTCCGAGGCCTTTGAACATCGGGAAGGACTCCTTGGTCGCGTGAGCGAGGTGGAGAAAGCGAGTTGGGATCGATGTATGGTAGCTTCCCGTCATTCCCTTGGCAGGTCGACGCGGACGATCTCGGCGGCGAACAGGTCGAGGCAACTGCGGACGAGTTCGTTCGATTCGATCTCCCGCATCCGCTGCATCCGCGAGCGGCCGGAGGGGCGCTGCGGGGCGGGCCGTTCGCGGCTGACCGGGGGAAGCGTCGTCGTCTCGACGGTGACAGGATTGCCGGTGACGCGAGCCAGGGTGTTCGCGATCTCCGCCCGGTGCTCGGGGAGCTCGCAGCGGTTCATCGCCATCCGGGATTCTGCCCTAAAGACCATGCGGACCACGCCGGGCTGGGGCGATTCGACATGATCGACGGCCCGGGCGAGCGTGGCGGTGATCGGGTCCATCTCGAGCAAGGCTTGGGACCAGACGTTTCGCAGGGCGTCGCCCGATGTGCCGCCGGTGCCGGTTTCGGCGGGCGTGGCGGTCACCTTCGGAGATGGCGTCGCTGAACTTGCGGCGGCGGTGGTTGGCGGGGTTGAGGTTGGCGGGGTTGAGGTTGGCGGGGTTGAGGTTGGCGGGGTTGA
>JAWLFY010000142.1:2702-12404 GCA_041685355.1 Pirellulaceae bacterium | reverse complement strand
CGGTTCTTCGCTCTGGTGACGGTGGCTTTGGGGGGGCTCGGTGTTGGCGGGGTTTTGTCGGCGGCGGAACGGCCTCATATCGTTTTGGTGATGGCGGACGACCAGGGCTACGGCGACGCCGGGTTCACGGGGCACCCGTTCGTGAAGACTCCGCATCTCGATGCGATGGCGGGTGCGGGGATCGTGTTCGATCGCTTTTACGCGAGCGCTCCGGTCTGTTCGCCGACGCGGGCGAGCGTGATGACGGGGCGGCATCCGTTTCGCGGGAACGTGCCGAATCACGGGCATTATCTGCGTCCCGATGAGATCACGATCGCCGAGTCGCTTCGCCGCGCCGGTTACGTGACCGGACATTTCGGCAAATGGCATATCGGATCGGTCCAGCCCGAGAGCCCGACATCGCCGGGCGGAGCGGGGTTCGACGAGTGGCTTTCGGGGCTGAACTTCTTCGATAACGATCCTTACCTGAGCCGCAACGGCGAATACGTTCAGATGGAGGGTCCGGGTACCGTCATCACGATGGACGCGACGATCGACTTCCTTGAGAAGCACGCCTCTGGCGACCGGCCGATCTTTGCGGTGACGTGGTTCCCCTCGCCTCACGATCCGCACGAGGAAGTCCCACAGGAGGTCCCGGACGGGGCCACGCTGTACGACGACGAGGAAACGAAGCAGCCGGGGTATTTTCGGGAAATCACGTTGTTGGACGAACAGCTCGGCCGCCTTCGCGAGCGTCTTCGCGATCTGGAAATCGCGGAGGACACGTTGCTGTTTTACTGCAGCGACAACGGCGGTCTGGCGGCTGAGTCGTCTGGCGGGCGGGCACGGAAGGGGAGCCTCTACGAGGGCGGACTCCGGGTCCCGGCGATCCTCGAATGGCCGGGCCGATTCGAATCCGCGGTGATCGAAACGCCCGCGTCCACCTCCGATCTGTACCCGACGTTGCTGTCGATCGCGGGGGTCGAGCCGGACGAATCGCAGCCACCGCTCGATGGCATCGACTTGAGCGGTGTTTTGGACGGGAGTCAAACGGAACATCCGCCGATGGGGTTTTGGCACGGTTACCGCGGTGGCCAAAGTACTTGGAGCGACCGGATCATCCGGGCGTTAATGGAGGCGAAGCGGGCGGGGCATCCGAACCCGCACCCGGAGCGGATTTTGAAGAACGTCGAAGAGTTCCCGGCGATCGACCTGTCCGATCTGGAGGGGCACGCGGCTTGGAACGATTGGCCGTGGAAGCTGCATCGGATCGAAAAAGACGACGACGTCCGCTTCGAGCTCTATCATCTTGTCGATGACCCGATGGAGTCGAACGACGTCAGTGGCGAGCATCCGGAACGGGTCGCCGAGATGAAGGCCGCGACCGAAGAGTGGCAGCGTTCGGTCCTGGAGAGTTGGTCGGGGAAGGATTACGGAAACGATTTGGTCCTGTTCGACCGGGAGGCGGGCGTCGAGCCCGCGCCGATCGTGTCGTTCGAGAACGCCCCGCCGAAGACCCGCGCGGCCGCCGTCGAATTGGCGGATGTGATCGAGACAATGTGTGGCGCGCGTCCGGAGTGGATCGAGGGGCCGCCCGATCCGCTCCCCGAACGCGCCGTGTGGATCGGCGTCCAGCCCGCCGTGAGGGGTTTGTTTCCCGACATCGATTTCGATTTCAAGCATCCCGAAGAGACGATTTTGGTGGCGAACGATCGTCATCTCGTGATCGCCGGACGGGACCCGCGGGACCCACCCCTCTCCGAAGAACGTCAAGCTTTGTCAGTCGAACCCGGAAGTCTGGGAGCAGTGGCTCGCCGATGTCGAGGCGAGGCTCGAGGAGGACCCCAACGCCACGGTGTTCAACGGTTCGCCCAACGACGGATGGTCAAGCGGGCATTGCGTGTGCGCGGACTGCCGTGCTTGGGACCATCCGGACGGCGAGCCGCGGATGATGCACTGGCATCACCACCGTGAGGAGCGACCGGCGCTGTCCGACCGGCACGTGACCTTCGCGAACAAGTTGGCCGAACGGCTGAAGCGGCGATATCCCGGCAAGGATTACTACGTGATGATGATGGCGTACGGGCACTCGCGGCCGGCGCCAATCGAGGCCCGTCCGGCGGCGAACGTGATCATGTCGAGCGTCGCCAATTTCTATGGCCGGACCGAACTCGTCGATCGCGGATCGAGTTGGGGGACGTCTCACCGGGATCAGCTCGCGGCGTGGGGCGAACTTTCACAGCACGTCATGTGGCGGCCGAACACGGGCAGCCCGGCGGGGTGGCAGCAGGGACTGCCGGACCTGTCGACCGATCAGACCATCGAGAACCTGAAATTCGTCGCCGACAACCGCTGCGTCGGGATCTATATCGACTCGGTTTGGGAACACTGGGCTACCCAGGGGCCGCAGTACTACGCCTCCGCCCAACTCGTTTGGGACCCATCGAAAGACGGGCAAGCGATCCTCGACGACTACTACCGACGCGGTTTCGGGCCTGCGGCAGAGGACGTTCGCGGGTATTTCGACGCGATGGAGGCCGCGCGAATGGCCTTTGTCGAAAGGCACGGTTACGGCGGTGGCGTGTTTCACTTTCCCAAGCTGTATACGGAGGAACTGCTCAGCCGGGCCGAAGAACGTTTGCGGGCTGCGGCCGAGAAAACGGGGGACGCGTCGGCGACATACCGAGACCGTGTCGCGTTCGTGCGGGTAGGCCTGACGTACACCCGGCTTCTCGTTGAGACCATTACCGCCATGGAGTCGTATTGGCGAGAACCGGACGAGGAGATCGCCCGCCGGGTGCTCGACAACTGGGCGGATAGGCACTCAGTCTTCCGACCAATCCTCCGCCCGAATCTCGGCGAGCTCGTTTAACATCGCGTCGCGGCGACCGGTCAGTTCACCGGCTCGGTCGTCCGTTTCGTACGGGTCCTCGGAAAGGTTGTACAGCTCCGACGAGTTTCCCCTCGCGGTGCGGATCAGTTTCCAATCCCCTTGGAGGATCGCGGTGCCACCGCGGGTCCTCCAGTACACCGTCCGCGGCGGCGGCGGGACGTCGGGATCGAGAAGCGTCGGTTCCAAATCGACCCCTTCCAACCGCCACCCCGGTTCGATCTCGCCCCCGGCGATGCCGATCAGCGTCGGTGCCAAGTCGCACACGTGGGTCGGATGGTCGACGACCCCACCCGGATCGATTCGGCCCGGCCAATTCACCAGCGCCGGGACGCGGATGCCCCCTTCGTACAAATCGCCCTTCCACCCGCGGAGTGGCTCGTTGTTACCCAACGTCTTGTGTTCGGCATAGCGTCCGTTGTACTCCCGCTCGCGCCCCGGCCAACTCCGCTGGCCCCCGTTGTCGGACGAGTACACGATCAGCGTGCGGTCGCGTTTGCCCGTCCGCTCGAGCGCCTCGACGATTCGCCCCACGCCGTGATCTAAGTGCGTCACCGCCGCCGCAAAATGACGCCGCCATATGTCGTCGATCGAATCTTCATAGGCGTCGATCCAGCTCGGGGGCTCGTTCAGCGGCGAATGCGGAGAATGATGGGCGACGTACAAGAAAAACGGCTCGTCCCCCGACTCCTCAATCACCCGGACCGCCTCGTCGGTGATCAAGTCGGTGACGTGCCCCGGCTCGTCGACGAACTCGTCGTTACGATGCCATGTGACGTGGTCGCCGAACTTGTATCGGTGAGTGTACGGATCGATCTGGCCCCGCAGGTAGCCGTACGTGGTGTCGAAACCGTATCGCCGCGGCCGGTGCTCCGGCGTTTCACCGATGTGCCACTTGCCAGAAAGATGCGTGCTGTACCCGGCATCGCGAAGGGCATGCGGGAGTCGGGCGTCGTGGGGCCGCATCTTGGTGGTCGCGGCGAGCGGAGTCAGCACGTCGAAACGGCTGGGGAAACGCCCGCTGAGCAGCGCCACGCGAGTCGGCGAACAGGTCGGATAGACGTAATGGCGGTTCAGCCGCGCCCCTTCGGCCGCCAACCGATCCAGGTTCGGCGTGCGGATGTCCGAGCCGTGGTAGCCGATGTCCGCCCAACCCTGGTCGTCCGCAAGGATCACGATGATGTTCGGCCGTTCGTCGGTGCTCGATGACTCGTCCGATCGCGCCGGGAGGGCCATCAACAAAACGCATCCCCAAGCGACCGAGCCGACACGGGCGACCGAGCCGACACGGGCGACCGAGCCGACACGGGCGACCGAGCCGAACGGGGACAGCCGATCGGCAAAGGCCGCCAGACGTGGCCGGCGGCTGGACAGCGACCAGCGGCCCGAGTCAGTCCGAAACGTTCGGGAGGTCATCGGGTCACCCTTGGTATTTGGCAAAGATCATCTTCCCCGCGTTCGTCTGCAACGTGCTCGTGACGCGGACCTCGAGCTCCTGGCCGATTCGGTGTCGCCCCCCTTCGACGACGACCATCGTGCCGTCGTCGAGGTAACCGATCCCCTGCTCCGGACCTTCGCCCGGCTTGATCACCCGGATCAAAAACCGCTCGTCGGGAAGGTACACCGGACGGAGCGCGTTGCTGATTTCGTTCAGGTTAATCACCGGGACGTTGTGAAGCTTGGCGACCTTGTTGAGGTTGAAGTCGCCGGTAACGACCTTCCCCTCCAAGTGCTTCGCGAGCAGGACCAGTTTCAAGTCGACCGTCTGACCTTCCAGTTCCGGAAGGTCTCGATCGAAGATGTGCAAATCGACCGATTCATCAGAGCGGAGCCGGTTCAGGATATCGAGGCCGCGTCGGCCGCGTGTCCGTTTCAGCTTGTCACTGCTGTCGGCGACCGCTTGCAACTCGGTCAACGCGAACCGTGGCAAGATCAGCTGGTTGTCAAACACGCCGGTCGCCACCAGGTCCGCGATCCGGCCGTCGATCACGACGCTGGTGTCGAGAATCAGCGGCTTGAACCCCTTCACCTCCCGGACGAACTCGACGTAAGGAATCAAGAACCGGAAATCGTCCTTGGTTTGCAGGAGCACGCTCGTACAGACATAGACCAAGATGAGCCCGGTGATCAGCTGGATCTCACGTGGATTGAACGATTGCTCCAACAACGGCGACAACGCGATCCACAGGATGTACGTCAGCAACACCCCGATCAGGACGCCGAAGTAAATCGCGGAGATCGTATCGATCCGTTTCCGCGGGACGTAGATGTCCGCGACGACGATCGCCGAGGCCAACGTCAAAATCGCGACGAACGCCACCCAAGGGACCCAAGCGTGGGTCCCGGGCGGCATCGACGCGTTGATCATGCCCGACACGCCGCCGGCGCACAACAAGAAAATGCATCGCAGTAGGATCAGTGCCATCGAGTCTCCATCCGCCGTCGCTCGCCAGCCGCATCCAACCGATCAAGCCTGAAGCGGCATCGGCCCCAGAAACCGAACCGTTATAACAGCTGGTCGGCCCGCGACACCCCCCCGGTCCCGCTTGCCGTTCACGCCAGCGGGACGTTCACTTCGCGGGGCCACCCGTTCGCCGCGCGAGGATCGAGATCGCCCGCCCGACCGCTTGGCAAGGATCGGCAACGGGGGACGCATCAACGGGGCTCACCAATCGGCAAGCGGTCCGCTCTGCGAATCACGAGCATACGCGTACTGCTGATCGCAAAACGCGTCGGTCATCCCCGCCAAGTAATCGCCAACGGCGCGGTACACCCCCGTGTCGGCAACCCGCATACGGAACCGGAGGGGCAACCGCTCGGGCGCGGCGACCAGCATCTCGAACAAGAACCGCAACCGGTCCGCCGCCGAACGACGGACCGTCATCAAACGTGGATGGCGATAGACCGCGTCGAACAGAAAGGCCTCTAACTCGGTCCGTTCCCGGCTGAGCGTCGCCGAGTGCCCGATCCGGAACCCTTCGTCGCATAGCTCGCCCGCGGTACGCCCTTGAAGCCGTCGCAACCGGTCCGCGGTCTGTTCCAGCAAGTCGCCGACTTGCAAATCGATCAGGTCGTGGACGAGCGCCTGCCGAAGCCGATTCGGGTGGCTCCCGCCGTGCTTGATCCGTAACCGCTCGAGCGACCGGCGGATCACGGACAGCTCCGCGAGCTCGTCGATCGACAAGAGACCGAGCTGGATCGCGTCGTCGACGTCGTGGGCGTCGTAGGCGATCGAGTCGGCGGCGTCGACGAGCTGGACCTCCAACCAAGGCGACCGGCCGTACGCCGCCTCCGCTTTGTGCGCCCGGACGTCCTGGCCGGCAAGCGTCTCGTGCGAAAGATTCAACCCCGGGAAGCGGTCGTAACGCTGTTCCAATTCGGTCGCCAAGACGAGCGCGAACCCGTTGTGCGAAAAGCCCCCTTCCTCATGCAAACACTCCCCCAACACGTCCTCACCGCAGTGACCGTAAGGCGGATGCCCGATATCGTGCAACAGCGCCAACGCCTCAGTAAGGTCCTCGTGCAGCCGCAGCGCGCGGGCCAGCGTGCGGGCGACCGAGGCGACCTCGAAGGTGTGCGTCAGCCGCGTGCGGTGGTAGACCCCCATCTCGCCGGTGAACACCTGCATCTTTCCCGAAAGCCTTCGGAAACCGCTGCTGTGCAAGATCCGGTCGCGGTCGCGGGCGAACGGGCCGCGGTACGGGTGCGTCGGCTCGGGGTAAACCCTCCCCATGCTGTCGCGGCTGTGCATCGCGTACGATGCCAGCGTCAAATGTTCACGATCGGCGTCGCGATGCCAATCGAATGCCGGTGCCGGTTCGCGACGCTCCGTCCTCACTTCATGACGCCTTATTCCCTCGTGATTCTGGCCCGGTTGCCTGCCGCCGATCTTACCGGTCCCCTCCCTATCAGCACACACCGAATCACCCGAAAACAGCGAATTGAACGCCGTCACACCTTCACGCACCCGCCGTCGTACCGCGGCTCGCGACGCCGGCCCGTCCGCAACCGGCCCGTCCGCAACCGGCCCGTCCGCAACCGGCCCGTCCGCAACCGGCCCGTCCGCGGCCGGCCCATCCGCGGCCGGCCCGTCCCGACGTGACGTCGCCGCGGAGTCGATCGAAATCCGCGGGGCGCGGGTCCACAACCTGAAGTCGGTCGACGTCGATATCCCCCGTGACGCGATCACGGTGATCACCGGGGTCTCGGGAAGCGGGAAGAGCTCGCTCGCCTTCGACACGCTCTACGCCGAGGGCCAGCGGCAATACATCGACAGCCTCTCGACTTACGCCCGACAGTTCCTCGACCAAATCCCCCGGCCCGAAGTCGACTCGATCAGCGGGCTCGCACCGACCTTGGCGATCGACCAAAAGCCGGGCTCCACCAGCGGCCGGAGCACGGTCGCAACGGTAACCGAGATCTACGACTACCTCCGGTTGCTGTTCGCACGCGTCGGCGCGCCCCACTGCGTCGCGTGCGGCTCCCCCGTCTCGCCCCAGTCACCCGAGGCGATCGGCGAATCGCTGCTCGCGCTTCCCGACGGCACGAAGTTGATGCTGCTCAGCCCGATGGTCCGAGGTCGCCGGGGCCGGCACGAGGAGGTATTCGAATCGATCCGCGCCGCGGGACTCCTCCGCGCCCGCGTCGACGGCGAGATCTACCTGCTCGACGAACTCCCCGAAATCGCCCCCCGCCGCAACCACACGATCGAGGCGATGGTCGACCGGATCGTGATCCGCGACGGCATCGCGTCGCGGCTTCAAGAGTCCCTCCTGCACGCGTTGCGTCTCGGTCGCGGGTTGGTCACCAGCCTGGTCGCTCGTCCAGGTGACGAAGGCTGGGACGAGTCGATCCACTCGACGGCGATGGCGTGCCCCGATTGCGGTGAAAGCCTGGAAGAACTCGAGCCGCGGACGTTCAGCTTCAATAGCCCCTATGGCGCGTGCGACGCGTGTGGCGGCCTCGGGCTGGTCCCCGACGAGACGGACGACGACGCCAAGCGGACCTGCCCGGCATGCGACGGGAAACGCCTCCGCCCGCAAGCGCTTGCGGTGACGATCGAGCAAAACTCGATCGCCGACGTCACCGCGATGCCGCTCGGCGACGCTGCCGCGTGGGTCGCGGGACTCCCCGATCGGCTCACCGAAATGTCTCAAGCTGTCGCCGAACCGGTGTGCCGCGAGGTCGCCCGCCGGCTCGGATTCCTGCAACGCGTCGGCGTCGACTATCTCACCCTCGACCGACCGGCCGACACGCTCAGCGGCGGCGAGCTGCAGCGGGTACGCCTGGCGACCAGCATCGGCAGCGGGCTGGTCGGCGTCTGTTATGTCCTCGACGAACCCTCGATCGGGCTCCACCCCGCCGACCACGACCGACTGCTCGAATCGATCCGCGAGCTCCGCGATCACGGGAACAGCGTCGTCATCGTCGAACACGACGAGGCGACGATCCGGGCCGCGGATCGGCTGATCGATATCGGGCCAGGGGCCGGCGAACAAGGCGGACGGATCATTAGCGAGGGGACCCCCGACGACGTCGCCGCCGACCCGCAGAGCGTCACCGGCGGGTACCTCCGCGGCGAGCGTCACGTCCCGATCCCCGTCACGCGCCGCGATGCCGCCGACAACCGCTGGCTCCTCCTCGCCGACGTCACCACCCACAACCTGAAACGTGTCACGACGCGTTTCCCGATCGGGACGCTGATCGGCGTCAGCGGCGTCTCCGGAAGCGGCAAGAGCTCGTTGATCAACGACACGCTGTTCCCGCTCCTCCGCGATCACCTCGCCGCCACTCCCGACACGTCCGGCACCGGTTCGCGAAACGGAAAGCGATCGCCCGCCGCGACCGACCGACCGAACCAACGGGGGCGCGGACGAAAACGGGGCGGCAAAGCCGCCGTCGCCGAAGCCGCCCCCGGCTACCTCTGCGATTTCCCCGCCGCCTCGGGGCGATTGCTAGGGGCCGATCCGATCGACAAGATGATTCGCATCGACCAATCCCCGATCGGCCGCACCCCGCGGAGCTGCCCCGCGACCTACACCGGGGCGCTCGACCCGATCCGCCAAGTGTTCACGAAGACCCGCGAGGCGAAGACGCGGGGATACGACGCCAGTCGGTTCAGCTTCAACGCCGCCGCCGGACGGTGTGACGCGTGCGGCGGCCTCGGTGTCGAACGGATCGAGATGAACTTTCTGAGCGATCTGTTCGTGACCTGTTCGCGATGCGGCGGGAAACGGTTCAACCGGCAAACGTTGCAGGTCCGCTTCAAAGGGGCGACGATCGCCGACGTCCTCGAAATGTCCGTCGACGAAGCGGCCGAATTTTTCGAAAATGTCCCCAAAGTCGACCGCGTCCTGCGATCGCTGCAAGACGTCGGACTCGGCTACGTGCGGCTCGGACAATCGAGCACCACGCTCAGCGGCGGCGAGGCCCAACGGGTCAAGCTGGCGACCGAACTGGCCCGCGCCTCGACCGGACGCACGCTCTACCTGCTCGACGAGCCCACCACGGGCCTCCACTTCGAAGACATCGCCCGACTCGTCGCCGTCCTGCAACGACTCGTCGAAAACGGCAACACGGTGCTCGTGATCGAACACCAATTCGACCTGCTGGCCGCCTGCGACTGGATCATCGACCTCGGGCCCGAAGGGGGCGTCGGGGGCGGCCAGGTGCTCGCCGAAGGGACCCCCGAGGCGATCGCGAAAATCGCCGACAACGCGACCGGTCGGTACCTCCGCGAAGCCCTCCGCAGATAACACGCGAAGCCCTCCGCAGATAACACGCGAAGCCCTCCGCAGATAACACGCGAAGCCCTCCGCAGGGAACCGGGGGGC
>JAWLFY010000142.1:0-2602 GCA_041685355.1 Pirellulaceae bacterium | reverse complement strand
CGCGAAGCCCTCCGCAGATAACACGCGAAGCCCTCCGCAGATAACACGCGAAGCCCTCCGCAGATAACACGCGAAGCCCTCCGCAGGGAACCGGGGGGCCGATCGCAGCGGTCGCGAGGCCCCATCCGGTACGTCACCCGCGACGGGAATCTTCGGCACAGGTCGCCCTTCTTGCCCCAAACTCATCGACCACCGCCCGACGGTCGAAGCTCTAGGGTGTCGGACGTCCGACCCGTGTCTCGCTCCCCGTTGAGGTCCCGTCGATGTCGATCCAAGCCCCGGTCCACTGGCACGAAGGGATGTTCCTGCGGCCGCAACACTTCCAGGTCGCCGAACAAAACGTCCATCACCAGATCCGCGACAACATCGAATGGAGCCGCCACTACAGCTGGGGACTTCGCCGATTCCGGCTCGACCCCGACGCGTTGGCGAACCACCGAGTCGTGATCTCCGAACTCGCCGCCCGGATGCGGGACGGGACGCTGATCTCGTCCCCCGAATCGGGACGTCTCCCCGAGGTCGACCTCCGCCAGTCGATGATCGGCCGCCAATCGCTGACCCTGTTCGCGGCGATCCCGAAGCTCGAAGCCGCCCAACCGGCACTCTCGGCCGCCAGCCGTTACCGGATCGAATCGCTCGACCTCGAGGACTCGAACACGGGACAAAACCCGCGGCCGATCCAGATCCGCCGGCTCAACCTGCAACTCCTCACCGACGCCGACGACCACGCCGGCTACGCGACGCTGCCGCTCCTTCGGCTCCGCCGCGCCGACCGCGCCGAAGGGGCCCCCGAACTCGACCGAACCTACATCCCGCCCCTGTTGGCCGTCGACGCATGGAACGTGCTCGAACAAGAAATCGTGCGGCCGGTGTTCGACCGGATCGGGAAAAAGTTGGACCTCGTCGCGAACCAAGTCGTCTCCCGCGGGATCACGTTCGATTCGACCTCGCAAGGCGACCGTGTGATCCTCGAACAGATGCGGGTGATGAACGAGTCCTACGCCGAACTCGGGGTCGAAGCGTTCATGCCGGGGGTGCACCCGGTCGACCTGTTCTCCGACCTGCTCCGCTTCGTCGGCCGGATGGCGGTGTTCACACCCGGACGCCGGATCCCGGACCTGCCGAAGTACGACCATGACGATCTGGGCGCGTGCTTCTGGTCCGCCCGCCGACTCGTCGACGGAGTCCTCGACGCGGTCGTCGAACCGGAATACAGCGAACGCGCGTTCGTCGGGGCGGGACAACGGGTCCAAGTCGCGCTCGAACCGGGTTGGCTCGAAGCGGGGCAACGGCTGTTCGTCGCGGTCACTTCCTCGTTGCCGACCGAACAGACACGGCAACTGGTCGAACGCCGACTCGACATGAAGATCGGGGCCGGCAGCGCCGTCGACGAACTCTACCGGCTCGGACGCGCCGGGTTACGGTTCGGCTTCCGATCCGAGCCGCCGCGATGTCTGCCGCTCCGCCCCGGACGTGTCTTCTTCGGGCTCGACCCGAGCGAATCCGCCGAACAGTGGGAAGCGGTCCAACGCGGGCTCTCGTTGGCGGTCCGCTTCAACGAAAACCTGATCGCCGGTGACGTCCAAGGGAAACGGGCGATCGACGTCACGGTCGACGGCCGTTCGCTGACCCTGGAATTCGTCCTCTACGTCGTCCCCCCCTCGTCGATCTGAACACGCCCACCGCGAGCAACGTCGCCCAACCCGCCCCGGCGACGGTAAGACTCGGTGCGAGCCACGCCGGCCGATAGCGAAACCGGACGACCGACGTCCCCGGCGGCACGACGACCCCCTGCGCGAGCATGTCGACCTCGTGCACCGGCGTCTCCCGCCATTCCCCGTCCCCTGTTCGATCCGTGCGGATCGTCGCCCGCCACGATCCGTCCTGCAACGTCGGTCGCCGAAGCAGCCCCCCGGCCTGACTGCGGACCGCCACTTCCGCGAACTCGGGTGACCAGCGCACGACCCGAATCTTGTCGTTCGCATCGGCGTCGCCCCCCCGGTCCCGGTCGCCCCCCCGTTCCCGGTCGCCCCCCCGTTCCCGATCGCCCCCCCGTTCCCGATCGCCCGCCGCCGACGCGAAATCGCCACGCCGCGCCGCCTCGCCACCGGTCACCCGCGGTGCCGCCTCGTCACCAAGCCGGACCACCTCACCCAGCATCTCTCGAAACACACGGTCGCGTTCCGACCCGACCGCGACATCGGTTCGCCAATCGGCGTGCAACCGGTACCCGTGGTGACGTGATGGCAAACCCCAGCGACGGAGCGTGACCAACTGGTGGGTGTGTTCGACGACGTCGTCAAGGTTCTTGCTCTGGTTGCCATCGGATGCGACTCGCAACGTCTCGTCGCTCGTATGCGTCACGCCGTCGATCGCCAGCCATTGGCGAATCCGCCCCCATCTCGCCGCACGCTCCGCCCCGTCGGCCTCCGCCGTTACCGTGCCCACGGCATCCCAAAACCGATCGATCTCGCGACTGCGGAGCGTCGTCATGTTGTTGAACACCGCTTGACCGTCCGCCAAGTGCCAACGACCGAACCAAGCTGCCCGTTGGCTCGACTCCACGTCAACCATTCGCCCCGCGTCCGAATCCTCTCGCCAA
>JAWLFY010000023.1:26394-44564 GCA_041685355.1 Pirellulaceae bacterium | reverse complement strand
TCTCGAGCTTGTCCGCGTTCGCTCGCATCCTCACTTCGGACGTCGCAGCAATGCCTCCAAAACCTACGTTCTGGGCAGTTGCCACTAAAATCGCGGAACGACCTCGCTCCAAGAGAGGGTCGGCCCCCTTTTCGGATAGGCACTCAGACGCAGGACCAACGGGTCACAACTTACGGAGCCGGACGCTTCTCACGGTTGATTAATTCATGGCATGCGATGCACGAGCTTTCCAACCGCAAGGCCGACTCCTTCGCGCCGGCATAATCGCCACGCCGAGAGGCCTCGATGAGCTCGTAAATGGAATCGCGGAACACTTCGTCGTTGTTCTCATAGCGAGAGCTCGACAAAGACCAATGGACCGTCTGGCCAATTTTCCGCATCCGTTCAGCCGAATCCTCGACGCTCGGCAGATCTTCCCGAACCAGCCCGTCGAGAATCTCAGCCATGCCACGAGTCTTCCGGTGCATCATTTTGTCCATGAAACTGGTTGCCACCGGTGTGTTCTCGAGCTGCCACAACGCACGGATCGCCAGCGCCATCAAGACGCCAAACAGAAAGAAACCCAAGGCGCCACCAACCAGCGGCAAGCGTTTCCTGAGCGCCAATCGTGGCAAAGGCTTGTCTTCGTCGTGCGAATCTCTCATTTCCCATCTCACCCAGAAATCAAAGCCCGCCGCAGCCCGGAATCGCAGCACGGAATCGCAGCACGGAATCGCAGCCCGTCAATCTTCGAGCGGCTTCTCCCAGAATACCGCCTGACCCTCCTCCGCGCGAAGCTGATACGGCGAGAACCCGAATCGCCGATACACATGCCTCGCGGGCCCGTTCCCCTCCAATACCTCAAGCGTCAACTTGCAACACCCCCGCTCTCGGGCCACCCGCTCGACCTCGCCGAGCATCGCCGAGGCGACCCCGCGACCGCGAAAACCGGCGTCGACGACGACGTCGTGGACGTTCACCAACGGCCTGCACGCGAAGGTCGAAAACGATTCGAAACAATTCACCAAGCCGATCGCCTGATCTTCAAGAAACGCCAACACACTAAAGGCATCGGACCGGCGGCCAAGTTCCCCGGCCAACCGCCCGAGACGTTCCGCGGGGATCGCCTTCCCGCCACCCATGGGGTCACGGGCGTACGCGTCAAGCAACCGAACCAACGCGGCCGCGTGAGCCGGGTTGTCGTACTCGCCGCGGACCACGCGGAGCCTCTCGTCCGCCCACCGTTTCGAATATCCTGGTTCCTGTTTCATGTTATCTCGCACCCGGATTGGACAGCCGATGAGACGCTCGCTTTTGATCGCCGGATGGTCGCTCGCCTCGATCCTTCAAATCTTCGGCTCGGGGGGACCGATCGCCACCGCCGACGAGACCCCCGCTGACGACGCACCCGCGAAGGCGAAAGGCGTCGTGTTCCACGACCGAAACGAAAACGGTACCCATGACGCTGATGAGCCAGGGATCGAGGGGATCCGCGTCAGCAACGGGGCCGAGATCGTCGAAACCGACACCGACGGCCGCTACGAAATCTCGATCGATGACGACACGATCATCTTCGTGATCAAACCGAGCGGTTGGGCGACGCCGCTGAACGAGTTGAACCTGCCGCAATTCTATTACATTCACAAACCCGCCGGCTCCCCCGCCGACTTCCGCTTCGCCGCCGTCGAGCCGACCGGTCCGCTCCCGGAATCGGTCGATTTCCCGCTGACAAAGCAACAAGAACCGGACAGGTTCCGTGCCTTGATCTTCGGCGATACCCAATCGCGGAACGTCGACGAAGTCGAGTACATGACGCACGACGTGATCGAACAGGTGGTCGCCCGCAACGCCCACGACGCGTCGTTCGGCGTGACCCTCGGGGATATCGTGTTCGACGACCTCGACGTGTTCGAACCGCACAACCGCGCGATCGCGCTGATCGGGATCCCCTGGTACAACGTGATCGGCAATCACGACATGAACTACGACGCCGAAGACGATCATCACAGCGACGAGACGTTCGAAAGCATCTACGGCCCGTCCTACTACTCGTTCGATTACGGACCGACCCACTTCATGGTCCTCGACGACGTGACCTGGGTCGGCGCCAAGGATGGCCAGCGTGGACGCTACTACGGTGGCCTCGGCGAACGCCAAATGGAGTTCATCCGCAACGACCTGGAAGGTGTCCCCGAAGACCAGCTGATCGTGTTGATGATGCACATCCCGCTCACCGACGTCGAAGACCGGCACGAACTGTACCGCTTGATCGAGCAGCGACCCGCCGCCGTGTCGCTCTCCGCCCACACCCATTACGTCGAACACCGGCTGATCGGCAAGGAAGACGATTGGCGGGGGAAAGAGCGTCACCACCATGTCGTCAACGTCACCGTGTGTGGCAGCTGGTGGCGGGGCCAGAAAGACGAACGGGGGATCCCCCACGCGACGATGAGCGACGGCGGGCCGAACGGTTACTCGGTGATGGAGTTCGACGGCGCGGACTACTCGCTCCGGCTCGTCCCCGCCAACCGCCCGGCCGACTACCAAATGTTGCTACACGCCCCGGAAAAGGTCGCCCCCACCGACGTCCCGACGACCGTCGTGATGGCGAACGTGTTCGCGGCATCCGAATTGGCCGACGTCTCCATGCGGGTCGCCCCCGACGGCGAATGGAAACCGATGGAACGGATCCGCGTCCCCGACCCCGCCTTCCTCGCGACGAAAGCCCGCGAAGAACGGCTAACCGATCGCCAATCGCTTGACCTCCCCGCCGCGAAAGCGACCCCGCACATGTGGCGCGGGATGCTCCCGGCCGGACTGAGGCCCGGCACCCATCTCATCGAGGTAAAGTCGGTCGACCCCTACACCGGCACCCACCTCGGCAACCGCGCCATCCGCGTCGAAACGGAATAATCCGCCTCGCCCGAAGGGCGCCAAGACTACCGGAGCTCGCCACGGTACGCGTCGCGTAAAATCTGCATCGTGTGCCGCACCCCGACCGACGCGCCGGCCTGACCCAGATGCACGGCCAACTGCGTTTGGCACCCGATGTTCCCGCTGACAACGATCTCCGCCCCGCTCGCGATCACGTTCTCGGCTTTCGATCGGCCGAGCGAACTCGCGATCGCGGGCTGGTCGATGTTGTACGTCCCCGCCGATCCGCAACAAAGATGACCGTCGGCGATCTCAAGCAACTCCAGATCGGGAATCTGGCGGAGCAATCGCCGCGGTTCGGCCCGCACGCCCTGCGCGTTGGCAAGGTGGCATGCGTCGTGATACGCGACCTTGACCCCGCGTCCCGCGGCCGGGATCGGTTCCAACGCCCCCAACCGATCGAGATACGCCGACACGTCGACGACCCGGTCGCGAAACGACCGCGCCCGTCCTTCGTGTTCGGTCCCCTTCAAAATCAACGGATACTCGTGCATCCCCGACCCGCAACCCGCCGCGTTGGTGACGATCGCGTCGACGTCATCGGGGAACGCGTCAAGGTTACGCACCGCGAACCCGCGGGCACGCTGCATGTCACCGACGTGCCAACTGAGCGCGCCACAACAACCTTGACCGTCCGGGACGACGACCTCGACCCCGTTGCGGTTCAACACTTCGATCGTCGCCGTGTTGATATCGGGATCAAGCACGCTCTGGGCACACCCGGTCAACAACGCGACCCGCCCCCGCCGAGCCCCCGTCTTCCCATGCGTCCCCGTCTCCCCATGCGTCCCCGTCTCCCCATGCGTCCCCGCCCAAGATTGCCGCGGCGGTAACCGCGACGGCAGCAATTCGAGCATCGTCCGAAACGAACTCGGCAAGATCCGGGCGAACGGCTTGGCGAACCGTCCGCTCACCGCCGCCAGACGCATCCGCCCGGGGTACGGCAACGTCGACTGCACCACCCACCGCCGGATCCTGTCGACGATCGGGCGTCGACGCCGGCTCTCGGTGACCGCGCGAAACGGGCTGATCAGGTCGCGGTAGGGAACCCCCGACGGGCACGCCGGCTCGCAAGCCAAGCACCCCAGGCACGGGTCGAGATGCTCCGACGCGGTCTCCAGCGACAACGTCCCCTCCAACACCTCCTTCATCAGAACGATCCGGCCCCGCGGCGAGTCGGCTTCCTGGCCGAGTTCCTGATACGTCGGACACGCGGCCAAACAAAACCCGCAATGAACACAGGTGCTCACGGCGTCGGCCATCTCATGGCCGAGCGGGCCGTGGTCTTCGATCGGGATCTCGTGTCGCATCAGCCGCCAGACGGTTCGTGAGTTGTCGCCCCTGGGACTTTCGTCGCCCCAGCCTTCCTCGCCCCAGCCTTCCTCGTCGCTCCGGGATCCGCCCCGTCGACCGCTTCGCTCCCCGCCGGGTCCGCGATCCCGGGGAACGGGGGAAACGTTCGGCCCGGGTCGATCGCATCCCGAATCGCCGGCAACACGCCGTCGCCCGGCGGACGCCCGATCCACACCCCACCGGTGACCTCGAGCGCCGCCGGAGGACCGTAAACGGTCATCGCGGGTAGCGATAACGATTTTAGCCGGCGATCGACAACGGCGAGCGGTCCTACGTCCTCGAGGACGATCCACGCCACCGTGCCGGCGCCGCCAAGCCGTAGTTCGCAGCGAACGTCATCGAACGCGGCGGCAAGCGATCGGAACCGTTCGATCGTCACCGGGACTTTGACCAGCACCGTCTCGGCAGACAACCGCGTCCAATCCGCGTCCGCCCGCCACCGCCGGTCCGCCTCCGCCGGTTCCAGGACGCGGACGTCTCCGGGCCAACGGGCGATCACGCAACGCCCGAGCGTTTCCACGACCGGGACGGGACCCGCCAGACGCAGATCGATCGCCCCGTCCCCAGGCCGGTACTCCGCCGCCTCGATCTCCCACCGCGACCGCGCCGCCTCGGCGAGCCGAACGAGCGCCTCGTCGGTGTCCCGGCACGTGACCCGGAGCGTGCGACGAGATGGCGGGTCGGGAAACACCTTGAATGTCAATTCGGCCATCACCCCGAGCCGCCCGAGCGAACCGACGAGCAACTTCGGGACGTCGAACCCCGCGGCGTTCTTGACCACCTTGCCGCCAACCGTCCACAACTCCCCGCCGCCGCCGACGAGTCGCACGCCGAGCAGAAAATCGCGGATCCCGCCGTACCGAACCCGCCCCGGACCCGATATCCCCGACGCGACGACGCCCCCGAGCGTGCACCCTGCGTCGACCATCGGCGGGTCGAACGGCAAATACTGCTGACGCTCGGCTAGCTTCGCGGCGATCTCCGAAACGCGAGTTCCCGCCCACGCGGTGAAGGTGAACTCGGACGGCTCGTACTCGATCAACCCGCTCAGCCCACGGAGCGAGACAGGCGTCGCCCCGCCGGCCGCGGACAACAACGGCTTCGTCAGGTTCCCCACCGGGATCACCGACGGGGCCTCGGCGACGACCCGGCGGAGCTCGTCAAGGCTGCTCGGAACGACCGGCTCACTCACGGCTGATCACCCCGGCCTGTTCCAACGGATGCAAGCCTGAACGCGAGAGCGCGGGGGCCTCGTTGCCCGGAAACATCTTCCCCGGGTTGGCGACCGATGCCGGGTCGTGGGCGAGTCGCAGCCGACGCATCAGTTCGATCGTCGGAACGTCAAACATCTCCGGAAGGTATTCCCGTTTCTCCATCCCGACCCCGTGTTCGCCGGTGATCGACCCGCCCATCTCGATACACAATCGCAAGATCTTCCCCGCCAGCGTCTCCGCCCGTTCGAACTCGCCGTCGACGTTCCCGTCGTACATGATCAACGGGTGCAGGTTCCCGTCGCCGGCGTGGAACACGTTGGCCACGCGGATCCCCGAATCACGCGACAGTTCCTCGATCCGGCGGAGCGCCTCGCCGAGCCGCTTCCGTGGGACGACGCCGTCTTGAACGATGAAGTCGGGGCTCAGCCGTCCGACCGCGCTGAACGCCGACTTTCGCCCTTTCCAAATCCCCATCCGGTCGGCGTCGTCCGCCGCGACCCGGCTGGCAAACGGCTCGGTCCGCTCGAGGATCTGACGCAACTGCTCCTGTTCGAACGCGACCTTTTCTCGCGGGCCTTCCAGTTCGACGATCAACACCGCCGCGGCGCCCTCGGGATAGCCACACGCGACCGCCGCCTCCGCCGCCTGGATCGCTAACGCGTCCATGATCTCCATCGCCCCCGGCAACAACCCGGAGTCGACCACGGCCGAAACCGCGTCCCCGGCCGCTTCCAGCGAACGGTAACCCGCCAACACCGTATGAAACGTCTCCGGCTTCGGGAGCAGCCGCAACGTCACCTCGAGCGCCACCCCGAACAGCCCTTCGCTGCCACAGAACAGCCCGGTCGTGTCGGGCCCCATCGGTTCGAGCGACTCCCCACCGAGCTCGACGACGTCGCCCGACCCGAGCACCGCCTTGACCCCCAACACATGGTTCGCCGTCATCCCGTACTTCAAACAGTGCGCCCCACCGGAATTGAACGCCACGTTCCCGCCGATCGTGCAAATCGTTTGGCTCGACGGGTCCGGCGCGTAATACAGCCCGTGCTCGGACGCCGCCGCGGAAACGGCCAGGTTGATCACCCCCGGCTCGACGAGCGCCGTCCGCTGGTCCGGGTCGAGTTTTAAGATCCGGTTCATCCGGTTCAGCGTGATCACGATCCCGTCGGCGATCGGCAACGAGCCGCCGGAAAGACTCGTCCCGCTCCCCCGAGCGACGAACGGGACGCCGCGATCGCGGCACCAACGAACCGTCGCGATCACCTCGTCCGCCGTCTCCGGGATCACCACCGCGAGCGGCTTGGCTCGGAACGCCGTCAACCCGTCCGACTCGAACGCGGCTCGGTAAGCCTCGTCGCGGCAAAAACGACCCGCGGGATAAATCTCGCGAAGCCCCAGTAAACGGTCGGCCGAACTCATTCCAAACACGCTTCCAACGCCCCGAGCAACGTCGTGACGTGACGCGGCGACGCGGAATGTCCCATCAAACCGATCCGCCATGCCTTCCCGGCAAACACGCCGAGCCCGCCACCTATCTCGATATCGTACTCCTCGAGCAACCGACCCCGGATCGCCGCCTCGTCGATCCCCTCCGGAACCGCGACACAGTTCAACGTGTGTAACGTGTGGCGGGGGATGTAGCACAGCCCAAGCCGCTCGAGCCCCTGTCGCAATCGGTCGTGCATCAACCGGTGACGGGCGAACCGGTTCTCCAGTCCCTCCTCCAACACGATCGAGACCGCTTCCCGCAACGCGTAAACCATGTTGATCGGTGCCGTGTGGTGGTAAGCCCGACCGCCCGAACCGGTGTAGTAGTTCTTCAGCATCGTGACGTCCAGGTACCAACTGCGGACCTTCGACTTTCGGGCGTCAATCTTTTCGAGCGCCCGCTCCGAAAACGACACCGGCGACAGCCCCGGAGGACACGACAAACATTTCTGAGTCCCCGAGTAAACCGCGTCGATCCCCCACTCGTCGACCCGCAAATCGTGACCGCCGAGCGACGTCACCGCGTCGACCGCGAACAACATCCCCGCATCGTGAACGATCCGCGATATCCCCTCCAACGGCTGCAGCGCCCCGGTCGATGTCTCGGCATGCACGATCCCAAGCAACTTCGCCTTCGGGTGCTTCGCCACCGTCTCGGCGATCTGGGCGTCCTCGAACGATTCCCCCCACGGGACCTCGACCGTGTGCACCACCGCCCCGCACCGTTCCATGTTGTCCTTCATCCGACCCCCGAACACGCCGTTGATGCAGACGATCACCTCGTCCCCCGGCTCGATCAGGTTCACCAACACCGTTTCCATCCCCGCCATCCCCGTCCCCGACACAGGAAACGTCAACGGATTCCGGGTCTGAAACACCTGCCGGAGCATCTCGCACGTCTCGTCCAGGTACCCGATGTACTGCGGGTCGAGGTGCCCCAGCGTCGGCGCGGCCATCGCTCGCAACACCCGCGCCGGGACCGTGCTCGGGCCGGGCCCCATCAACAACCGCTCGCGGGGATTCAGCGGGCCGGCGGGAACAGCGTTCGTGGACACCAGACGATTCCTCCGATTTCAGACAAGCGAACGATTCAGGCGACGAGCAGGTCAGGCGACGAGCAGGTCAGGCGACGAGCAGGTCAGGCGACGAGCAGGCCGACCGTGCCGGCCACGGCGACATAGTACAGGAACACGACTCCGGTCACGCGGATCACGTCCCCCTCCCGACCGGTCAAGCCGACGACGGCACACGCCGCGACCACATTGTGCACGCAAATCACGTTCCCCGCAGCGCCACCGACCGCCTGCAACGCGACCACCCACAACGGGTCGGCGCCGATCTGCAAAGCCACCTCGAACTGAAACAGGCTGAACATCATGTTGCTGATCGTGTTGCTGCCGGCGACGAACGCGCCGACGCCGCCGACCAAGGGCGAAAAACCCGGCCATCCCTCCCCGGCAACCGACGCGACCCCCTCGGCAAGCACCGTCGGCATCGACGCGAACCCCGCTCCGCCACCGTCGGACAAGATAAACACCTGCACCATCGGGACCGCGAATAACAACGCCGGCGAGGCGGTCACGATCATCCGACCCGACCGCTTCCACGCCCGCCCGACCGACGCCGCGTCCATCCGATGCAGCCAAGCCGTCGCCAAACAGACCACCACGAACACCGACCCCGGAAGATAAAGCCAGGCAACCGGATCGATCCCGATCCCCGACCCGAACGCCGATTCCTCGATCCCGACCGGCCACGGGACCGTCGCCGAACGTAACCGTTCCCCGAACGGCAACTGAGGCAATCGCGTGACGACCAATAACGCCGCGATCATCACGTACGGCAACCACGCCCGCCACACGCTGAGCCCCGCCGGCGAACCTTCCCCCTGCCCGGCACGGACACCTTTCGCGGCAACCGCACCTTTCGCGTCACCAGCCACTTCTTCCAAGTCAGGAACGGGCAACGATCCCGACCACGATCCCTGCCAGCGATCCCGCGGCGGAAAGTCCCAGCTCTCGTCAGGCAACAGCCACCCGCGACGGGCCGCCGGGACAACCACCGTCAAGCCGACCAGCGACCCGAGCAGCGAAGGGAACTCGGGCCCCAACACGTACGCGATCGTGACCGAGGGGATCGTCATCGCCAACGCCGCGAACAACGCGAACCGCCAAACCCGAAGCCCGTCCCGGAAACTCCGTCGCTCGCCGAACAACCGGGTCATCACGCTGACAACGATCAACGGGATCAGCGTCCCCGGAATCGCGTGCACCGTCGCCACCCGGGCGGCGATGATCGGCAGCAACTCGCGATGATCCGACATCCCCAGTTCCGCGGCGTACGCGATCACCTCAGGGCTATCCCCCAAACCGCCGCTGACCCCGACCAGGATCGGCGTCCCGACCGCCCCGAACGACACCGGCGTGCATTGGATCAACATCCCCGAAATCACCGCCGACTTGGCGGGGAACCCGAGCCCGACCAGAAGCGGCACGCACACGGCCGCCGGCGTTCCGAAACCGGCCGACCCCTCAATGAACGAACCGAACAGCCACGCGACAATGATCACCTGCACCCGCCGGTCGTCGCTGATGTCGGTAAACCCCCGACGGATCACCGCCAATCCGCCGCTCTCTTGCAACGTGTTGAGCAACAAGATCGCGCCGAACACGATGTACAACAAGGTCACCGCGATCACGACCCCTTTCAGCGATGCCGCCGCGACCTGCGGCACGCCGAGCTCCCAAAACCACAGCCCCACCGCGGCGGCCACGACGTACGCCAGCGGCATCGCCCGCGACGCCGGCCAGCGGAGCGCGACGAGGAAAACCGCGACGGTCACGATCGGCAACAAAGACACCAATGCCGGGATCGACTCGCTCATGCCTGTTCCGCCTCCCGACGGTGCTCCAAGATCCGACGGTTGTAAGCGGCGATCGTCTCCTTGCGACGGAGAAACCCGAGCAGACGGCCAGGCTCGTTCTCGTCGATCACCGGCAACTCGTCCAGGTTCAACGCCGTGAACCGCTGCAGCGCCGTGTTCAAATCGTCGTCCGGTGAGACTTGCACGAACGGGCTCGTCATCACGTCGCGGGCGATCGCCAAGTTCCATAACGTCTGGTCATATAAATACGACCGCACGTCGTCGTCGGAAAATATCCCGACCATCTGATCCTCGTCGTCGACCACCGGAAAATAGTGCTGCGTCGTTCGCGCCAACCGGTGCACGATCTCGTCCAACGTCGCCCCCTCGTGAACCTTCATCACCGACCGGTCGCGACGGTACACGTCGTCCACCTTCAATCCCTCCAACACGTCGACCAAAAAATCGCCTCGGTGGGCAGGCGAGTCGAGACGCGTCGAACGCTGGCTGCGGTACAGCTTCAATCGCGACGTCCCTAAAAACATCAACGTCGAGACCAGCATCGTCGGCACGATCAATCCGAAGTCCCCCGTCAACTCGCGGATCATGATGATCGTCGAAATCGGTGAGCGGGCGACCCCCGAGAAAAACCCCGCCATCCCGACGACCGCGTACGCGCCCGGATCCGGTGCCAACCCCGGGACGAACCGCTCGACCGCGACCCCGAACGCCCCGCCGGCACATCCGCCGATCACCATCGACGGGCCAAACACCCCGCCGCTCCCCCCCGAACCGATCGTCAACGACGTCGTCAACATCTTCACGAGCGCCACCGCCAACAACGTCCCGGCCGCAAGTGACGACTCGCCGGTCAACGCCCGCTGCAACGTCCCGTAGCCGGTCCCCAAAGCCCCCAGCGTGTCGGCCTGGCCCCCGGCGACCACGAACAACGCGATCCCCGCCACGCCGGCGACCGCGGCGCCAATCGCGGGACGGATCGGGCGGGGCAACGGCAACCGATCAAACAACCCCTGGCTGGCATGAAACAGACGCACGTATCCGTACGCCAAAAACAACAACGCCCCGGCCAGCGCCGCGTAACCGAATAGCTCCAGGGGCGACCCCAGCGTATGGCCGAGGCCCCCGCCAAAAATCGGCAAGTATCGCACCTCCGCCGCCAAAGATTGTGAGTAAACGCTGTAGGCGATGATCGACGCGATCGCCGACGGGACGATCACGTCTGCCTCCAAATCGGAATCGCTATACAAAATCTCCGCGGCAAAAATCGCCCCCGCCAACGGCGCACGAAAGATCGCCCCCACGCCCGCCCCCATCCCGGCCGCCAACAACATCCGGCGGTCGCGTGACGAAAGCCCCATCCGGGTCGCGACCCACGAACCGATCCCCGCCCCGATCTGCGCGATCGGCCCCTCCCGACCCCCCGAACCGCCGGTCCCTAGCGTGACCGCCGACGCGAGCGTCTTCACCCACACCACCCGACGCCCCACCTCGCCACGCAGGTTGTGAAACGCGTTCGTCGCCGCGTCCGTCCCCGCCCCCGCCGCCTCGGGCGCCAAACCGTACACGAGCAACCCCGAAACCGTTCCCCCCGCGGCCATCACCGCGATCACCGCCAACGGCGAAAACACGACCGCCTCCCGCTCAAAATAGGCGTGCTCGCCGACCGCCAACTGATACGGAAACCCCGCCAACTTCGCGAGCGTGAAGTGCCCGACCGCCTGCGTCGACGCCTCCAACGCCACACACGCGACCCCAACGATCAGCCCCACCAACGCCGCCAACAACGACCAACGCCCCGCGTTGCCGAGCGTTAGCGATCGGACCCAACCGACGGGCGAGATGCGTTTAAGTGGCAAGCGGCCGAGAGACATCCTGACGACCTGAATCGGGATCAGACGAATCGGGGCGACACGCGACAGGCCGACGAGCGAACGGAACGACATCGGGTCAATCGTCTCCCAAGACATCACCAACCACCAAGCGCCCACGGCCCGCCGCGAACCGCTGGACGCCGCGAACCGCTGGACGCCGCCCCGCGACGACGCGAACATGAAGGCCGTGCGTTTTAACCCCACGCCCGCCCGACCACCACCGGATCGAGCCCCCAAGACCGTCCCCGATTCCCCCACACGACCACTCCCTCGCGGAACGGCATGATCTCGTTGAAGAACGCCCCATGACGAAACGATTCTCCTCCGTCAGCCCGATCGACGGCGCGGTCTTGTGGGAAGGTCCCGAGTCGACCCCGGACGAAGTCGCCGATGCGGTCCGCCGCGGCCAACAGGCGTGGCCCGCCTGGCGACAGACCCCGCCCGAACGCCGGTTCGAAATCGTCCGCGGCTTCGCCGAACGGTTAGCCCACCATCGCGACGAAGTCGCACGCCTGATCAGCCGCGAAGTCGGCAAGTTGCCGCACGACGCCGACGCCGAGGTCGCCGCCGCCCTCGCCAAACCCGAACTGTCGATCCGCGCGTTCCGCCAGCGACGGTCGACCGAGGTGGCCGAGGACGGGGACGTCCGCCGCGTCGTCCGCTATCGCCCGATCGGACTCTCGCTCGTGCTCGGGCCGTTCAACTTTCCGCTCCACTTGCCGGGCGGCCAGATCATCCCGCTGCTGTTGGCCGGCAATCCGGTCCTGTTCAAACCGAGCGACCGAGCCACGCTGCTCGGCCGCCGCATGGTCGAACTGTGGCACGAGGCCGGGCTCCCTCCCGACGTGCTCGGGATCATCACCGGTGGCGTCGACCCCGCACTCGCCGCGATCGACGCCGCGCCGCTCGCCGGCGTCTTCCTGACCGGCGGCCGCGCCGCCGGCGAGGCGATCCATCGCCGCTTGGCGGGACGCCCGTCGGTGCAACTGGCGCTCGAACTCGGGGGAAACAACCCGGCCGTCGTGATCGGCGATCCGCCGACCGAACCGCTCGCCAACCTGATCACCTACTCCGCGTTCGCCAGCTCGGGACAACGCTGCACCTGCGCCCGCCGCGCGATCTTCGTCCGCGGTGACGCGACGGAGCGTCAAATCGATGCCGTCGTCGCGCGGGCCCGCCGATTGCGCCCCGGCGTCCCCGGTGACGACCCGCCGCCCCATCTCGGTCCGCTGATCTCCGACGACGCCGCGGACGCGGTCTGGCAGACCTACTGCCGGTTCGTCGAACTCGGCTGCCACCCGCTGCTCCCGATGGTCCGACCGCCGTCGGGAAAGCGGAATCTTGTCGCCCCCGCGATCGTCGACGCCAGCGGGCTCCCCGAACCGAAGCTGCGGGAAATCGGCGACACCGAATGGTTCGGGCCGCTGCTCGTCATCGAGCGGTGTGACGACCTCGACGCCGCCATCGACGCCGCCGCCCGCACCCCCTACGGCCTCGCCGCCGCCCTCCTCGGCGGCACCCCCGACACGTTCGATAAGTTCGTCGACGCGATCCCCGCCGGCGTCGTCCATTGGAACCGGCCGACCACCGGAGCCGCCGGGGTGATGCCGTTCGGAGGACTCGGGGCGAGCGGCAACCATCGCCCCGCCGGGTTCCACATGATCGACAGCTGCGGCGACCCCGTCGCCTCGATCGAATCCCCACATCTCGATCCGTCCGACCCCTGGCCGGCCGACTAACCACGCCACGACTAACCACGCCACGCAAAAAGCCGTCGCGGATGTCGTCAAGACTTCCGACGAGACCGTCGTGAACGGCGACGGTCGATCATTCGGCGACAACGGATGAGCCGAAGGCGAACCGCTACCGGGTCGAGTCCCCGTGATCGCCGCGGTTCACGTACAACTTGATGTTGTGCGTCGAGCGACCGCCCGCGACGATGTCGAGTCGACCGTCAAACGTCAAATCGGCGACCATTAAATCCTCACACGCGACGCCCCCCACGTCGATCAAGTGCTCCTCCCAACTCCCGTCGGCTTGGCGATCGTAAATCGCGATTCCGACCTCCGGGTTGGGCTCGCGCCATCCGACCACGACCTCGTCGTGCCCGTCTTGGTCAAGGTCGGCGACCCATAACGCGTGGCCGCCTTGCAACCGATCGGTCAGCGTGACCCGCTTCGTCGTCCGTTGGGCTTCGGGATCGATCAGATACACCACCGCGTCGGTGCCATGCATCGGTTCGATCGTCGCGAAGAATGTCGTGCCGTTGGCAAGTCGCCCCGCCTTCACCTCGCCGGCCCCCCTCGACGCCGCGTCGTCGCCCGATGCCCCTGTGGCGAGCCGGCCACGCCGAAACGGTGATCCCGCCAAGACCTTCTCGTCCTGCTCCCCACGATCGGCTTGCTGATCATCGCGATAAATGACGTGCACCCCCTCCTGGCTTGCCGTCAACGTCACCGCCCCCTTCCCCACAATCCCGGACCATCCGAGATCGGACGCCCTCATGCACCAATGGTTGTGCAGCCGATTCAGCCCCCGGTCGATCACCGTCGGCTCCCAACGGTCGTTGATCGGGTCATCAGGAATCGAGTAAGCCGTTAACGCGACCCCCTCGGCACCCTCCGACGCGTTGAGCGGTGACACGACAAGCTGCGGACGTGGCCGTACCGCGTCTAAGTTCGCCGGATCACCCCGCTCCTCCCCGAGCACGTTCGCGAATCGCATCCGGTGCGTCCACGGAATCTCGGCGATCGGATGGAGCGACCACGGATCGGTGATCTCGGCCCCTTGCCGGAGCCACTGGATCGTCCCCCCGCTCCGCGGCCAACCCGCGCCGATCGCCAAATCCGTCGCGGTGTCGTCGTCGATGTCGAGCGGGGCGATGCAGACGTTGTCGCTCATCGTCATCCCCTCGACCAAAACGTGCTTCTCCCAGTCGGGCGGCCGGTACCAAAGCACCTTGTCTTCGGTGATCGCCACGATGTCGTCTCGCCCGTCGGAATCGAGGTCGACCACGCTCACGGCGTACACCACGTTGCCCGGCGCGTCATCGATCGTGATCGCCTCGAATCGGAACCGGCCCTCCTCTCCCGACATCTCAGTCGGGCCTGATCCCCAGACCGCGAACGCGAGCAACCCGACGGCGAGACGGCTACTCACCGAATGCGAACCCCTCGCGGCGGTGACGACCGCCGCGATGCGAAGGAACCGTTTTCGGTGGCGGCTCGGAAAACGTCGGCGGACGGATCGAAAGCCGAATGCGGGTCGCATCGAAAATCCCCTCAGGCGTCGGATAGGCGAGACCGGCGGTGCCGGCAAACGCCAACACCGCGAGTCGTGCGAAAACGTCGAGCCCACCAGCATACCCGATCCCGTGGCCCTCCAGCCGTCATGACCCCCGCAATCGACAAACCCGCCCCAGCCCGGCTCGGCGAACGGGGCCGATCAGGAAAAACGTCAGGAATGCGAAGGGTCGACCGGTCGGGAGGTCGATACGCATCGTGGGCACCAACCGGTGCCGCGTCCGCCGCCACACGCCGATCGGCCCGCCCCAACCCCTCCCGGTTGAACGCGGCCCACACGGTCGAGTTTGGTTAGGCCGGAACAGGGCCCCGAGACGGCTACGGCCGCTCGGACGTGTTGCGGCTGCGACGCAAAGCTTTGACCTTCCCACTTTCTTTCCATGGAGACTCACGATGCGTCGTGTACTCGTTCCCGGCTTGCTGGCGATCGCATTGGTTGCCACCAGCTCGGCCAACGCCAGCGCGTTCGGCCTGTTTGACAAGTTGTGTAACCGCGGCTGCGATAGCGGTTGTGACATCCCGGTCGAACCGGTTTGCGGCTGCGAACCGGTTTGCGAACCGGCGTGCGGCTACGATGCCGTCGACCCCTGCTGCGCGCCCAAACGGGGACTGCTCGACAAGCTGTTCCACCGTGACGGCGGTTGCTGCGACAGCGGATGCGACCCGGAACCGGTTTGCGGTTGCGAACCGGTCTGCGAACCCGTTTGCGGCCTCGAGCCCGCGTACGGCTCGGATTGTGGATGCGACGACCCCTGCGGCAAGCGGCGTCCGCTCGGCGGGTTCTTCCACAAGCTGTTCCATCACAACAAGAGCTGCTGCGACAGCGGTTGTGAAATCGTCGAACCGGCCTGCGGATGCGAACCGGCCTGCGGTTTCGAAGTCGCCCCCAGCTGCGGCTGCGGTCACTGAGACCCGCTCACCGGCCGAGAAATCTCTCGGTCAGGCGGACCCCGAACCCTTGTCCGTGTCGTTCGACGCGGCCAAGGGTTTTTTCGTTTCCAGACGAAGCCCGACCGCCGCGTAAACCCGGTTGAATCGCTCCACGAAACGCTCCTGCTCCTCGGACGGCATCAAAACCCTGCCGCGAGGGACGCCGTGCTGGACCACCAACGAATCCTCCGAAAGCCGCTCACGCCATCCGCCACTGTCACTCATCCCTCAGACGTCCCCCCGCCCCGGAAGCTCACCCGTCCCCGGAAGCTCACCCGTCCCCGGAAGCTCACCCGTCCCCGGAATTTCCGCCGTCTCCGACTGCCCCCGATAGATCACGCTCGGGTGCGGGAAACCGAGCCGCTTGTCGACGTGGTTGAACGGTACCTCCCCGCGAAAGAATCGTCGCAGGTTCACGCACACCAGGTCGGTCGTGTCGTCGACACGCCGCGACGACTGGGCCCCGACGTGCGGCGTCACGATGACTTGCGGGTGATCCCACAACCGACTCGCCGTCGGTAACGGCTCGACTTCGGTGACATCGAGTCCCGCCCCGGCCAAATGCCCCGACTCCAACGCCCCGACCAACGCCGATTCACGCACGATCGCCCCGCGGGCGACGTTAATCAGATACGAACCACGCCGCATCGTGGCGATCCGATCGGCGTCGAACAGCCCCGACGTTTCACGGTTCAGCGGCAGTGCCAAAATCACGATGTCGCTCCGCCCCAACAGCCGATCGAGCTCGTCCGCCGGCCAAAGCGCTTCCACCGACGGCGGTCGGTCGACCGGAAAGTGATCCGTCGCCACCACACGCACCTCCCACGCCGCGAGCGTCTCCGCGATCCGGCGGCCGTTCCCCCCCAACCCGACGATGCCGACCGTCTTGCCACGTAAATCGTCGGTCGGCCGCCGTTCAAACTCTCGCGCCATCCCCGCCCGGAAAAATACCGGCAAGCGGCGAAGCAATCCCATCATCAACGCGAACGTCTGCTCGGCGACCTGCGGCGCGAATAGCCCCGACGCGCTACTCACCACGATCCCCGATTCGATCACCTCCGGGACCAAACAATGATCCAACCCCGCCGCCGACGACTGGATCCAACGCAGCCTCCCCCCGCGGACCACTCGCCCCCAATCGACCGGGACCTTCGCGTGACCGACGAAGATGTCCGCCGTCGGCAACAACTCGTCCACCCGCTCCTGCCCCGCGTCAACGACCTCCCAACCCGGCGCGGCTTCTCGGATCTGGTCGACATGACGTGGCTCGACCGGGTAACAGAGCACGATCCGCATGACGCGGTTTCCTCCCTCTCGCGACGCGACGGGTCATCGATCGGCCCGCCAATCGATCGGCCCGCCAACGGCGACGGTTCCTTGCCCAAGAAACTACCCGCAACCGCGTGGCCGCGGGTAGCCCGGTCGCGGCGGGCTCACCCGCGGAAAAGGCGGAGCTCAGTGCCTATCCGAAAAGGGGGCCGACCCTTTGTCGATTTCCAGCTGACATCGCGCTAAACGGCGTTTCCGCGTCCTTTGTTGACTACCGGCTCGCGCCAAGAGAGGGTCGCCCCCCCTCTTCGGATAGGCACTCAACTTTCCCAACCCCAAGAACTCCCGTACCCTAAAGGCCCGATCAACCAGTTCTCTTCGAACGGAGCACGACGATGCGATCCGCCAATTTGCCACGCGGCGAGTCAACGTCGCCCCGACCGAAACGAAACCCTCCACCGGCAACCCGAAGCCGCGACCGATCGATCCGACACGCCGCGTCCATCGGTCGACGACCACTCGCGTTCACCCTCGCGATCGCGATCGCCTCCGCCGGAGCCGTCTCCACAAAGGCCGCTGACTCGGGTGTCACCGACGACCCTCCGACCTCCGCCGATCGTCCCGCCACGGCGAACTCCGGCGTCATCGTGAAGGTCATCGTCAACGTCAACATCGACGCCTCCCGCTCGGACGCGGCGCAGCCTCCCACCCCGGCGCTCCCCGAATCGTTCGACCCGGCCAACGCCCCCTCGCCCCCCGAAGACCCCGAGGCGAAGGGCCAAATCCAAAAGGCGCTGTCCGGCGAAGAATCCGGCACCTCGGGCAACCGACCGCTGCTCGGCGACGTCCTGCAGTTCATCCGGGGACGCGGCAGCGTCCTCGCGGGGTCCGCCCTCGACGACCCCGCCCTCGACGAATCCACACGCGACGAATCCACGCTCGACGA
>JAWLFY010000023.1:0-26294 GCA_041685355.1 Pirellulaceae bacterium | reverse complement strand
GGCCCGAGCCGCTGCGAAGGCCCGAGCCGCTGCGAAGGCCCGAGCCGCTGCGAAGGCCCGAGCAGACCGATCCCCCGCGAGTGCCCTCGCTTCCCGATCGGACGAGTCTCCACCGTCGGACGGGCCATCCCGGCCCGCCTGGGATCCCCGAACCGTCGCACGCGGCACGGCGTGCCCGGGCCGCGGAGTCGCTCCTCCGGTCCGCCAGACTGCTCCAGCGACAGCCCGGGTCGGCCCCGAATCGGTCCGCCTTGGTTACCCAATTGCGCGCCGAAGCGGCCCGCTTGCTGAACCGCTGACCTTTCCCCCGACCCGACGCCGCCACGTCGCATGTCCCCGTCGCGACTCGCCCGCCGCCGTCCGATTTCAACCTGAAGACGCCACTCCCCCGCCCTCTCCGACGACTCGATTTTGTCCAAGCATCCTTCGCGGGGTCGAAACCCCAAACGATCGGCCGCCACGGTCCGTCAAGACTCCCCTCGGGGAACATCGGAAAACTCGCGTCAGGAAGATCCCCCGTCGCATCCGGACGTCGCCCCGCCCCGCGATCCCGCCGGCGGCCCGGCGGGCGCCGGCGACTCGTCGCCGACACTCCGTCGACGGTTGGGAAAGCTCCCGATCCCGCTCGTCATCGCGATCGCGTTGACCGTCGTGATCGCCGGCGGTGTGCTCGCCGATTATTGGACGTCGCGGCCCGCCGACATCGTCCCCACTTACGTCGGCCGGGCGGCATGCATCGATTGCCATCGTGACGAAGCCGAACTGTACGCCGAATCGCATCACGACTTGGCGATGGACCGGGCAACGGAGGAATCGGTGCTCGGCGACTTCGACGACGCGACGATCACCCACGACGGGATCACCAGCCGGATGTATCGCGACGGCGGCCGGTTCATGGTCCACACCGAGGGCGAAGACGGAGAGATGGATGACTTCGAGGTGTCGTACGTGTTCGGCGTCGAACCGTTGCAACAGTACATGGTCGAGTTCGACCGCACACCCGAGATGGCGGACGACGAAATCCCGCGGATGCAAGTGCTGCGGATCAGCTGGGACACCGAACGTAAAAGGTGGTTCTATCTCCGTCCGCCCGACGTCGACGACAAACTCGCGCCCCAAGACCCGCTCCACTGGACCGGCATCGCCCAGAGGTGGCAGACGATGTGCGCGGACTGTCACTCGACCAATTTGAAACGGAACTACGACCCCGGCTCGGGTCGCTATCACACGACCTTCTCCGAGATCGATGTCAGCTGCGAGTCGTGCCACGGCCCCGGAAGTCTGCACGTCGAACTGGCCAACCGCCGCTCGCTCTTCTGGGACCGACGTCACGGGTACGGGCTCGCCAAACTTAAAGGGGAGGACCCCGAACCGCAGTTGCAAACGTGTGCCCCGTGCCATAGCCGTCGCGGTGTCCTCGACGATTCGTTCCGCCCCGGCGACCGATACGCGGACCACTACCATCTCGAACTTTTGCACGAAAACGCCTACTTCGACGACGGCCAGATCAAGGACGAGGTGTACGTCCACGGGTCGTTCATCCAGAGCAAGATGTACCACCAAGGGATCCGCTGCACCGATTGCCACGACCCCCATTCGCTGAAGCTGAAGTTCCCGGGAAACGAAACGTGCACGTCGTGCCACCAACACGCCGCGGGGAAATACGACGTCCCCTCCCACCACCATCACCAACCGGGGACCGAAGGGGCGATGTGCGTCAACTGCCACATGCCGCATCGCACCTACATGGACGTCGACCCGCGACGCGACCATAGCTTGCGGGTCCCCCGCCCCGATCTGTCGGTCAAACTCGGTACGCCCAACGCGTGCACCGGGTGTCACGTCGAAGACCGAATCGAAACGATCGACCCGGCCGTCCGCGAACAGCTGAGTGAGTACGCCGATTGGCAACGGCTCGCCGATTCGGACGACAAGTCGGTCGCCGAACCGGTCGCCGCGGCGCTCCGCGAAACCGACCGCTGGTGCGACCAAGCGTGCGACCGTTGGTACGGAAGCGACCGCAAAACGCCACCGCACTTCGCCGAACCGATCAGCGATTTCCGCGCCGCTCGCCCCGGCGCCGTCGACGCGATGATCCGTCTCGCCACCCAGCCGACCCGCACCGCCCCGACCGACGGTGCCGCCCCGACCGACGGTGCCGCCCCGACCGACGGTGCCGCCCCGACCGACGGTGCCGCCCCGCCGATCGCCCGCGCGACGGCGCTCAGCGAATTGGCCCGCGGCGGGCGACGCGAAGCCGTCACCGCCGTCGCGCCGATCCTGGCGCGGCCCGACGAAGACCCGATCGTTCGCGCCGCCGCCGTGAACGTCTACCTCTCGGCGGCCGGACATCTCCCCCCACGCTCAGTCGCCTCCAAACTGATGCCGCTGCTCAAAGACCCCGTCCGCCTCGTCCGCACCGAAGCCGCCCGCGTGCTCGTGGAATCGGGCGTGTACCAACAACTCGGCTCGTCACAACGGACCCAAATCGACTTGGCGATGCGTGAAGTCCATGACGCGTTGATGGTCGCGTCCGATCGCGCCGGTTCGCACCTCGCTTGGGCCATCCTCTGTGAACAACGAGGACGCAACGATGAGGCGATCGAGGCGTACGAAACCGCGATCCGGGTCGAGCCCCTGTCGACCGGCCCGCGCACCAATCTCGCGTCGCTGCTCGAACGGATCGCCCAAGAACGCCGCGGGCCCGACACCGTCGCGCTCCGCGACAAGGTCCGGCGGCTCCGCGAACAGGAACTCCCGCTGCTCGCCCGCGACGCCGAACTGGCCCCCGACAACGCCGACGTCCGTTACCGCTACGGGCTCGCCCTCTATCTCAGCGGCGACCTCGAGCGGGCCCGCGAAGTACTGCGGAAAACGGTCGAGATGGCTCCCGACGTCGAGACCTTTCGGACCGCGCTCGAGCTCCTCGAACAACGCATGGGGCAGCGCTGAAACGTCCTCGGCCGAGACCCGGCTATGCCCCGTCGACCGACAAACGCCCCCGTTCGGGAACCGTTCCAGGGTGCCCCCCCGATAATTCTTGCGGAACTTAAAACGCCCTTGGGTCGTCGTTTGCGGTGCCGCGAGACGGCCGTTGCTCGTTTTTTTCAACGTCGGTCGATCGAAGTTCGCCCTGCCGCCGATAGGGTCAAGATTGACAACGGGCGGGGCGGTGTGCACTTTGATGCCCCGCTGGTGCGTTCGGGGTACGGCCGGAGCGGACCGACCGTCGAACGATCCCGAGAGTTCGATTGAGAAAACCTTGATGTCGAAAGCCAAGCTCGATCTGATCCGGTCGGCATCGCCGGCGGTGCTGCCGAGCCTGCTGATGTGTGATTTCGGCGACCTGAAAGGGGAGCTTCGGCGGCTCACCGAAGCCGGCGCGCGAACGCTCCACCTCGACGTGATGGACGGGCACTTCGTCCCGAACCTGACCTACGGGATGCCGATCGTCGCCGGGATCCGCCGACACTCCGACCTGCCCCTCGACGTCCACCTGATGATCAGCGACCCGCTCAAGTACGCCGGGCCGATGGTCGACGCCGGCGCCGACCTGCTGACCTTTCACGCCGAAGCGGTCGGTGACGTCACCAAGGTCGCTTCCCGGATCCGTGAACTCGGGGCGGGCGTGGGCGTGGCGATCAATCCCACCACCCCCCTTGCCGCGATCGAAGGATGCATCACCGAGGTCGACCTCGTGCTCGTGATGAGCGTCGATGCCGGCTTCGGCGGCCAATCGTTCAGCCCCGTCGCGCTGGAAAAGTTAAGAGTGCTGCGACGAGATCACCCGAACCTCCTGCTTCAGATCGATGGCGGGATCGACGCCCAAACGATCGGACCGGCCCGCGAAGCCGGATGCGACCTGTTCGTCGTCGGCTCCGCGATCTTCCGACGCGACGACTATGCGGCCGCGATCGGCGAACTCCAAGCCAAGATCGAAGCCGCGGACGCTTCCGAACCGCATCCCCAACGGAGCGTGGAGCCATGATGTTGTTGAAAGCCCCCCATACCGCCCGTGTGCTCGTCGTCCGCCCCGGCGCGACCGACTTCGACGAACAAGGTCGCATCAAGGGTTCGCTCGATATGCCGATGAGCGAACAGGGACGCGATCAAGCCCGCACGGTCGCCGAAGCGCTCGCCAGCCATCCGATCCGGACGATCTTCGCCGCCCCCTGCCAGTCGGCGCTGCAGACCGCGGCCCTGATCGCCCAAGGCCACGACGCGAAGGTGAAGACGCTCGACGCCCTCCGCAACGTCGATCACGGGTTGTGGCACGGAAAGCTGATCGAAGAGGTCCGCCGCAACCAACCCCGCGCGTACCGGCTCGGCCAAGACGCCCCCGACGCGTTCTGCGCCCCACGCGGAGAGCCGATCCACGAGGCCAAAGCGCGGGTCTTCAAATCGCTCAAGAGGATCCTCCGCAAAGGTCGCGAAGACGTCGTCGCCGTCGTCGTCCCCGAACCGCTCGCCACCGTCGTCGAAAGCCTCCTCCGCGAAGCCCCCCTCAGCGACCTTTGGAAGTCGGAAACCGATAACGGTCACTGGCAGCTGATCGAGTCGAAACTCGCCTAAACCCGGCCGCCACCCCCTCCACCGAGCGGCACTTGACGCTCCCCCCACCTCGCTTTTCCCCTCTCCTGGGCCGAGAGCCGGTCCGAATCGGCTCTCACCGCGCCGGTTCTCGCTTTAGAGCCACCGAGCCGCGACTAGAATGGTCGGAGGCTCGTCCCACGACGCCCCCTCGGTCGCGTTTCCCGGCGGTCGCGTTTTCCGGCGGTCGCGCTTCCCGGCCCGCAGTCGCGTTTCCCGGCTTGCGGTCGCTTTTCCCGGCCCGCGGTACATTTTCCGATCCTGGGTACATCGATCGACCCCCGCCGTTCTAAAGCCAACGTTTTCTCGTCACTTCAGGCTGGGCAAAACATGCTTCCAATCCGGTCTTCTCTCCACACGCTCCTCGGGACCGCCGTGATCGCGATCGGTCTGGGCGGATGGCCCCCGAAACCGGCGGACGCCGCCGGTGCGGACGTGCCGACGCAAGTGACGAAGATCGACGACGCGATCAATCAGTCTTGGGAAGATTTCCGGATCCGTCCCGCGCCCGAAGCCGACGACCTCGTGTGGTGCCGGCGTGTCTTCCTCGACCTGATCGGCCGCATCCCGACCTACGAAGAATCCCAAGAATTCGCGGAGACGCGGTCGCCCCGCAAACGGGCGGAGCTGGTCGAAAAACTCCTCTACGACCAACGCTACACCGAAGAGTACGCGAACCACTGGGCGACGGTCTGGACCAACCTGTTGATCGGACGCAGCGGCGGGAACGACCGCCGCGACCTGACCGACCGCGACGGGATGATGAAGTATCTCCGCGACGCCTTCGCAAGCAACAAACCGTACGACCGGATGGTGCACGACTTGGTGACCGCGACCGGGGCAACGAAACCGGGGGCACGCGGGTTCAACGGCGCCGTCAACTTCTTGGTCGATAAAGTCAACGCCGAAAACGGGACGCTGGCGACGAGCAGCACCTCGCGAATTTTCTTGGGACAACAGGTCCAATGCACGCAGTGCCACAACCACCCGTTCAACCAGTGGAAACAACGGAAGTTCTGGGAGTTCAATTCGTTCTTCCGGCAAACCCGGGCGCTCCGCCGCTTCGTCGACGGGACGAACGATATCGATCACGCCGAACTGGTTGACGAAGACTTTCAGGGCGAGGCGAACGACCCCACCGACGCCTTGGTGTTTTACGAACTGCGGAACGGGCTGACCCGCGCCGCCTACCCGGTGTTTACCGACGGGACCGAGATCCCCGTCAGCGGTTACCTCAGCGACGTCAACCGCCGCCAAGAACTGGCCGGGTTGATGCTCGAGAGCGAATTCCTCGACCAAATGATCGTCAACCGGGTTTGGTCGCAATTGCTCGGATACGGGTTCACCAAACCGATCGACGACCTCGGCCCACACAATCCCCCGTCGCACCCGCAACTCTTGAAAGACCTCGGGGCCGAGTTTCGCAAGGCCAGTTACAACCTGAAGTCGCTGCTCACGTGGATCACGCTGAGCCGCCCCTACCAATTGGCCGCGCGGATCGGACCGAACAACGAGATCGACGACCCGGCGATCGGCGAGACGCCAAAGTTCTCCCGGTTCTACCTGCGCCAAATGTCGGCCGAACAACTCTATCAGTCGCTCGTCACCGCGACCGGCGGGGCGAGCACCGGAAGCTACCAACAGCAAGAACGCCAGCGCCGACGATGGCTCGACCAGTTCGTCGTCGCGTTCGGGACCGACGAGGGGGACGAGGCGACGACGTTCAACGGGTCGATCCCGCAAGCGTTGATGCTGTTCAACGGCGACCTCAGTCAATCCGCGACCAGTTTGGAAGCGGGCGGGTTCCTCGACCGCGTCGCCAAATCGGGACGCTCGCCCCGGGATCGGGTGACCCGACTTTACGTCACGGGGTTGGCGAGACGCCCCACGAAACGGGAAGTTTCGATCGCCGGTCAGCTGTTGGCCGCACGCCAAGGGAACGAAAAAGAAATGCTGCAAGACCTTTGGTGGGCGATCATCAATAGCAACGAATTTATCATGCAACACTGAGCGGAGCAGGCGAACCATGTTTTCTCACCGCAATCTTGACTCGGCCGATACCCGCCGTGACGCTGACGTCCGCCTGTCCCCCGATCAACCTTCTCCGGCGATGCGGACGTCGCCGGCGATGCGGACCGCCGCCGCTTGGCGGACTCCCACCGGGATGACCCGACGGCACTTCATGAGTCACCTGTCCGGCGCCTCGGCGATGGCCGGCACCTCGTGGGTGATGGGGAACGCGATCGCCGCCCACGCCGACGAACTTCGCGCCAACCGCAAATCCGCGATCCTGCTGTGGATGGGGGGTGGGCCCGCGACGATCGACATGTGGGACCTCAAGCCCGGGGCCGCCACCGGCGGACCGTTCCGGCCGATCGCGACCACCGGCGACTTGCAAATCAGCGAACATCTGCCGATGGTCGCAAAGCAGATGAAGAACCTGTCGGTCGTCCGCAGCATGTCGACCCGCGAAGCGGATCACAACCGCGGCCGCTATTACATGAAAACCGGCTACACCCCGAACGCGAACATCGAACACCCCAGCTACGGGTCGGTCGTCGCCCACGAACTGATGCACCAACGTCCCGAGTTGGAAATCCCCCCGTTCATCTCCGTCGGCGGCGCCGGGAACGGACCGGGATTCCTAGGCATGTCGTGGGCGCCGTTCTCGGTGACCAGCAACGGCCGGGTCCGAAACCTGGAGATGCAGATCGACGACAGTCGACTCGCACAACGGATGGCAACGCTCGACCTGATCGAAACGAGCTTCGCCAATCGGACCCGCGGACTCCCCGCCGCCGAACACGCGAAAGTCCTTCAAAAGACCGTCGACCTGATGACCAGCGTCCAGATGGACGCGTTCAAAGTGGACCAAGAACCGGAAGCGGTGAAGGAACGTTACGGGACCGACCGGTTCGGCCAAGGCTGTCTGCTCGCACGACGGCTGGTCGAAGCCGGGGTGCCCTTCGTCGAAGTCGACCTCGGCGGTTGGGATAATCACCAAAACGTCCACGCGACACTCCGCGATCAGCGACTCCCCGTCCTCGACCGCGCGATGAGCGCCCTGGTCGAAGACCTCGAACAACGTGAACTGCTTCAAGACACCGTCGTCATCTGGATGGGCGAATTCGGACGCACGCCACGCATCAACCAAAACGCCGGACGCGATCATTACGCCCGCGCCTGGTCCAGCGTCGTCGGCGGCGGCGCTCTGCGAGGTGGTATCGCCGTCGGGGAAACCAGCTCCGACGGGACCGCGGTCGAATCCGAACCGTTTAGTAGTGAGGATTTGATGGCGACCGTTTGTAAAGGGCTCGGCATTTCGCTCGAAACGACTTACACAAGTAAGAACGGGCGGCCGATGAAGATTGCCGGTGGTGGTAAGGTGATTCGGGAGCTTGTAGCCTAAAAGCTGGCGACCGATCCGTTACCGAGTCGAAAATGATGACGTCCGAGCCCGATGCCGCTGGACAGCCCGAAACCGCTGGAAAGCCCGACGCGGCAGACCAACCCGACGCGGCAGACCAACCCGACGCGGCAGACCAACCCGGTTCCGCCGATCTGGGCCCGGCCGAGTTGATCGAGCGGCACCAACGCGGGGTTTGGCGATACCTACGAATGTTGGGTTGCGACCCCGCGACCGCGGACGATCTGACGCAGGAGACTTTCTTGCGAGTACTCCGACGTCCCGACTTCGTTCAACATAACGATACGGCAACCGCCGGTTACCTTCGCCGCACCGCGTACCATTTACTGATTTCGCGTCATCGGAAACTCAGCCGCGTCCATACGGTCGCCGAGCCAGGCATCCTCGACGAAATTTGGAACCGGTGGGCGGGGAAGGATGTCACCGGCGACGTCGCCGTCGACGCCCTCCGGGCATGTTTGAAATTGCTGACCGAACGGGCCAGACTGGCGCTACGTATGCGATTCGCCGACGACGCGAGCCGAGCCGAAATCGGCGAGGCACTGGGGATTACCGACCACGGGGCAAGAAACTTGATGCAACGGGCGAAACAACAACTTCGTCAATGCGTCGAGGATCGGCTCAAACAGGCCGTCCTACCGAAATGAAAAATCGACGTCATCCTACCGGCGACAACGTCAGCCCCCTCCCGCCCGATGACCTCAACGGCCTTCGGGAATGGCTGGAGGAGCGGTCGCTCGACGCGCTGTTGGCCGAAACGCTCGCCGGGTCCGACCCCCCCGATCTCACCGAACCGATCCTCGAGAGGCTCGCCCGCCCGGCGGAACCGCTGCCCGAAACGGCACTCGACCCACCAAGTTCTGACCCACCAATCCCTGCCCCGTCCCGAAACGCAGACCCGGTCCCGCCACCGGTCGTCTACCCGGGACTCGACTATCCGGGACTCGATCACGCCGACCCCACGCTCCCCACGCCCCACCCGGCCCGCAAGCTGGCCGTCGTCGCCGTGATCGCCGCCGCGGTCGCCGCCACGCTCCTCGCGATCACATCGTTCGGTGATCCGGAATCGAACGACCGATCCCCTCGGTTAGCCGACGGACAAGTCGAGCCGGACACGCAACCGGCCCCCATGTCCGACCTCGCGGCGAACGACCACGGGGCGTCGACCGAAACGATCGGCCCCCTGCCCGACGCCGGTGGGCCGCGGAACGCCCCGCGGATTCTCGTCCCCCCCGCCGAACCGGGCGACCCGGCGGTCGCTTCGCCACACGCCGCAGAGATCGCCACGGCCGATGATCGCACGGGGGCATCGTCGGCGCCCCCGATCCGGATGGTCTCGCGTCGGTTCGAGACGGAATTCCGAAACTATTGGGATGCGGTCGGCGTGACCCCGTCCGACGACCGCGCGGCCGACTCGATCGCCGATCTGGTGTCGGATCGTCTCGGGATCCCCTTGAGCGAAAATGATCTCGGGGACGTCGGCCGGATCCGCGCGGTGATCGCCCGTGAAGGGAACGCCGAGACGGTCGCCTCGCGGTGGCTCGACCGCGTCACCGAAGGCGGACTCGCGCGGCTGAAAGACCCGGCCAAAGCGGCGATCGTCCAGGAAATCGCGTCGGCGTTCCGTGGCACGCGACGGGCCGATGTCGTCTTCGAACGTTGGCTGAGCGGCGAGTCGGAACACGCCTCCGCTTGGTACCAAGCCGTCGCCCGCGGCGGCTCCAACGCGATGGTCCGCCGTCTCGGTGCGCTCACCATGGATGTCGACCTCCGCTGCACCCGATGCCACGATTCCCACGTCGAACGCGACGGGCTCCAAGACAGTTACTGGGGGTTTGCCGCGATGTTTCGCCGCGACCTCGATCGCCGCGACGACGGCGCCTACGTGGTCCGCGATGACGACACCGAACCGGTCGACGTCTTCTATGACCTCCCCGACGGCAGACGTCGGCTTGCCGAACCGGCGATCCCCAGTCGGTGGCTCGAGCTCGATCGGGCCGACATCGACGATCGTGCGGCCACCGGCGACGATTCACCGGTCACGCTCCGCACCTGGGCTTCCGCGCTGCGTGGTAGCGAACCGCTCGCACGCGGCATCGTCAACTCGCTGTGGGAACTGGTCCACGGTCGCCCGCTACACGCGAGCGTGATCGATCCGCTCACCGCGCCCCGCGACGCGACCCTTCAGCGACTCGAGGGTGAACTCGCCGGTGACCTGATCGCCAGCGGCTTCGATCTCTCGCGGACGCTCGCCTTGATCGTCAGCTCCCCGGTCACCGCCCGGTCGATTCTCGACGAGTCGACCGAAGACTCGTTGTTCGCCGCCTCGGAATCGACCCGCCGCGCCGTCGCCGCGTTCGCCGCCGCAACGCCCCACCGCAGCCCCCTCAATATGACTCGAAAAGTCGATATCGCCCTCCGCTCGGTCGGCGGAAAGATCGGCACGCTCGGCGAAGACGAGAAACTGCTCGCTCAGGTCGGGGCCCAAGGGGAACAGGACCGTGACAAGCAAGGGAGTCGTGCGGAGTTCCAAATCCCGACAGACTTCCCGGTTCGTGCCGATGCCCCGCCGGTGAACTGGCTCGATGACCTCGACCACTGGGACGAGAAACTCGATCACCTCGCCTACCTGTCCGGTAGGGATCGGCTCCCCGACAATGTCCGATCGGCCGCCGAGGGGATGCGCGACGCGGAACTCGATGAAGCGTTGATCCTGCACCGCGTCTGGTGGCTGCTGCAGCGATAACCGGCTTCGACAGCGTTGACGGCCCTGCCCCGTTGACGGCCCTGCCCCGTTGTTGACGGCCCTGCCCCGTTGACGGCCCTGCCCCGTTGACGGTCAGTCACCCGATATCGGTCAGTCACCGTCGCCGAGGTCGTCTTCCAACGCGTGCAAGATCAACAAGATCTCCGCCTCTTCGTGCTCGCTGAATCGGGCAAAAAACCTCTCGTAGTCCTTCAAGATCGTCGCGACTTTCTCTTCTCGCTCCGCAGACGTTTCGGAAGCCCGATCCGCCAAGTCTCGAATCATCGCGAACAACTTCGCATGATCCCCCCGCAGTGTCTCCGCCTGCACGCTCAGATGCGGCTCGGCGTCGATCGCGGAATCGAAATACCCATAGGCCTCCTCGAGCGAAAAATGGAACGCCAGTTGGTCGCGGAGCTCCGCGTACAGTTGAGTGACCTCAGGCCAGTGGTTCGTCGCCACCTTCGGGTGTCCGGACACCGTCGCGATCTCCTCGAACAGGGATTTCAGGTGCCGGTTGTCTTCCTTGATGTCCCGCAAGAAAGCGGCGTTGACCGTCAATCGTCGCGGCCCAGCTTGGGCGTCGCTCATGCTCATCTCTCCCGTCCGGGTAAACTCCGTCATGGCCTAATTGTAACGGTGCCCTATCCCGTCAGGTGAAGACCGTCGAAGCCGACCCCCTGCAGGTCGTTACGTCCCGACTTGACCATTTGAAGTCGATCCACGCCGACCGCGACCCCGGCACACGGCGGAAGCCCTTTCCGCATCGCCTCGATCAACGCCCCCCCCGCACGCAACGCCGCGCGTCCCGTCGCCACCCGTCGGCGGTCGTTCTCCGCCGATCGGCGGGCGAGTTCGTCGGGATCGAGCAGTTCGTCATATCCGTTGGCGAGCTCCACGCCCCGGTAGAACAACTCGAATCGACATGCCGTGTGCGGGTCGGCCGCAGACCCCTTCGCCAACGCCGCCTGAGCAAGCGGGTATCCGGTCACGATCAGCGGCCGCTCGCTCCCCATTTCGGGCTGCAACCGCTCCGACAATATCACATCAAGCATCCCGTCTCGGTCATCCCGTAACGCTTCCGCCAACGGTCGCGACACCGACGCGACGAATCGAGCCAACTCTGACAGCGGGACTTCGATCGGGTCGAACCCCAGCCGCCGCGAGAACAACTCGCGGTACGTGCAAACTTCGACCGCCAACCCGTGAAGCGTCTCCGACGCCAACTCCGAGAGCAGCCGGACGGCCGAACGCTCGTCCCCTCCGACTTCGTACCACTCCAACATCGTGAACTCCGTCCGGTGCCACGGCCCCGATTCCCCGGCACGAAACGCCGGCCCGATGCTGTAGATCGATGGGGCCCCATCGGCCAACATCTGCTTCATCGCGAGTTCCGGTGACGCTTGCAGAAACAGCCGCCTCGACGCGACGTCTCCGCCAAGCCGGAGTTCGGACGGGTCGACCCGGATCGGGTCGATGAACGCGTCGACGACACAGTCGGGAAGCAAACACGGCGGCTGAACTTCCAGAAAGCTGCGGTCATCAAAGAAACGCCGAAGCGAGCGGAGGAGCTCCGCCCGCTCGCGGATCGCGACCTTTAACCCCGCTTGATGCCCGCCCTCCAGACCACGGGTCACAAGTTCATACCGCACCGCTGCGGCGGCTCCGCGATCGCCAAACGCGTGTCGCCATACTCACGCAGGTCCCATTCCCCGGCAGGCAACAATTCCGGATCGAAACGTTTCTCCGTTTCCGCGACCAAAAGGCTCCCGGGAGGCGCGTGCTCAAAAGTCAACCGGATCAGCCGACGGAGCGATTCGAGATCCTCCGGATCATCCCACATCCGGTAGGGGGGACAAAGAAATACGGACCACGGTGTGTCCTCTCGCGGCGGGCCGAGAAGCCGATCCCCAAGCCGAAACGCGTCGCCCGTCAGAAGACGGAACCGCCGCTCCACCCCCAACTTCTCCGCCGACTCGCGGATGTATCGGGCCGCGTGCCGCGACGTCTCGACCGCGACCGCCGTCGACGCCCCACGGCTGAGCGATTCGAACGCGATCGCGCCGGTACCCGCGAACAAATCGAAACAAACGGTGCCACGAATCGCCGGTCCCAAAATGTTGAACAGGTTCTCTCGAACACTGTCCTTCATCGGCCGCGTAAACGTCGACCCGTGGTAACGGATCGTTCGCCCCCGAAAATCCCCCCCGATGATCCGCAGCTTCCCCACGTGTGCCTTCGTCGGCTTTCCCCCACCCGGACTCGCCCCCGCGTCGGGCGATGGGCCACGCCCACCAGTAGCCCGGCCACGGTTCGGACCGGCCGTGGGAGTCGAACGACGGGATTTTCGCGATCGGGAGTCGGGCTTTCGGTTCATCCGCGATAGTATAGCAGCGTGAGCCGATCGGCCGACTCCCGTTCGTTACCATTCTCACGTCGCCCGAGCCCCCCGCGTTGCCCCACGACCGGCGCCCGCGTCGCCGATGTCTTCGCCGAACCTCGTTTTCCTGCCGAACCTCGTTTTCCTGCCGAACCTCGTTTTCCTGCCGAACCTCGTTTTCCTGCCGAACCTCGTTTTCTTCTCGATCGACCTGTTCTCAAATGGCCCCTTCTCAAACGTCCCCGATCCGAATGCCCCACTTCCGAACGCTCCGACTCGCGCCGACGTTCCGGACATGCCGGCACCGCTTCGCCGCCGTGATGGTCGCGGCCGTCGTGATCTTGCCCGCCGGAAACTGGCGGCTCGCGACCGGCCCGGGTGGCACCACGCTCTCGGCCCAAGAAACCGCCTCCCCCCAGTCCTCCCCGGCCGAATCGACGAGCCCCCCCGAATCGATGAGCCCCCCCGAATCGACGAGCCCCCCCGAATCGACGAGCCCCCCCGAATCGACGAGCCCCCCCGGGCAGACGGGGCCACCTGGACCGAACGCCCGCGACGTGCCGCTGCCGCCGATGACCGAGGCGGCGGAACGCTTGGTAGCGGAGTTCCAGGGGTTCCGCGAGCAGTTGGCCGACGCGGTGCTCGAATTGCGGGCGATCCAGCTCCGATACCGCAACGAGATCGATCGCAACCCCGACGCCGTACGGCGGTACCGCGACCAGAGAACACGCGTCCGCCAACTCCTCGACGAGACGTTCGACTCGGCGCTCGAGGTGATCCGCGAGTATCCCGACCCGGACGCCGCGAGCTACCTGCTGACCCTGGTCCAGGTGCGAACCGGAACGGACATTTACGACGCGGAGACGGTCGAGGCCGCGTCGCGACTCCTCGACGGCGGAGCCCTGTACGACTTCGTGTTTCTCGCGGTCGCCCGCGGTTCGGTCGTGCTCGGCGACTTCGATACCGCGCGAAATCTCTTTGAAGCGCTGAAAGATCAAGAACAGGAAGAGGTCGACATGGTGTTGCAGTTCGAAATGGACCGCCTCGAAGAAGACTACCAGCGAGAGATGGAAGTCCGCGCCCAAGAGGCCGATGACGAACTTCCTCGGGTCCGGTTCCGTACCACCCAAGGAGACTTCGTCGTCGAACTGTTCCTCAACCAAGCACCGTCGACCGTTGCCCATTTCATTCAACTCGTCGAGGAAGGGTTCTACGACGACCTCGACTTTTACCAAGTGAAGGACCAAATGTTCGCGATGACCGGCGACCCGTTGGGAAACGGCACGGGACATGCCGGTCGGTTTGTCATCGACGAGCAAGACCGCCCCGACGCCCGCCCGGTGCTCCGCGGCTCACTCACCCTCGCGAAGAATCGATTCGCATCGGGCGAACCGATCCCGGACACCGGCAGCAGCCAATTCGCGATCGCCTTTCTTCCGCTGCCCGGCTTGCTCCGTGGCGGCACGACGTTCGGACGGGTCATCGAGGGGATGGAGATCGCGTCCCAACTCCGCCGGGTCGATCCGATGAAGGAAAAAGAGGAGGGCGAAATCAAACTTCCCCCCGATCGGATCATCGAGGCCGAAGTGATTCGCAAACCGGATTCGCTCCCCGAACCACAATACGCCCGCCCCGAAGCGGAAGCCCCGACCTCGACGGAAGTCCCCAATTGAACACCCGCCGGCCGAATCCGCAGCTCGCCCCGATCGAATCGTCGCGCCGCTCGTTCATCCGCGGCGGCGGGCTGATCCTCGCCGGGGGGACGCTGGTCGGGTCCGCCGCGACCGCGTCCTCGGGTGGGACATCCGATCCGGACCCGACGCGGCTCTCGGCGTCTGGAATCTCGGACCCGCCGGTTCCCGCCCTCTCCCCCGCCGCGGCGCGACACCCTGCCGTTCATCCCGGCGGCGACGCCCCGCTCCGAATCGGGCTCCTCGGGTGCGGCCGCCGCGGCACGACGCTCGCCCGCTCTCTGCTGGAAGCCCGCGTGGTGCCGGAAACCGCGTCTCCGCTCGAATCCGACCCCCCGTCTCCGCCCAAATCTCGCACCAATCCGGAACGAGGCCGCGACGTGACGTTGACCGCGATGGCCGACGTCTTTCCCCACCGCCTGCAGTCAGCCTACCGGTCGCTACGAGGTCGCTTTCCTGACCAAGTCTCGTCTCACGTCTCCCGTCATGTCGGGCTCGACGCGTTCGCGAACTTGGTACGCGACGAGATCGACGTGGTCATCGTCGCGACCCCGTGCGGGTTCCGCCCGCTCCATCTCGAAACGGCGGTGAATGCCGGAAAGCACGCGTTGCTCGACGCCCCGATCGCCACCGACGCCCCCGGCATTCGACGCGTCCTACTCGCAGAACGACGTGCCCAAACGCTCGGACTGGCGGTCAGCGTCGGGCTACCGATGCGTGACGATCCCCGCCGCCGAGAATGCGTGATGCGACTTCGTGACGGCGCCATCGGCGAGCCGGTGTTCGCCCGCGTCGCCCGCACCGAATCCGGGATCCGCCCCCTTCAGCGAGACCCACGCCACACCGAACTCGAGCATCAACTCCGCCACGCCCACGCCTTCCCCTGGCTCGGCGGTGACACGATCGTCGAGCTGCAAACGCAGCAACTCGACCTGATCAACTCGTGGGTCGGCAACCCTCCGGTCAGCTGTCACGGCCAAGGCGGCCGCGCGGTTCAACCCGGCGGAGGACGCGGCGCGATCTTCGACCATCACGCGGTCGAATACACCTACGAAAACGGCGTCAAGCTGTTCACCCAGTGCCGACACTTCGACGGCGGAAAACGATTCACCGGCGAGTCGGCTCACGGGACCGACGGCTGGTGTGACCTCACCCACGGCACGATCTACGACCGCCACGGAAAAGTTCGTTGGCGACCCGTCGCGGCACCCGATCGGGCGAACATCGCCTTCGCTCCCGCGACGCCCGCCGCCCGACTGCTCGACGCGATCCGCCGCCGAGCCCCCCTCGATGAGACCCGTCTTGGCTGTGAGGCGACACTGACCGCCGTGATGGGTCGGATGGCGACCTACACCGGGAAACTCGTCCGACGCGGCGACGCCCTCGCCGGCGGCCAACCGTTGGCCGACACCGATTCGCTCCGTTCGCTCAGCGATGATCCGCCCATCCGCCCCGACGAATCGGGGCGATACGAAGTCGCGGCCCCCGGCCGGTTCTGCTAATCTTCCCGGTTTTCAACGTGCCCACGACGGGCCGAATCCCGGAATCGAGCGGACGGGGGACTCCCGTGAACTCAATGCAGATCTTCTTGGTGGCCGTCGGCGTGCTCATCATCCTTGCGGTCGCGTTGGCGGTCTTCAGCCGGCGACGTTTCGTCCGCATGGTGTTCCGGCCGTGCCTCGAAATTCTCTATCGCAAACGCGTCGTCGGGCTGGAGAATCTCCCCCGCGAAGGCGGATGCGTTGTCGTCTGCAATCACGTCTCGTGGATCGACGGAATCCTGATCCTCTGGCTCCTCCCCCGGAACGTCCGGTTCATCGTTGACGCGGGGAACTTTCGCAACCGGTTCTTCGAGTGGCTCGCCGGCGCGTTCGACACGATCTTGATGGGAAACGGACCGAAGCCGATCGCGCGGGCGATCCGCGGCGGCCGCGAAGCCGTGCTCGCCGGCGACGTCGTCGGACTGTTCCCCGAAGGGACGATCACCCGCACCGGCCAGCTGCAAGCCTTCCGCCCCGGGCTGGGAAAGGTGGTCCCGCAGCCCGACACGCCGGTCGTCCCGATGTGGCTCGAGGGGATGTGGGGCAGCATCTTCAGCTTTTCCGATAGCAAATTCTTCTTCAAACGCCCACGACGTTTCCGCCGACGGTTGACGCTGTACCTCGGCCAGCCGCTCCCCGGAAACACCCCGCCCGCTCAAATCCGCGGAAAAGTACACGAGCTCGGGGCGCGGGCCAGCATCGAGAACCGCGACCAGCTGCCGCAGCTGGCGAGCCGTCTGATTCGCGTGTGGCGAAAAGCGGGGGGGCGTTTGAAGGCCGCCGACTCCCTCGGCACCGAAGCCAGCGGTCGCCAAATGCTGATCCGGGCGCTGGCCCTCCGACGCGTCCTCCGCCGTGAAGTCCTCGCCACCGACGAAAACTTCGTCGGCGTGCTGCTCCCGCCAAGCGTCGGCGGTGTCGTCGTCAACGCGATGCTGGCGCTCGATCGACGCGTCTCCGCCAACCTCAACTACACCGCCCCCAGCCGTGTCATCAACCACTGCGCGAAAGAACTCGGGCTGCGACATATCTTGTCGAGCGAAAAATTTCTCAGCAAGCTCGAACTGAAACTCGACACCGAAGTCGTGATCCTCGACGAGCTCCGCGACAAAGTCACCTCGCTCGATAAGTTGCTCGCGTTCGTCCAAGCCGTGCTCGTCCCCGCCCCGGTGCTCGACCGATTCCTCGGGCTGCACCACGTCGGTTGCGACGACCTGTTGACCGTGATCTTCACCAGCGGCTCCACCGGGATGCCCAAAGGGGTCATGCTGACCCAGGCCAACGTCAGCCACAACGTGCAGGCGATCCGGCAAATGGTCAAGCTCACCCCCGACGACACCGTGCTCGGGATCCTGCCGTTCTTCCACTCCTTCGGATATTCCGTGACGTTGTGGTCCGCGATGACCCTCGGACCGGCCGGCGTCTATCACTACAACCCGCTCGACGCGCGGCAAATCGGCAAGCTCGCCAAGAAGTACAAGGTCACCGTCCTGCTCGGTACCCCGACGTTCCTACGCGGGTATCTGCGGCGGATCGAACCCGACCAATTCGAGGCGCTCGACGTCGCCGTCGTCGGCGCCGAAAAGATGCCGGCCGACCTGTTCGAAGCCTTCGAAAAGCGGTTCGGCGTACGGCCGGTCGAAGGCTACGGGACGACCGAATTGAGCCCCCTCGTCGCCGTCAACGTCCCGCCCACCCGCTCCGCCGCCAAATTCCAAGCCGACCGTGTCGAAGGCTCCGTCGGCCGCCCCGTCCCCGGCGTCTGCGCCCGAATCGAATCCCCCGACGACGGCCGCGAGCTCCCCGCCGGTGAAGACGGCATGCTGTGGGTCACCGGCCCCAACGTGATGCGCGGCTATCTCAACCAACCGGAGAAAACCGACGAAGTCCTCCGAGACGGCTGGTACCAAACCGGCGACATCGCCCACCTCGATGCCGACGGCTTCATCCATATCACCGGTCGGCTCAGCCGGTTCTCCAAGATCGGCGGCGAGATGGTCCCTCACGTTCAAGTCGAAGAGGAACTCGCCAAACTCCTCTCAAAAGGCGAAGACGACGAACAACTCCGCGTCTGCGTCACCTCCGTCGCGGATGCGAAAAAGGGCGAACGCCTGGTCGTCCTCCACACCCCCACCGACCGAACGATCGACCAACTGCGACAAGGCCTCCGCGACGCCGGCCTGTCCAACCTCTACGTCCCCGCCGCCGACAGCTTCTATGAAGTCGACGAGATCCCCCTCCTAGGCACCGGGAAACTCGACCTCCGTCAAGCCAAACAGATCGCCGAAGAACGAACCCAAAGCTGACCCGCCGAGCTGACCCGCCGAACAGTTCCCGGGGCGGCGCTGCGCTCTGCCCCGGGCTGGTCTCTTGACGCCCTTCGGGCGAACGGCACGCCCAGCGTTTCGGCTCCGGTTGCCCGGGGCGGCGTTGTGTTGGGGATGCGGCGCATCGTCCCCGCCGCGAAGCGGCATCAGAGATCAGCCCAGGGCAAGCGATTCGGCGGCGACAGCCGCCGATCGCGTCGCCCTGGGTCACGGAACGCCCCATCAAAACGTCGCCCTGAAAGGGCATCATCGAGGACCGGGACGGTCGGACATCCGACCGGGCCCCGCGCCCAACCGGGTGCCACGCCGAACGGCCTGGCGCCCTTTCAGGGCTTGTCGGTCGTTTTGGTTCGCCTTCGGGGCCGTCCACGGGTGGCGCGACGCGCGTTACACTGCGTTCGCTCCTTGTAGAGCCGTCCGTGAAGAGCCGTTCGCCCCCGATCCCCCGATTCCCTTTGCCCCATGACCGACACGACATCGCGTTCTATCGATCACGTCCTTGACGAGGCCCGCCTGTTCCCGCCGCCGGAGGATTTCACTCGTCAAGCGGTGATTTCGACGGTTGACCAATACGAATCGCTGTACGCCCGCGCCCGCGACGATCGCGACGGGTTTTGGCGTGACCAGGCGATCGAGCACCTGCACTGGTTCGAGCCGTTCGACGAGGTTTGTCGCTGGGACCCGCCGAAATCGGAGTGGTTTGTCGGTGGCAAGACGAACGCGAGTTACAACTGTCTCGACCGCCACGTCGAGGCTGGCGACGGCGACCGCGTCGCGATCTTGTGGGAAGGGGAACCGGGCGACACCCGCACGCTGACCTACGCGGAATTGCTCCGCGAGGTTTGTCGGTGTGCCGCCGCGTTTCGCGAGCTCGGGGTTGGCGAAGGGGACGTCGTCAGCATCTACATGCCGATGACGCCCGAGTTGGCGATCGCGATGTTGGCGTGCGCCCGGATCGGCGCCGTCCATTCGGTGATCTTCGCCGGGTTCAGTGCCGAATCGATCGCCGACCGCAACAACGACGCCCGGGCGAAGCTGATGATCACCTCCGACGGGCTGCACCGTCGCGGAAAGGTGTTGCCGTTGAAGGAGACCGTCGACGAAGCGCTCGCGAAGTCGCCGTCGGTGGAGAAGTGTCTCGTGTTGCGGCGTGTCGGCAACGACGCGCCGATGACCGAGGGGCGTGACGTTTGGTGGCACGACGTCGTTGACCGGCAAGCGGATCACCTTCCCGCCGAACCGCTCGATAGCGAAACGACCCTGTTCATCCTGTACACGTCCGGAAGCACCGGAAAGCCGAAGGGGATCCGGCACACGACCGCCGGATACAACTTGTGGGCGAAGCGGACGTTCGAGTGGGTGTTCGACCACCGTGACGGGGACGTCTACTGGTGCACCGCCGACTGCGGATGGATCACCGGCCACACCTACGTGGTGTACGGCCCGTTGGCCGCTGGGGCGACGTGTTTGATGTACGAGGGCGCGCCGAACTATCCGGCCGAAGACCGTTTTTGGGAGCTCGTCGAAAAGTATCGTGTGACCACGTTGTACACCGCCCCGACCGCGATTCGGGCGTTTATCAAATGGGGGGACGAACACGTCGACAAGCATGACCTGTCGAGCCTCCGGTTACTCGGCAGCGTCGGCGAGGGGATCAATCCGGAAGCTTGGATGTGGTACCACCGCAAGATCGGCGGCGAGCGATGCCCGATCGTCGACACGTGGTGGCAAACCGAAACCGGCGGGATCATGATGAGCCCGTTGCCGGGGATCACCGCGACCAAACCCGGTTCGTGCACGCGTCCTCTCCCGGGCGTCGTGCCGAAGATCGTCGACGAACTGGGGAACGAGGTCGACCCGAACCACGGCGGGATGCTTTGCATCGCCGAACCTTGGCCGGGGATGCTCCGCGGGATCTGGGGCGATGAGCAGCGTTACGTCGAGCAGTACTGGACCACCGTTCCCGGGATCTATTTGACGGGGGACAACGCCCGTCGAGATCAAGACGGGTACTACTGGATCATGGGCCGGATCGACGACGTGATCAACGTTTCCGGTCATCGGCTCAGCACGATCGAGGTGGAGAGCGCGTTGGTCAGCCACGAACGGGTTTGCGAGGCGGCGGTGGTCGGTCGACCGGATGACGTCAAGGGTCAGGCGATCGCGGCGTTCGTCACGATCCGCGACGAGGAACCGAGCGACGAGCTACGTCAGCAACTCCGCCAGCACGTCCGCAAGCAGATCGGCGCGCTCGCCCAGCCGGACGACATCCGGTTCGCCGCGACGCTGCCGAAAACCCGCAGCGGCAAGATCATGCGACGGCTCCTCCGCGACGTCGCCGCCGGTCGCGAACTCGTCGGCGACACCTCGACCCTCGAAGATCTCACCGCGCTGGCGAAACTCCGTGACGAGGACTGACCCTACGGGTTGAGTCCGATCCGTTGGAACGTCTGATCGACGAAGCGTCGGGTGTGATCGAGCATTTCCTCGTACGGAATCAGCTCGACGTCTTCGCCGATCAGTTCCACCTCGTACGCCCCTTGGTAGCCGTATTCGGCGAGCGTCCGTAGGATCGTCGCCAGCGGGACCGAGCCTTCACCGAGGAGGCAGCGGTTCATTTCGCCCAACGGGGAATGCTTGGCGTCGCCCAGTTGGACGAGATGCAGATGGGGGATGACGTCGGGAAGCCAGCGGACGACGTCCGCGTTCATCCCCACGTGATAGGTGTCGAGCGCGAGCCCGAGGTGGTCGCTGTCGATGGTCTCGACGATTTCGAGGGTCGATCGCAGGTCGTGCAGGAACGACCATTCGTCGCCACATCCGGGGTGGATCGGTTCGATCGCCAATCGCACGTCGTGTTCTTCGGCCGCGGCGGTGACCCGCCGGAGCGCTTCGCAAAGGGTGCGGCGGGCGTGGTTACGGATATGGTTGTTCCGGCCGCCGGCGAGTACGACCAACGTCTCGGCCCGCAGTTTGGCCGCGTCCTCGATCGCGCGGAACGCGTCCCACACCGATTCTTCGTAAGCCCGCCCGTCGCTTCCGGTGAAGCCGCCGGCCCAACTGAGCGAGGTGGCCGCCAGTTCGCTTTCGGCGAGCAGCTCGATGGCACGATCGATGCCGAAATCTTCGAGCTTCGGTCGATAGACGCCGATCCCGTTGAAGCCCCGTTCGCGATAGGCTTGGGCGTCCTCCTCGAAGCTCCATCGCAGGGTCGACAGTTGGCTGATGGCGATCGTATTCATCCGTGTCGCGTTTTGGCTCAGCAACTTGAATCCGTGTCCACAGGGTTGGGAAGTATGGGGCGGGGATCCGCCGATGTAAAGATTCGTTCGTCCCGGCCGCCGTCACCGGATGTCGGGGAGGCCTCGTCCCTGACTCCGTGCCGTCGCGAGTTGCTCGCTTAGCTCCGGTGGCGACAGGGGAACGATCGGGACGTGGATCAGCGCCTGCGGATCGATCTCGCTGTTGGCTTGCCGCTTGGCCAACTTCTCGACTTCTTCGTCGAGCGCCTCGAGCCAGGCCGGGACGTCGAGCCCGACACCGGTCGGGTTGCGGGTCAACAGTTCGGCCTGTTCCTCGAGCAATTCGAACGAACGGCTCGCGTCGTCCGATTCCGCGTCCCGCATCGCGGGCCCGATCAGGGCGCGGATCCGATCGATCGTCATCGGTTGGATGAATCGTTCGTTGATCCGGTCGGCGACGGTCGGCATTTTCATCGAGTAATCGGCTTGTAGTTTTTTGAGCTTCTGGACGTAAATCTCGGCTTCGGTACCGATCCGATCGCTGAGGCTCCTCCGCCACGTCATCGCGGCTTGCTCGAGCCCGCTCCGCACGAGCACCTCGTGGGCCCACATCACGGGCTTCAGGTTCCACGCGATCCGTTCGTAGCGGACGCGGAGCCGGAGGAAGTCCAGGAACATGTAGACCAGGTCGCCGCGGTCGCTCTGGGTCGTCGTGCTGTTGTAATCGAGGTACTCCGCGTGGTGATCGATGACCGTCTCATAAACCAGCGTCGTCCACCGTTCGGCTTCGGCGATCGACAGGATCCCGGACCGCAGGTCTTCGAGGAACCGCGTGTCTTCGAGTTGGTCGTCCCCTTCCTCGATCGCCCGGCGGAGCCACGCCGAGACGCCTTGGTGGAGCACCGCGCGGACGTTGCTGAGTTGCAAGAACGCTTGCGTGAAGATCGGGTCGCCGTAATCCCGGACGAATCGCACGAGCTGCTGCCATTTGCCCGATTCGGTGACGAGTTCCAACGGGGAGAGCCGCAACGTTTGGCTGTGCGCGAGCCAGCTCCCGAGCATCGTTTCGGTGAGCTGTTCGAGCAACGGGATGAGCTCGTCAGCGATTTGTGCTTCGGCCGCGGCGGTGGCTTTGCCGCCGCGGGGTGCGGTTCCCGACGACTCCGGCACGGGGCGCTCGGTGACCTCCCCTTTGCCGAACCGAACCGATTCGACGATCGCCGCGACGAGCGCCCGGAATCCGTCACGGAACAGCCCGTCGAACTCGGTCACGGCGCCGAATCCGATCGGGTTCTGTTGTTCCATCCGCCGGGCGGTTTCGATCAGACGACACGATTCGGCGACGAGTCCCCGGCGGGGCAACCAGTGCATCAGATGCCGGAGGACGCGTTGGCGGAGCCGGGCGACATAGATCTTGACCGGGTCGCCGCCGCGGGAAAGCGGGATGTACAGCAGGTTCTTGTTGTGGAGCACGCCGAGAAAGGTCGGGAAGCGGTCGCGGGCCCGTTGTCGGTCGTTCCCGATCAGCGCCGCGAACAGCTCGATCGCCCCGGCATCGTCCTCCGCCATCTCCTCGTCGATCACCCCGGAATCGGCCGGATCGAGTGCGTAGAGGGCGCCGCAGATCAACCGCCGCGAGTCGGACATCTCCACCGCGGCGTTGATGACCCGTTCCATCAGCGAATCGCGGAGGACACGGCGACGGTCGTAGCTCCGCATCGAGTCCTTGTCGGTCCCCGCCGGACGGACGGCGAACTCGCGGACCGAGTCGAGCAACTCGAGTAGCCCGACTCGGTTGTCTCGTGCGCGGTCCGCCCATGCCCGGAGCGAGCCGAGCCGTTCCCGCACCGCCTCGTCTTCGTTGCCCAACGTCAACGCGATGTCGGCCGCGACGGCCCACATCCGCGCGAGCGATTGAAGGAAACTGAGGTGGTCGATCAGCCGCTTCGTTTCCGCCTCGAGTTCGTCCTGGCTGCCGTCATCGCCGGTTTCGAAGACCGCCCCCTCGTTCCCGTCGTCGGTCGTGTCGCGATAGGTCACCCCTTCGTACGCCGCGTCGTAAAGCCCGTCGTCGCCGGACTCCTCTTCCCCGTCGGCCGCAAGCAGTTCGCGGTCCCAGTCCTTGCCGGGACGAGTGCGATCGCCGAGCCGGAACGTCGGGGGTGACCAGAACTGATCCGCGTTCGCCTCGAAATAATCAAAGAATTTCTGGACCAGCCCCCAGTCGGCCGCCGGCCCGCCGGGTGAGTCGCCCACACCCGAACGTTCCGCATCCGAACGTTCCGCATCCGAACGTTCCGCATCCGAACGTTCCGCATCCGAACGTTCCGCATCCTCCGTCGCCGCGATGACATCGTCACGGCTGCCCCGGAGCCGAAGCAACCAGCGTTCGGCCAGACGCGGGAGGGAGCTGCCGCCGAGCCGCAAGCCGATCCGATCGGCTTGGCTGAGCCAATGGACCAGCAGCGCCATCGCGGGGATCAGGTCTTCCCGTTCGAGCAGCGCGGAGACGACCAGTCCGTAAGCGCGGGGCGAGTCGAACAGGTCGGCGTGGGGTGCCCAGAACGCGACGTCGCCGGCGGCGGCCCCACCGCGATGCCACAGCCGCAACGCTTGGGCGACAAGCCGCGCCGACTCGTACGTCTCCAACGGGTCGATCGATTCGATCGATTCGACCGTGTGGGCGGCGAACTGGCGCCACCACTCGGCCATCTCCCGGAGCGCGGTTTCCGTCTCCCGATACGCCCGCTCGTCGTCGCGGGCAGCGGTTTCGCTCCACACCTTCGCGGTGTAGCCGAACAGTTGTTCGATCAGGTAGAGCAAGTCGTCCACGCGGCCGTCGTGGATCGAGCACTCGGGGCTGGGGAACAGGCTGAAATTCCCGCCGAACGCGAGGATGTCCCAAGGGTCGATCAAGGCTCCGCATTCGATCCCGCGTCGGATCAGGTCGAACACCTCGCCGGGAACCTGCATCGCCCGATCCAAGTCACCGCTCCGCATCGCTCGCATCCCGAGCGTGACGGCGCAGTCGATCCGGCACATCATCCGGGCCGACGCGGCGGGGACGACGTCGGCTTGACGCGTCGCCGCTTCGGGAAACCCCATGCGGGCGAACAGCCGTGCGAGTTGGGCGTGTTGCAACTGCACGGCACGACATCGGGCGAGCGCGGCGTTGAGATGTTGCCGCGCGGCCCCGAACGCTTGATGTCGGGTTTGCTGTTCCTTTTCCAATCGCGCCGCGTGACGTCCGCTGAGCCGGCCGAGGCAATCGTCATAGAACGCGTCGCGGTAGCTCGCGATCGGCTTCATCAACGAGGTCAGCGTGACGTCGCTCGAGTGCGCCCCCGGCCCCCAACCGCTCACCCCGGACGCCATCAACATCGTCCCCGCCAACACCGTCGCCGCCTCGGCCAATACCTCGTCGCGGTCGAGTTCCGGGTCCTCACCGATACGGCTCAATAACGCGTCGAGCGTCACTTGGCGGATCACGAAACGGGTGAAGTAACCGTCGGCGTCGATTTGGCGGTCGTCCCAACACCCGAAATGGTCGTTGGGGCGTCGGTTCACCGGGTGATCAAAATCGTAAGCACGGGGGTCGAACGCGAGCTCCGTCAGCCGTTCGGGGTCGAACGACGCGGACCGTAAGATTTCGGGATCGGTGTCCCGCAGAATCACCAGCGCCCGCCCGACGATTTCCTGATACGGTCCCGCGGAGACGCCTGCCCCGGCGACGAACAGCGGCACCGGGCGGATGAACTCGTGAGGGTACGGGGCACAGCGGCGATTTTCCAAAACCGCGACCGGGCGATACCCGACGAAATCGTTGAGCGTCTCGATCGCCGACTCGACCACCGCGGCGTCATCAGGGTTCCCCAGTTCGGCGAGGATCGCGTCGGCGCAGCGGGCAAGAAAAAACCCGTTGAAAATCAACTCCGGTTGCTGGTGAAACAACAGATCCCGGTGAAAGTCGAGGTACGCCGGAAGGAGCTCGCTCCACAGCAACCGGATCACCCGGGAGGCCTGTTCGGTGGTGGCGAAGGCCGCCTGTGTCTCGGCGAGCTTCGCCAATTTGTCCCGCAGGCATTGTTCGATCACCAGCCACGCCGGAGGACCGCTGAGCGGGTCACCCCGAGAGGCCACCTCGTACGCCTCGTTCCAAGCCGAAAGCGTCGCCGGGTCGCTGCTACCGGAGGAAAAATTCAGGTAACCGGCGAGCCTTTGGAGGGCGACGCTCAAACGTTCTTGCGGGTTGGACATCGGGCGGGGCGGCCACGGGAGGGCGATTTCGTTGCCAGGCGGCGGGCGGTTTCGTTGCCAAGCGGCGGGCGGTTTCGTTGCCAAGCGGCGGGC
>JAWLFY010000022.1:38516-44757 GCA_041685355.1 Pirellulaceae bacterium | reverse complement strand
GATCAGCATACTTCATTCAACATTCGGACATCGCAGCGATGCCTGAAAAAACCTCGCCGACGCCAGCCCGCAAGCCACTAAAATCGCGGAAGAGCCACTCGTCTCTGCGTCGGGGGCACTGTCTGTGGGTTCCGAGACGTCTTCGGCGTATCGCAGGTTTTGCTGAGCGAGCTTCATCTCCCCGCCCAGTTGCCGGCAAGGGCCTGCCATTTGCCTGGGCGGCGAGCGGGGCTCGGTCGCCAGTCAGGTCTGCGGGCGTCGTCGGGGTCCGTGCGGCTGCCCGGTGGCGTGCCGAACGGGTCGTTGCCCGGACGTGGTCCGAACGGGTCGTTGCCCGGACGTGGCCGGAACGGATCGTTGGCCGGACGTGGCCGGAACGGATCGTTGGCCGGGTGTGGGATGGGATTGCCAGCCGCGCCACCCGGAGAGGGCTGAGAAGGCCCAAGCGGCGGGAAGCCTCGCCGGGACTGGCGCGGTTGGCCGGGGGTGTCGGGTTGGCCGGGGGTGTCGGGTTGGCCGGGGGTGTCGGGTTGGCTGGGGGTGTCGAGCGATCGCGGAGGAGCCGTCTCCGGGACTTGGGGGCCTGCGAACGGAAAAGCCAAATCGTTGCGAGACGGGGGATCCCAGTCGAGGACGTCGGGTTCGCCGAGCAGTTGCTTCATCCGCCGCCGCACGATGTCGTCTTTCCGTTCTTGCGCTGGGCATCCAACCGGCGGAGCGAGTCGAGTTGCCGCTCGAGCTCTTCGATCTCGCGAAGCTGACGCTCACGTCGTTGCTCGAACGCTTCGGATAGGTGTGTGTGGAGACGATCCCGGATTCGCTCCCTTCCACCCTCTTGCCGTGTGCGGCGAAACGCCTCCGCCAACTCGACCGCGGCGCGGTCGGGGCCGTCGGCTCGGGGTTCGACCCGTCGAGGCGACACTCTCCGTAGGGGCTGCGGGATTCCTGTACGTAGCGCGTGATCGTTTCTGCCGTTGTCGGATCGGAGACGTGATGGGTCGTTCCGGATCGCGTCGATCTGGCGGTCGATCTCGGCGGCGCCGGGTGGGTTTATCGTGTCGGACGACGGGCGGACGGAAAAGGTTGCTTACGCCGGCCTACACGTGGCCGGTGGGCGAAGCTTACACGCGGCGGGGAAGAAAATCCGTCGCGGGCCACTGGCGAGTCGTTTCGGGGTTAGCAACGGTCGGGAGTAAGCCGTCCGTCGAATCCGTTGCCGCAGGGAGCGAGACCGGACGGCTTGCGCCGTGCCGCTACCGGGAATGGCCGTTGCCTAGCGTCGATTCGGGTCGGGGAAGCCGCCAAGGCGGACGCCGCGGAGCCGCCAATCTTCGAGCGTCATGTCGGCGGGGCGGAGGATCAGCCAATCGAACTCGAACGTCTGGCCGGGCTCGCCGAGTCCGGTCGTGCGTCGGAACTTGGCGACCCGCGAGGCGGAGCCGGTGACGGTGAAGCGGTCTTTGGCGGCGGAATAGCGGGCCTCGTCGGCGACCGCTTCGTACAACCCGTTTTCGTTTCGGGCGCGGAACGTCAGTCCGCCGTCGGCGATCATTTCCCACGGCGGCGGGCCGGCGGGTTCGCGGTCCCAGGCTCGGCGGGCGGGGTTGGCGTCGGGGACCGCATGGACGCGGAGTCGCTGGCAAGCGAGGGTCGATTCGTCCGTGCCGATCGAGCTCATTTGGGCGACGTCGAACGCCTCTTCCCATCCCGCGACCGGACGCATGCCGATCTGAACCGCGCGGTTGAATTCGAGCGACCGCGCGGCGACCTCGCCGACCATCGAATCGTGAAACGTCAGGTGCACGCCGGTGATTGTCGCGTCGTCGGAGGGCGGATTCGGTGCCGACAGGCGATCCGGCTTGCGACGATCGTTCCAAATCTGGCCTCGCATCCACGCCCGATACCACCCCGGGCCTTGGCCGATCAATTGTCCCGTGTCCGACGGCAGGTATCGCAGTTCGGGGGTGCTGAGCAGGTGTCTCGCTTGGAGCGTCCCGTCGCCGTCGCGGCGGAGGGCCTCGACCCGGACCGATTCGTTTTCGTGCGCCAAGACCCGGATCATGTGGAGTGCGGCTTGGCGGAGGGTGCGGACCTCTTGGAAGCGGACGTCGCGTTGCAATTCGAACTGCAGCACGCCGCCGGTCAGAAAGACGTCCCACTGATCCGCTTCGTCCCGCAGCGACGCTTCGACGCGGACGTCGCCGATCATCCGCGCGGTCCGCCCGTCGAACGTCATTGCGGTCTGCCACCGGCAGCGGGGCGGTCGGAGCCACTGCCAGCGGTCGGCCGTTCGTGGCTCGTTCCCGGGACCGACTTCGTCGCCGCTCGTTTGGGCGTCGCTCGTTTGGGCGTCGTTCGTTTGGGCGTCGTTCGGTTCGCCATCCTTCGGTTTGCCGCCGCTGGGGAGGAGTGCGGTGGGGGGCCGGAGTTCGCCGGCGTCGGCGATTTCGACGACGTTGGCGACCGGCCAGACTTGAAGGCGTGGTCCGGAAAAGAATCCGTCGCCGAGTTCGAGCCGTGCGGGGGCCTCCGCGCCGTCGCCTTGCAAGTCGATGACGCTTTCGCCACGACCTTCCCGCATCCGCAGTTTCGACCCGACCATTTTGGCGTCGAGCGGGACGCCGGAGGCGACAACTTCGCTGGTCATTTCGACGCCGCCGTGGATGCTGAGGTCGCGGGAGACGATTTCGCCGCCGGCGAGTTCCAACTTTGCCGCGATCACGTCGCCACGGAGGACCGCTTGGGGCAACGGTTCGCCGGACGCCCCGTCGTCGGGTCGCGATCCGGCCGGTTCACGCAGCGCCCCGCCGAGCGGATCCGACGTCTTCCCGCGGGCGTTGTCGGCGGGGATGGCGAGGTGGGTGAAGAAGAGCTGCAGCGATTCGGTACGGACGTCGAAGCCGCCGGTTTCCGCCCGGACGTCGCCCCCGGCGGTGACCCGTTCGGGGAGCCAACGGCCGCCGGCGACTTGGCCAGGGGGTGGCGTTTCGCCGGTTCGGGCATCGGTCGTCGCGACATCGGCTTGATCTTCCGGTTCGAGTCGGAAATCGCCTTCGACCGCGTCGGCGCGGAATCGGCCGTCTTCGGTGAGCCTGGCATCGACCTCCCCGTCGATCCACACTTTCAGCGTTCCCTCGCGGTCCGGTCCGTCCCACGGGGCGTCGTTTCGAACGAGGAGCCCTTCGGACCAGCGGAGTTCGCGGAGCGGGAATCGGGGGTCGTCGGCGGTCACGGTTCCGCGTCCCCGCGCGTCGATCATGCCCAACCGTTGCGGGTCGTCGGGGTCGAACGAATAGACGAGGCCGTGCAAGTTTGCACGGACTTGTCCGTAGCGGAGTTGAACGCCGGCGGGACCGCCCGCGCGGATTTCGCCGGTCGACAGGTCGAGCCGGATCGACTCGGCAACGAAGTCGCAGTCGTGTTCGCCCAGCCGCACCACCGCCGGGTTGCCGACCGCGGTCGCCTCGGCGACCCAATCGCCAGGACGATCCCTGGGGAGCGCGCGGTTCATCGGGTCGCGGAGCGTCAGTTCGAGTTCGGTGCACTCGAACCGGTCTTCGGGGCCGTCGGTCGGTTGGTGGGTGAAGCGAACCGTTTCGCCGAGTCGCAGTTGGTGCAGGGTGAAGTCGTACTGGACGCGTCCGCCGCACTCGACCGACAGCGTCGCGTCGTCCGACATCGGGAGCGACAGCTCTTGCAGATAGATCAGCTCCATACGGCTGAGCAGGGTTTCGGGGTCGGCCGCGGGGGTGAGGCGTGCGGTGGCGACGGCGAATTCCAACGTCAGGTCTTCGCCACGCAGCCGCGCCTCGCCGATCCGCATCTCGATCGGCCGCGTCGTCCAGACTTTCCGTTCGTTGATCGACAGGTTGGACGTGACGATTTCGAGCGAGTCGTCCGATTCGCTTTCGCCGTCGCGCCACACGCGGACGTTCCCGCGGATCTCGCCGGTTCGGATCGGCGGCGCGCCGCCGCTCATGATGTCGAGCGAGCGGTCGAATTCGATCCGTGCCCCTTCGTCGGAGTCGATCACGAGGGGCGGTTCGTCGTCCTCGCCTTCGAGCCCACGGCCGACGATCACCGTGATCGGCCACAGCTTCCACTCGTTTCGGTCGGTCTGTTCCCAGTTCCGGAACAGCAGCATCCCGCGGGAAGTCTTGAGCCGTTTGCAATCGCCACGTTGCCAGGCGTCGTCGGGGAACAGGTCGGCGAGGGCCGCGTCGTGTCGCGTGTCCGGGGGGACGTCGCGATGAACCAGTTCGGCCACGGGGGGCGTTTGCAGCCAGCGGTCGACCGTCACCAGGTAGAGACCGGCGACGGCGATCAGGATCAGTTGGGCGGTCGTGTAGTGGGCGAGCTTTCGCGACATGGCGCATCCATCGCCGACGGAGCCGTCTCAGCCGGGGACGTGTCCCTCCCAACGTCCCTTGGCCCGGAGCAGCCGTTCGACCAGTTCGCGGATCACCCCCTCGCCCCCGCGGCATCGCGTCACCCAGTCCGCCGCGTCTCGGGCGTCGGTCGACGCGTCGGCGGGGGCGACCGCCAACCCCGCCCACCGCATCACTTCGAGGTCGGGGAGGTCGTCACCGATATAGGCGACGCTTTCGGGGGCGATCCCGAGCGTGTCGGTGACTTCGATCGCGGTTGCCAACTTTTCGACGCAGGCTTGTCGAACGAGTCGGATCCCGAGCTCCGAGGCGCGGTGGGCGACGATCGGGCTGGTCCGCGCGGTCAAGATCCCGAATTCGAATTGGCTGGCGAGCCACACCTTGATCCCTTGCCCGTCGCGGACGTGGAACCGTTTCGTCTCGCGGAGCATGTCGTCGTAGATGATACGGCCATCGGTCATCACGCCGTCGACGTCCGAGAGGAGGCACGTGATCGGGGCGGCGACGTCGGAGTCGGGGCGGAGGTGGGTCGGCATCGGGTCAGGCGCGAAAGGGGAGCGTCGGGGGTGGCACGGCGTGTGGATCTTCGGGCGTTTCGTCGAGCGACTCACCGAACGCGACGATGTCGGTGATGTCGAGTATTCCGACCGGTCGGCCGCCGGCGTCCAGAATCGGGAGTTCGCTGATCCGCCGCCGCGACATGGTCGCGATCGCCTCGCGGAGCATCGTCCCGGAGGGGACGGTGCAGGGCTGGGGGGTCATGTGCCGGGCGATCGGCTCGTCGAGGGCGGCGTCGTTGCGGCCTTCGAGCAATCGGGCGAGGTCGCTGTCGGTGAACAGCCCGGCCAACGTCCCGGCGGGTTCGACCAGCATCACCGCCCCGCTCCGTCGCCCGCCGCGGCCCGACGCGACCATCGCCTGACGGACCGTGTCGTGACACGACGCGACGCGACACGTTTCGATCCCCCGCATCACCGATTCGACCTCGGCCATTTTTCGGCCCAGCGCCCCGCCGGGGTGAAAGCGGGCGAAGTCTTGCGGGGTGAACGCGCGGAGCCGGCTTGCCAACATCGCGATCCCGTCGCCGACCGCCATCATCACGGAGGTGCTGCAGGTCGGGGCGAGCCCGTTGGGGCAGGCTTCACGGTGCCGCCCGATCGTGACGACACAATCGGCGGCGGCCGCGAGCGGGTTGTCTTCGTTCCCCGTGATCGCGACCAGCCCGGAGGAGTTGGCCCGCAGGTGGCTGGAGATCCGAACGACCTCTTCGCTCCGCCCGGAGTTCGACAGCGCCCACACGAGGTCGTGTTCGCGAATCCGTCCCAAATCGCCGTGGACGGCCTCGACAGGGTGCAGGAAATGCGCCGGCGTGCCGGTGCTGGCGAGGGTCGCAACCAGTTTTTGCCCGACCAGACCCGCTTTACCGACGCCGGTGACCAGGACGCACCCCCGGCACTCCGCCGTCAATTCGGCGGCTCGGACCCCGGCGAGCGTCAACGCCGCGGCGGTGGCTAGGATCGCGTCCCCCTCGGCCGATACGACCTCGCGGAGAACGCGGAGCCTCTCCAGGGGTGTCTGGGGAGGCGGATTCGGACTGTCAGGACGGGGAATCGCTCCGGCATTCACGGCGAGACCTTCCTTGGTACGTCGTGGGGGGACGGCAGGGTCGGATGGGCGGACCGCGCGGATCGTAATCGATGCGGGCGGGACGCCACAACGCGAGTTCCCCGGCTCCTTCCGCGGCTCCACGAAACCGGAGCCGTCCGGCTGGGGTACAAAGGGAGAACCGCCGAACGGTTCACGCGGATCGTTCGCGGCACGCGAGATCGACGTGCTCACCGAGAGATCGACGT
>JAWLFY010000022.1:0-38416 GCA_041685355.1 Pirellulaceae bacterium | reverse complement strand
TCACCGAGAGATCGGCGTGTTTACCGCGAGATCGGCGTGCTCACGCGGTTCAGGCATTTCGCGACATCGGACGGAGGTAGAACACGGTGTGCATCGATCGATCGACCAGGACATCTCGAATGGCGGAACCAGACGTCATGGGGTCGGCCGCGGATCGGCCCGCGGTTGTTGGGCGGGGGAAGACAACGTCCGCGTGGCCGGGCGTTCGGGCCGCTCGCCGGCTCGCCGCGTTCGCACTCCTTGGCGTCACGGTTACCGCGGCGGTCGGTGTTGGGGCGGAAACCGATACGGAACATTTGGCGAGACGGCTCGAGCCGTTCGTCGCCGTCGCTTCGGGAAACCGAGACCGATTCACGCTAAGCGGGACGCTCGAGTTCCCCTTCGACGGGGCGGCACAGCATGTCGCGGTGCGGCTCGTCCGTGCGGGGGATGCGGCGTTCGACTTGGAGTTGACCCACGCCGATTACGCGATCCGGCTGTTCCGTCGCGACGACCTGACGGCGTTGGCGTTGCCGAAACATGGCGCCGTGTTCGTCGGCCGGGGCGAGCCCGACGAACAGGACCGGCTGAGCCCCGCGGGGATCGTCGGTCGGATCGTTGGCGGCGGAACGGAACTGTCGACGTACGTCCCGCTGGTGTGCCAACCGGACGCGTCGGCACTGGCGTCGATGCTGACGGGGTTATTATCGGTTCGCCACGACTCGGCAGAGGATCGCTGGCATGTCGGGGACGACGCTTCGTTCCGGTTTCATCCGGACTCGGACGCGTTCGATTGGGTTGCCGGGGACGCGCGGGGGTCATGGGCGATCGACGACTCCGCGGAGTTGTTCTCGGCGGACCAGTGGTCGGGATACGAGCGGGTGAAGCTGACTCGGGAGGAGCTCGAGCGTCAGCTTTGCCGCGGGACCCGGCGTGCGATGGAGATCTTGGCCCCGTCGGCGGCGCTCGTTTCGCCGCCGCCGCGCGATCGCAAGGTTGCCAACGGGGAACTACGGTGGATCAAAGGGCACCGCGTCGTGTCGCTTCGGGGGACGCCACGTCAGATCGGGACGGCGCACGCGGAATTGCTCGGACCGGAGATCGGGCGTTGTATCGATTCGGTGCTGTACACCTTCGGAACGGTCGAAACGGTGCGGTCAGGAAAGTGGTTTCCGCACGAATTGGAAGCGGCCCACGCGCGACTCGCGGCACACATCCCGGCCGACCACCGGGAAGAGACACGCGTCCTCGGGGAACGGGTCGGGGTCGGGCCACGGGTGGCGGAACGGGTGAACGTGTTTCCCGAGCTGTTTCACTGTTCGGGGTTTGCGTTGTTCGGCGAGGCGACGGTTGACGGAAAGCTGTATCACGGCCGGGTGTTGGATTACATGACGACGATCGGGTTGCAGGACTCCGCGACGACTTTCGTCGTCAAGCCCGACGGCAAGATCCCGTTCGCCAACGTCGGGTACGCCGGGTTCACCGGTAGCGTCAGCGGCATGAATGCCGAGGCGATCTCGCTCGGCGAGATGGGGGGCGGCGGCGAAGGAGAGTGGGACGGCGTCCCGATGGCGACGTTGATGCGGCGGGCGCTCGAGGAATGCACGACGCTGGACGAGGTGATGGCGTTGTGGGAGTCGAGCCCACGAACGTGCGAATACTTTTACGTTTTCGCCGACGGGAAATCGAATCGGGCGGTCGGCGTCGCCGCGGTCCCCGATTCGATCGAGTTCATCCGCCCCGGAGAGTCCCACGAGCGGTTGGGGGAGGGGATCAAGGACGCCGTCGTGTTGTCCGCCGGCAGCCGATTGGAAACGTTACGACAACGTGTCGCGAAAAAGCATGGCACGATCGATGCCGATGTCGCGAGGTGGCTGATGAGCCGCCCCGTGGCGATGGAGTCGAACTTGCACAACGTGTTGTTCGTTCCCGAGGACCGGAAGATGTACGTCGCCAACGCGGATCACCGTCGTCCCGCGGCGGAACGCCCGTACGTCGAATTGGACCTGAACCGGTTGCTCGAATCGTTCCTGCCGCCGAAGACTTCCGACGTCTCCCCAACCTCGGGAGTTTCGGAAACGTCGGATGATGCGACTTCGGGATTGCCCGCGATCGACCGCGGCCGTTACGTCGCCCGCGACACGCTCGACGTCACGCCAGATGAGTCGGACGACGCACGCCGGTGTCTCGACGCGCTCGTATGGACTCCGAGCGACTTCGCGGTGACGTGTGAGTCGCCACCCGACACCGGTAGCGACGCGTTGGTGCGATTTCCTTCACCCGCGCCGATCGGGAACGTGTTGAATGATCGGGTCGCGATGGAGTGGTATGCGGCTCGCGACAAGTCGGGGAACGTCGCGGTCGCGCCGGCCGTCGTGGTCGTGCACGAGTCGGGCAGCAAGATGCAGGTCGGACGGCTGATCGCGTGGGGGCTTCGTCAGCACGGGGTTCACGCGTTTTTGGTTCATCTTCCTCACTACGGTGCCCGTCGCGGTGAGGCGAAGCCGACCGGCGGGGTCTTGCTCGCGGCGGTCCGCCAAGCGGTCGCGGACGTCCGACGGGCACGCGACGCGATCGCGGTGTTGCCCCACGTCGAGGAAGACCGGATCGCGATCCAAGGGACCAGCCTCGGCGGGTTCGTTTCGGCGGTTTCGGCAAGTTTGGACACGAAGTTCCACGGCGTGTTTCTGTTGGTCGCGGGCGGAAACCTTTACGAGTTGATTCAGAACGGTGAGAAGGACGCGGCAAAGGTCCGAGACGAACTCCAGCGGGAGGGGCTCAGCGGCGAGAAGTTGCGGGCGCTGACCGAGTCGATCGAGCCGACGCGGGTGGGGCACCGGTTGGAACGAAACCGTACGTGGCTCTATTCCGGACGCTATGATCGGGTGGTGCCGATGGCGAACGCGCGGGCGCTGGCCGAATCGATCGGGCTTGCGGCGGATCATCACGTCCAGTTGCCGTTCAACCATTACACCGGGATCGTGTATCTGCCGGTGGTCCTTCAAGAGATCGCGACCCAGTTGCGCTCGGCCGACACCATGAACTGACTGCCGGTGAAGGCAACTAAGCAACGAGCGGGAAATGAATGTCCATCGCCTCCGCTGCCGCGCCGAGCACTGGGACCGGACGGCCTGCGCCGTTCCGCGATGGGGTGAAAAGAAATCGTCATTGATTTCCCGCTCGATGCTAACTGGGGGTGAAGGGCCTGGCCGGTCGGTTGGCGAAGCGGGCACACCCCGATATCTTTCGCGTTGACTGTCGTCACGTCATCCCGATTCACGTCAAGCATCCCCGTTGAGCTCATGTCATCGAGCGAACCGTTCCGCGACGCGGTCCCCGTCAACCAACCGGTCCCTGTGACGACGCCGGTCCCCGCCACAACGGAGGAGCTCGACCGCAGAATCACGGAACCTTCCGAGGCGGTGATCGAGGCGATCGCCGCCTGCGAGGGTGACTTTGCCGTCCTCGGGGCGGCAGGAAAGATGGGATATCACGTCGCGATGATGCTGCGTCGTGCGCTCAAGGCGTTGGGCAGGCCGGACCGGGTGGTCGCGGTGTCGCGGTTCTCCGACCCGACGTCACGAAGCCAATTCGACGAGGCAGGCTTCGACACTGTCACGGCGGACTTGAGTGATCCGGATCAAGTCGCGTCGGTTCCGGTCGTCCCGAACGTCGTCTATTTAGCGGGGGTCAAATTCGGGACTTCCTCGGCACCTGACCTGCTCGAGCGGATGAACGTCCGCATGCCGCGACTTGTTGCCCAGCGGTTTCTGGATTCGAGGATCGTCGCGTTGTCGACCGGGTGCGTGTACTCGTTCGTCACGCCGGAGTCGGGCGGATCGAAGGAGTCCGACCCGACGGATCCTCCCGGCGACTATGCCCGATCGTGTCTCGGCCGCGAGTCGGCGTTCGACGACGTTTCGCGGCGGCACGGGACGCAGGTGGCGTTGGTCCGTTTGAACTATTCGATCGATCTGCGTTATGGGGTTCTCGTCGATTTGGCCCAGAAGGTCCAAGCCGGCGAACCGATCGACGTGGCAACCGGGTACGTCAACGTGATCTGGCAGGGGGACGCGGTGGCGCAGGTGCTGCAATGCTTCAGCCGGTCGACGTCGCCCCCGACGATCGTCAACGTGACGGGGACGGAGGTGTTGTCAGTGCGGGAGTTGGCTGGCCGCTTCGCGGAGCGGTTCGGCGTGGAGGCTCACGTGTGTGGTGAAGAAGCCCCAACGGCGTGGCTGAGCAATAGCGGCCGGGCGTGTGAGTGGTTCGGTCCGCCACGGGTGAGCATCGACCAGATGATCGACTGGATCGCGGCATGGCTAAGTCGGGGTGGGGAAACGCTCGGGAAGCCGACCCATTTCGAGAACCGTTCGGGAAAGTATTGAGTGGCGCGGGCATGAACGCTCGGCCGGGCATGTAGGAGCGAACGATGACGGCTGAGGGATGGCGATCCGCATTGGCGTCGGGATTGGTGATCCCGGCGTGTCCGCTGATGCTGGACCAGGACGGGCGTTGGTCGGAGGCTCACCAACGGGCGGTGGTTCGTTATTACGTGGAGGCCGGTGCCGGGGGACTCGCGGTCGGGGTGCACTCGACGCAGTTCGCGATCCGTGATCCGCGCCACGGTTTGTTCGAGCCGCTACTGCGTTTCGTCGCCGGCGTGATCGACGAGGCGAGCGGCGGACGTGACTCCGATTTCGCGCGGATCGCCGGCGTATGCGGGGAGACCCGCCAGGCCATGGACGAGGCCGTGTTGGCGAAATCGCTCGGTTACCACGCCGGGCTTCTCAGCCTGACCGCGATGAAAAACGCGGACGAGCGGGGGCTACTGGAGCACTGTCGTCGCGTCGCGGAGCGGATCCCGGTCATCGGGTTTTATTTGCAGCCGGCTGTCGGCGGTCGCGTTTTGAGCGATCGGTTTTGGCGATCGTTCGCCGACATCGAAGGCGTGGTCGCGATCAAGATCGCGCCGTTCCACCGCTATCGGACGCTCGACGTCGTTCGGGCAGTCGCGGACTCGGGGCGTGACGAGATCGCTCTGTACACGGGAAACGACGACAACATCGTGGTCGACTTATTGACAGCGTTCCCGTTCGGCGACCCGCCCCGACGGATCGTGGGGGGATTGCTAGGCCAATGGGGCGTTTGGACGCGGGCGGCGGTCGAAATGTTTGACGCGATTCGCGAGCTACGCGGTCAGGCGTCGATCCCGGCGGAGTGGTTGAAGCGGGCGGCCGCGTTGACCGACGCGAACGCGGCCGTGTTTGACGCGGCGAACGGATTTGCCGGCTGCATTCCAGGGATCATGGAAGTGCTCCGCCGTCAGGGATTGGCCCCCTCGGCTCGCTGCCTCGATCCGAACGAAGTCCTTTCGCCGGGACAAGCCGAAGAGATCGATCGGGTCACCAGCGCCTATCCTGAGCTGGTCGACGACCGGTTCGTGCGTGAGAACCTGAGTCGCTGGATGACGTGATCGGGGCGCACGGCAGTCGCGAGAGATTCAGCCACCCGTCTCGAGAGGCCCCGCGTTCAGTCACGATCTTCCGGTTCCGGTTCCGGTTCCGGTTCCGGTTCCGGGGATCGTGGGAGCGGGGCTATGGTGACGCCGGCGGCGCGTCTTCGAGTAACGCCTTGAGTGCTTCGCGACGGTGCCACGCGATCGACCCGCGGGGGAATTCGCGGACGCCCGCGAGCTGTTGCCGAATCTCTTCGACCTCCCGTTTCCAAACTTCGCGAGCCGTCGTGGCGTTTTGGGTTGCGGGGCGTGTCTCGGAACGGGCACGCGTGGCGCGGAGCCATTTTTGATCGGCGGCTTTCGCGGCGGCACGAATTTCGTCATCCGCGACGGGGGTGGCCGACACCGTCGTGACATTTGCCGGACCGACGGTCGTCGATTCGTTGTTCGAAATCGCACTGACCGACTTCGACGCCACCGCGGCGAAGATCGATAGCGAGATCGTCAACGAGACGGCGAACAGGACTAGCACCCGCGTCGAACGGCGGGGCTTTCCTTGTTCGGGTGTGCCTCGCTTGGAGGCGGGGGACGAATCGTTCATGGGGCGAGGCGACGTCGTCACGGGCTATTCAACCAGGATGGTCGGCAAGTTGTTGGCGATCTCTTCGAACACTTGAACCAGTTCGGACCCGGTCGCGGCATGGTAATGCTTGCCGCCACCGGCGTCGGCGACGTCTTGCATCAGGCTTTGGTTGGCGCCGCCACCAAAGGTGACCGTGTGGATGGTGAGGTTGTATTGCGATACTAAGTTGTTGGCGACCGTGAGGGGACTCGTCCCGCGGTTGTGGTTCCCGTCGGTCATGACGACCATCGTTTTCGACGCGTAGGGTCGGGCCGCATTGTCGAGCAACGCCTGGATCCCCTGGTTCATCCCGTCACCGATTGCGGTCTGGCCACCGGTATTCAGGCTCGCGAGTGTCGAACGGCTAACCGAATAATCGGTTTCGAGCCAACTGTCGAGGGTCGCGTTGGTCGCATAGCTGGCAACCGAGACCTGCTCGTCTTGCGGTGTCCCCTCCAAAACCTGCAAGAACGCGTCGACCGCCATCACGAGTTCTTCCCAAGGCCGCGGCGGCGCCGGTCCGATCTCATGGTAGTGCTCCCAGGCCCATTGTTGGTACTCGTATTGATCGACACCGTCGGCATAGTAGTAGTTGCCATCGTGTTCGACGATCAGGCCGGCATCGACGCCGCCGTTGATCGCGCCCCACGTCCAGGGGCTGACGCCGTCTGGCCAATGGAACGTGATCCATTCCATCGAACCCGACCGATCAAGCACGAGGGAGATATCCCGGTCGACTTGCATCGCGACGGAGTTTTGAACCGGTTGGAAGGTGTGCATCGAGAACAACCCGGGGATGATCAGCGGAACGGCGCCGGAGAGGGAGCCGACGTCGCGACGACCGTTGACCCGCACGGCGCTGGCGATCTCTTCGCCGCTCGCGACCGAAGCGGTCGGGATCGCTTGGAAGTAATAGCGTCCGTTGAACCCGTCGGGTTGGAGCGTCGTTCCGAATTCGATTTCGCCGGCGCCGTCGTCATCGCGAACTTGAAGCGGTTGACCGTTGACGTTGTTGAGCGCCGCAGTCGTCACGGCGGCAAGCTTTCCGGCTTCGACGGTTTGCACCTCGCTGAATGCTCGCCCGCCGGCTCGTGCGGCGGCATCGGTCGCGACCATCAGCTCGGTGCGTGTGAGCTGCATATGGGCCGCGTTGATACAGAACGCGGCGAGGATCGCCAACACGGGAAGTACGAAGGCCATCAAGCCCAACACGCTGCCGCGACGTGACGCCGTGCGGCGGCGAAGACGGGGTGTCGATCGACGCATGGGAAGGGCTCCGGACGAGAAAAGGCGAAAGGGGGCGGACGAGATCACAGGTTCTGGAAGAAGCCTGCGTAGCGCTCGGTTTTCATCCGTGCGGTGGACTCGATGACACCTCCGGCGGTGAAGCGGGGGACGAACAACGCGACTTGGTCGAGTTGCACGCGGACGGTCACGGCGACCTCTTCGGATTCGTCGTCGAGGGCATCGACGTTGACGGTGTAGCCGTTGGTGATCATCGAGCTCATGATGCGATTCGCTTCGGCGACCGCGTCGTTGCTGCTGGCACCGGGTACCATCGCGATCCGGGCGGCAAAGTAGGCGGCGTCCTGGGTCAGGTTTCGGATCATGTTGACCCGCGCGAACTCGATGCACGTGAACGTGACGAGGAACAAGACGTTGGCGACGATCGCGAACTCGACCATTGCCGCACCGCGTCGCCTGGCCCGCCGAGGACGGGATCCCCGTGTGGTCGCTGCGACTCGTGTGGTCGCTGCGACTCGTGTGGTCGCTGCGACTCGTGTGGTCGCTGCGACTCGTGTGGTCGCTGCGACTCGTGTGGTCGCTGCGACTCGCTCGGGAATCGGCCGTTGCTCGGGCGGAGTCGCGGTCAGATGTCGATGCCGTTTGAAAACCATGGCTTCGCGGCCTGGGGGGGCAAGGGGGACCGCCGAGGCGGTCAGATTCGGGAAACGGATCACTCGTTGAGGTTGGCGTATTCTTTTCGCATCGTGACTTGCGCCGACACGTTCCAGCCGGCGTAGAGGCCGACCGGGGCGATCAGGTTTCCGTCGCACGGAAGGGTCACGGTGACGGTGACGTTTTCGAGCGTGTCCGCTCCGCCGAATCCGGGGCTCGCGATCGTCACCGCGTTGCCGTCATAGACGACACCACGGTCGTCGAGAAACTCTTCCGCCCGCGCGATCGCGGATCCGTCGGTGCGACCACGACCGACCCCTTGTCGGGCCGCCTCGTAGGCGGCGATCGTTGCGGTTTCTTTCAGAAACAGCAGCGAGCAAAGGTCCATGGTCGCGAGCGTGAAGACGAGAAGGACTGGGAGGCAAATCGCGACCTCGACGGTCGCGACGCCTCGACGAAGCCTGCCGCGTCGGTTGCGAATCCCTTCACGAGAGAGGATGGTTCGGCGCATCGGACCGTCGCCCTGGGGGTATCGAAAAAGTCCCCGACTCTATCGAAACCCTAGCTCGCGATCCGGCATCGGGGGTTCGCCAGACGAAAATCGAAGGGCAATTTGCCGGGCGTCTTGGAAGGGGCCGGGGTTCGCCCGTCCCGGAAGACCCCCGTCCTTGGAGGTCGCCCTGGTGTTGTTGGAGGCCGGGGTGTGGGGCGAACGGGTTGAGGCGGCGTAAGGACGCAAACGCACAAACGCTCAGGAGAGCAAGCGCTCAGGAGAGCAAGCGGGTCACGGCTTGCGCCTTGACCAATTCGCGGGGCTGGTTGAGGTGGTTGTAGACGATCGTTTCCGGGTCGATCGCGAAACTGTGATAGATCGTCGCCAACAACTCGCCCGGATGGACGGGGGCTTCGAGTGGCGCCGAGGCCGTCTTGTCGCTTTTGCCGTGGACGTAACCTCGCTTGACGCCGGCACCGGCGAGTACGGCGGTGTAGCAATAGGGCCAGTGGTCGCGTCCGTCGTCCGAGTTGTTGTTCCCGCTGGTACTGACGCCGCGTTGCGGGCTTCGGCCGAACTCGCCGACGGCGACCACCAACGTCTCGTCAAGCATCCCGCGGTCGTCGAGGTCCTCGATCAAGGCGGTGAGGCCGCTATCGAGCATCGGAGCGGACTGGTCCTTCATCCGCTTGCTCAGCCCGCTGTGATGGTCCCACGAATGGTTGTCGCTGTTGGCGACTTTCGGCCACACGACTTCGACGACCCGCGTCCCGGCTTCGACGAGTCGGCGGGCGAGCAGGCAGCTTTGGCCGAACGTGTTACGGCCGTACCGATCGCGGATCGGGTCGGGTTCACGTTCCAACGCGAACGCGTCGCGGGCGCGACCGGAGACGATCAGCGAGAGGGCGCGGGAGTAGTTTTCGTCGAGCTCATATTTTTCGACCGCACGGTTGATCGTCGGCATTTGGTCGTTGAGCAGATCTCGCAGTTTCGCGCGGCGCTGGAGCCGCACGTCGAAGACCTCGTCGCGGAGTTTCAGGTCGTCGACCTTGATCCGGCTCATCTTTTCCATGTCCATGTCGTCCCCGTCCGGGTAGAGCGTGTACGGGTCGAACGACTTCCCCAGGAACCCGGCGGTACCCCCTTTTCCGACGACATTCGATTCTTGCAACGGTCGCGGCAGCATGACGAAGGGGAGCATCGGTTCGTCGACCGGGCGGAGCTTGATGATGTTGCTGCCGAAGTTCGGGAAGTCCTTCGGCGACGGCGGTTCGAGCTGGCCCGAGGGGCTCACCTTGTCGGTCGTGTAGCCGGTCATCATCTGATAAATCGCGGCCGTGTGATTGAACAGCCCGTTGGGCGTGTACGACATCGACCGGATCATCGTGAAGCGGTCGTTGATCTGGCTGAGCTTCGGCAGGTTCTCGGTGAACTTGACGCCAGGCATCTTCGTGCTGATCGGGGCGAAGACACTCTTGACGTTGTCCGGGACGTTTTCTTTCGGGTCCCACAGGTCGAGGTGACTGGGGCCACCCTGTAAATAGACCAGGATGATGCTTTTCGCCTTCCCCCACCCGGGACCGCCACGGTGCGGGGCGTGTTCGCCGGCGCGGGCCTCGGCGGCCGAGGCGGCTTGCAAACGCATCAATTGTGGCAGCGAGAGTCCCAACATCCCGGCCCCGCCGACCCGGAGGAATGTCCGTCGCGCCGGACGGAGATGCGGGTCGCAGAGGTCTTTGGCGGGGAAGCCTTTGAATGAAAGCATCGGACGGTCCCTCGGGTGCGTTAGAACGGGTTCGGCGTCGGAACGGGTTCGGCGTTCGAACGGGTTCGGTATCGGAAAAGGAGTCAGTGGTTGAACAGGAACGCGGGGCTATTGATGAGCGCCCACGCCAAGTCTTCCGCGGCGGTCAGCCGGGCTTGCCGGAGTTGTTCGCCGCTGCGGCGGACGTCTTCGCGGAGCTGGACTAGCTTCGGGTCATCGGGTGTTTCGACCGAAAAGCGTTCGAGCCGTTTCTCGAGCCGTACCAACTCGGCGTCGGGGGGCAGAGGCCGTTTCGCTTCGGCGACGGCGGCCTTGGCGTCACGGAGCGGCTCGTCGACCGCGGCGAGGTAGTCGAGGATCCGTTGGCGGTCCTCGTCACGGCGAGCGGCCTGGGGGGTCGCCAACACGGCGGCGAGCGATTCGGGCTGTCCCAGCGGGATCTCGCCGCCGGTCGTCGTGGCGCTGATCCGGAATCGACCGAGACGGTGATCGGCGGCGTTATGGAATTGGTGCAGACGAACGGTCACGGTGGTCCCCGACGGGTTCTCGATCGGTTCGACAAGTCGGAACGTGGCCCAGTGGACGGCACCGGTCGCACCGCTGATGGCCCAGCCTTTCTGGTCGTTGGTCTGTCCGTCGAAGGTCGACTCGATGGTGAACCCTGATTGCAGGAAGTCGGCCTTTCCGGAGGCGATCGCGACCGGTTTCGGCTTTCCTTTCCGCCCGGATCCGTTCGCGGTTTCGGGGACGAGCACTTCGAACTCCGTGAGCACGAAGTTGCCGTTGGCACCGAGGCCGGGACCGCCGGACGGCAGGCTCGGATCGGCGATCGCCTCGACGCGGAATCCCGTGATTCGGTCGAGCGTCGTTTCGAATTCGACCGTGTAGATCCCCTTATCGCGTTTCCCGGCTGCCAAGACGGAACGGTCGGGCAGCGCCACAAGACCCGCTTCGTTGGTCGAGGCGAGCCCCGACGGCTTCAGGGTGACCCAATCGACCGACGAGGTTTGTTTGGCCTCCCACTCCGCGGCACGCTCGGACAAGGCGTCACGAACCTCCGCGAGTTGTTTCTCGGCGGCGGCGATCCGTTCGACGCGTGCCCGTTCCAGTTGTTCCCGTTCGGCACGCATCGATTCACGACGCTGAGCGATCTGCTGTTCGATGTCGTCGCGCCGATCGAGACGGCTCCGTTCCAATTTTTTGCGGCGGGCCTTCCAGTCCTTCTCGGCGGCTGCCAACCGTTCGGTCAGCCGATCATGGTCGGCAGGGATCTGGCCCGACAATTCGCGGAACACCTGCAACTCGCGTGGGTCCGGGTAGCGTCCCAGAATCCGCAGGAACAGCTCTTCGGCGAGTTGGTCGTCATCCGGGATCGATCGGACCAGTGATTCCAGGTCGTTCTTCGGGTTGGCGATCGCCGCCCCGATGGTCGGGCCGTTGATCAGCGCCATCACGGGCCCGAGCTGCAGTTCGGACGATCGCTCGCACTCGCAAGCACTTTCGCGCGCCGGGCGGCCGAGGTTTTGCAGGAACCCGTCGGCGAGTCGGACTCCGGCGTCGTTCAGCTCGGCGGCACGGGTTCCTTTGGGGACACCCGGGATTTCACCGGCGGATCCCGTCGCGGCGTGCACCGCGTCATAGATCACCTCGGCCGGCAAACGCCGCGGCATCGCGTGCGAATAGTTGAGGTCATCGTCCTCGTTAAGCGGGTTCGTTTCGACGCCCAGTTGGTAGGTTCGGCTGTTGGTGATCATCCGCAACATGTGCCGGAAATCGAAGCCGGATGCGACGAAGTTTTCGGTCAGAAAGTCCAACAGTTCCGGGTTGGTCGGCGGGTTCCCCGCGCGGATGTCGTCGATCGGTTCGATCAACCCTTTCCCGAGCAGGTATCCCCACAGCCGGTTGACGTAGCTACGGGCGAAGTAGGGGTTGTCCGCGTCGGTCATCCAGGCGGCCAACTGCTGTCGCCGGTTCGCGTCGTCGTCGGGTGGGAACTCGACATCGAACGGGAACTTGGGGTCGACCGGTTGTCCGGTTCCCGCGTGAAGCACTTCGCCTTCGTCACCGTCGATGACTTTTTCGTAGAGCGGCTTGGCGCCTTCGACCGCGGATCCCCCGACGCGTCGGTCGCCCGATTCGGGGTCCCGTTGGAGTTGGACGTGGGCAAAATACGCGGCCAGTTCGTGGTACTGGTCTTGGGTCCAACGCTCGAACGGGTGGTCGTGGCACTTGTTGCAGTTGAACCGGATGCCGAGGAACAGGTGCGTCGTGTTCTCCATCGTGTCTTCGGGCGTGCGGAGCACTTTGAAGTAGGACGCCGGCGGGTTTTCGCGATTCGACCCGGAGGCCGTCAGGATCTCGCGGGCGAACTCGTCGTACGGTCGGTTCTCGGAGACGGCTTTGCGGATCCAGCCGCGGAGTTTCTCGCTCCCTTCGACGCCGAGGAACTTCCGGTTGACCTGCAGCAGGTCGGCCCATTTGTTCGTCCAGTATTCGACGAACTCGTCGGTGCCGAGGAGGCGGTCGATCAGTTCGGCACGTTTGACCCGCGTCGGGGTGTCGTCGGCCAGGAAAGCGCGGACGTCATCGGCGGTCGGGGGCAGCCCGGTGAGGTCGAGGGTAACGCGACGGAGGAACGTCGCGTCGTCGGCGAGATCGCTGGGGACGACCTTCACCCGATCCCACTTCGCCGCGACGAGTTCGTCGATCGGTCCCCACGTTTCGATTTCCGGCTCGGTGTATCCGTTGCGGTCGCCCATCACGGTCAGCGTCGTTGCCGCGTAGGCCCCTTCGTAGCGAGCCAACACGGGGGCTTCGCCGCGGCGGACCGAGGCGAGCAGGCCGCCGTCGCCGACGGTCGCGACTTCGGTGTTCCCGCTTTCGATGAACGCCTCGAGCGTGACGTCACGGACTTCGCCGTCGGAGTGATAGGCGACGACGCGGACCTGTTGGCGGGCGTCGGTCGAAGCGACCACCGGGTTGTTCGGAAAGACCTCGATCCGCTCGACCGTCGGCGACGTGACATCGAGTCGCGACCCGTCGGCGATCCAGCGACGGAGGATCGTGTGGTACGGGTCGCCGGGGCTCATCAGCGTGCCCCCCTCGTGCGGCGTCAACCCGAGCGGTTTGCGGAGCATCATCGAATCTTCGGGCGAAGCCGGGTTGATGCGGCGGGACTTCATGTCGTCGGTCAGCGCCCGCCGGTCGAACACCGGATCGTAGCCGCGGAGGGAAAGCTGGAACCCGTTCTTTCCCTTTTGTGCCCCGTGACAGGTCCCCTGGTTGCACCCGAGTCGGCTGAGGACGGGATTCACGTCACGGCGGTAGTCGACCTCGCCGTGTCCGAGCCCGGCGGCGGAGACGTCGAACGTTGCGGACATCTCACCGAAACGCGCGACGCCCTTGCCGGAGCCTTCACGGATCGGTCTTACCAAGCCTCGGTTGCTGACATCGACGAAACCTGGGATTTCGAAATCACACATTCGGGTGACGTCGACCGACGTGCCGTTATCGAGCTCGGCCGTGATGACCAGTTGGGCGTAGGCGTAAGGGCTGGCGAGTCGAACCGAGCCGGGCTCGACGTTCAGCCCGCGGATGATCGAGGGGGCGGGGCGTGATTCCCCCGCGACCGTTTCGAATCGTTTTGCCGCGAGTTCCATCCATTGCCCGGGGTCCCACGCGAAGGTCGCCTTGGCGGCGGCCGGTTCGACCGGAAACGTGAACAGCGAACGGGGTTCGACCGACGATTCGTCCCAGCGTCGCACGGACCCGTCATCGGCGGTGACGATGAGCGAATTGTCGGGAGCAAAGCGGAGGGCGTAGGCGGCGGCGTCGACTCGGAAGCGGCCGAGCTGCTCGGTCGGTTGTGCGACATACGCCTCGACCTTTTCTTTTTCCGCCGGCTTTCGGTTGCTGACCCGTTTGCCCAAGATCGCCTTGATCTCGTCGGTCAGGGTGCCGTCGAAGTCGTAGGCCCAGATTCGCACTTCGCTGCGGCCGTCGATCGTCGCCGCGGCGGCCAGCCGCGACCCGTCGGGGCTGATCGCGACGCTGAAGATGCGACCCTCCATCGCCGGCAGTCGGCGGATCAGATTCGCGTCGTCGCCGATCTGTCGTTTGGTTTGGCGGAACACGCGATACAGTTTCGCCACGCCGTCGGCGCCGCCGATCAGGATCTCGTCGCGTTCGGGATGCATCGCGACGCTGCTCAACCCGCCCGACAGGGCTCCCGGGGTGATCGAGGTGATGTTGTCGACGAACCGTTCGGTTTCGACCTCGGTCAACTTGCACGACATGTCGCGGGCGACCGAGACGAGGTGTTTACCGTCGGGGGTGAACACGGTGTCGCGGACCCAATCCTCGTGAGCCCCTTGGAACAAGACTTGGTCGCCGGTTTCGGCGTCGATCGCGCGGACGACGTTGTCGTTCGCCCCGAACGCGAGCGTTTGGCCGTCGGGGGACCAGCTCGCCCCGGTCAAGGTGTCGTAGGTCATCGGTTTGGAAAGGACGAGCTCACCGGAGGCCACGTCCCAGATTTGGATCTCACCCGCCTCACCGGGTGTACCGCCGACGGCGGCGAGTCGCGACCCGTCGGGCGAGAAGCGGACGGTGTTGACCCGAGGGCTGAGCCCGATCAACCGCGAGAGCGATTCGCCCGACTCGGCGTCGAGAATCTGGACTTCGTAGAACGCCGCGACGGCGATCCGTTTGCCGTCGGGTGAGACGTCGACCGACGGCAACGTCGGCGGGCCGGTATAAGTCGGCGGGTGATCGGCGTCGAATCGTGGCCCGCCTCCGAGGGGCGTGTCGTCGACGGCGCCCTCGGCGATCCAGCGGGTGACCCTCTCGATCTCGACGGCGCTCATCGGCTCGCGAGGCGGCTTCGGCATTTCCGCTTCGCCGTCGATCGGCGTGATTTGGTCGACCAGATAGCTCTCGTCGGGCTTGCCGGGAACGATCGCGGCTTGTCCGGTTTCGCCGCCGGCGAGCAACGACGCGAAATCGGTCATCCGGTAATCGCCCAACCGTTTGGCCGACTGGTGACAGCCGAAACAGTGGTGACGAAAGATCGGTTCGATGTCCCGGTGGTAGCTGATCGGATCGTCGGCCGCCGGCGTGGATCCTTCTGGCGGCGATTCGGGGTCCTCCGCGAACGCGAGCCCCGGGAGGATCCAGATCGGGACGAAGCCGACCAGAAACGCGACGATCGGGTAGGTCCGGCCGAAACGAGATTTCACGCGCATCGAATGCTCACCTTTGGAATATCGTGCCTTCCGGTCGGGAAAGGCGTCGTTCCGAACGCGGTGAGCGGGGTCGGTCGAGGAGCGATGGGCGGTCTGGCCCATCCCTCCCCGTCACGGTGTTCACCGTTCGGAAATGAGTGGTCCGACAACGCCGGTCCAGCAACGACACGCAGGCCAATGCCGGTAGCCCTAGAATGAGGCAGGCGGGGATTGCGGAACCTTTTGTGCACAGCTCTGCAACCCCGAACGATCTTAGTGGCATCTTCTGCCCCCGTCAATCGAAACCGGATTCCCGCCGTGACGTTCGTGCACGATTGGTTTACCCTCTGGCGGCGTTTCTCCACTCGAGCCACGGTTCTCGGTCGGGCCTGGCTCGAGCTCGCGACTTGGGCCGATCAGAATCGCGGCGCCGCGTCCCACCCCCCAAGGTCATGCCCGAGGTCATGTCTGTGCTCGCATTTTGGATCGGCTTGCCCCTGATCGCGCGGCTCGGACTGCTCGCGGCCGTCGGGTTGCTGTTCGGTGCGATGGCCAACCACGTGATCTATCGTTGGTGTTGGTTTCCGCGGCCGATTTCGCCGTGGGGGGAGGCACCGGGAGGGGCCGCCGAGCGGACATGGGCGGACCGGGTGCCGCTGATCGGTTGGGTCCGGCTACGACGCGAGCGGGAATCGCATGGCGGGCGATTTTGGATCCGCCCGTTGCTGATCGAGATTGCGCTGGCGGTGGCGCTGCCGGCGCTTTATCTGTTCGAGTGTGAATCGGGAGGCCTGTTGCCGGCGGTGGCCCGCACCCCTGATTTGCTCGCCGCGCAGGCGGGGTGGCTGAATCGCGTCTTTTTCGTCCACGCGGTGCTCGTGTTGTTCATGACCGCGGCGACGTTCATCGACTTTGACGAGCAGACGATCCCGGACGCGATCACGGTGCCGGGGACGATTTTGGCGATGGTCAGCGGAGCCGTATCGGTGCACGGTTTCATGCCGGTGGTGGTGGGTAGCGAACTCGCCCCGGTGACGTTCAACGTCCCGCGACCGATCGACCCGAAGTGGTTCGACACGACCGGGTTGTGGGTCGGTTTGGCGATTTGGTCCGGATGGTGTTTCGCGCTCGCCGACCGTCGCGTGATCCTTCGTAAGGGGTTAGCCAAGGGAGTCGAGTTTTTCTTCGCCGGTTTGGTCCGCTATCCGACGTGGAAGTTGTTGGCGGTGATCTGGGGCGTCGGGACGGCGGCGATCGCGGCGGTGTGGAGCGGGGGTGGCGTGTCGTGGCTGGGGCTGTTCACGGCGTTGGTCGGGATGGCGGTCGGCGGCGGCGTGATTTGGGCCGTCCGCGTCGTCGCGTCGTCGGCGATGGGGGTCGAAGCGATGGGGTTCGGCGACGTGACGTTGATGGCGATGATCGGCGGGGTGATCGGCTGGCAAGCGTCGCTGGCGGCGTTCTTCTTGGCCCCGATCGCGGCGATCGCGATCGTGTTGGTGCAGTACGTCGTGACCCGTGAGCCACGCGTCCCGTTCGGGCCGTACCTGTGTGCCGGGACCGTGCTCACCGTGCTGTATTGGGACTCGATCGCCAACGGTTGGCTACTGCCGAACCTGGCGGCGCTCGGCCCGGTGCTGTTGTGGCTGAGCGGCATGATGTTGTTTTTGATGGGGCTGTTGTTGTTCGTGTGGCGTTGGATCAAGCAAACCCTGTTGCGGTAATCGGTCACGACCATGCGAAAAAATTCGATCCGGTCCCACGCGATCGCGTGGGCCGCCGCCGGTTTCATTCTGTTTTTACGCTGGACGTGCCGGGTGCGGGTCCACGATGACCCACGCGAGGCGTTGCGGCGGGACGGGGTGCGGTACATTTATGCCGTTCTGCACGCCCATCAGGTCGCGGCGATTTTGGGGGGCGAACGGGGAACCGGCGCGATGGTTTCCCGATCCCGCGACGGTGAGATCATCGTCCCCTCACTGCGGATCCGGGGGGTCATCCCGGTTCGCGGTTCGGGGAGCCGCGGCGGGAATCAGGGACGGGGCGGGAAGGAGGCACTCGAGGCGCTCATCGCGCACGTTGTCGGCGGACGCCCGGCCTACTTGGCGGTGGACGGTCCCCGCGGCCCTCGCGGCAAGGTCCAGCGGGGGATCACGACGCTCGCCCGACGCGCCGACGCGGTCGTCCTCTGCATGATCCCCGTGTCGAAACGTCGGTGGGTGCTCAAGAAGGCGTGGGACCGTCTTCAGATCCCGAAGCCGTTCACCCGCATCGACGGCTACTTTGCCGAGCCGATCCGCGTCGTCGAAGGTGAAACGAGCGAACAACTCCGGATCCGGATCGAGGAAACCCTCCGCCGGCTCGAACGGGATCACGATCCCGTCGAGGCGGATTTCGCGCGTGCCGAGGCGGACATCGCGACCCCCGGGGCGGACGTTGCCGCGGGATAACCCGGCGGGCCGACATCGACAAAGTGCGGAAGGGGTTCGCCGCGGACCGACGGACTCAGTTCGATTCGGCGGCCGCGGTTTCTCGGCTTTCAGACGCACGGCGCATCGTGTCCCAAACCTCGCCCGCGGCGTCGACGTCGCGGCCGGTCGCGCGGCCGCGGCCGTACACGACGCGGTTATACGCATCGATCACTTGTCGGGCCGATGTCGATATCTCGGGGAGCTCGGAAGCGACGCGTGCGGCGAACTCGTTCGGCGTCTCCTCACGACCCCGACGCCAGCCCCGTTCGCGGGTCCATGCCTCGAACGCTTGGAACGTGATCACGATCACCCGCCGCGGGTCTTTCTCATGGCCGATCGGGTTGCGGAAACTTGAAAACGGTCGCGGGGGCGGGTCTCGGACGGCGGTCGACGTCGACAACGTTTCGTCGTTCGTGTCGACCGTTGGATGTCCCCACAGGTCCGACCACCAACGTGCGATCTGGGCTCGATAGACCCATAGGAACGCCACGACGATTCCGAGCAACAACAAGATCAACAGCATGCGAAAGATGTCGGACAGGCCCGAAAGGAGTTCACCGAAGGAGAACCGATCGGCAGAGGAGGACGAGTCGGTGTCTTGCGGCGAGCTTTGATCGGCCGGGTCGCCAGCGGAAGGTTCATCGCCGGAACCGCTCTCGCTCGAGCGGTTCTCGCTCGAGTTTTCCTGGCGTGAGTTTTCCTCACGCGAGCTGTCCTCGTCGGACGCCTGACTTTTGCTCGTCGGATCCTCTCCGTCGGATGAAGCTTCACCGGATGACTCGCCTTCACCGGATGACTCGCCTTCGCCGGATGACTCGCCTTCGCCGGATGACTCGCCTTCGCCGGATGACTCGCCTTCGCCGCGTGATCGGCCCTCGCCGGCTGACTTGCCTTGATTCGCCTCATTGGCCGTACCTGTCGGTTCGCCTTGGCCGGACTGTTGTCGTTGGCCCGTCGGTTGGCCCTTGCCGTCGGGTTGGCCTTGGCCGGGCGAGTCGCCTGGGGCGTCGGGATTTTCGTCGGACTGGCGATTCGGGTCGGACTGGCGATTCGGGTCGGACTGGCGATTCGGGTCGGCGACACGGTTGGGGTCGGCGACACGGTTGGGGTCGGAGCCGGCTTGTTCGGGCGCCGTTTCGTCGCCCCATCCGAACCGGCTGGCGGTCCAATCGTCGGCGGTGGAGACCCAGGAATCGAGGTCGACCGAGGCGACCCGTTGGCCGGGCATCGGGATCAGGTAGGCGGCAAGGAGGAGCACGGCGACGAGCGCGGTTCCGCCGGCGAGCCAGCCGACGGCAACGTCCCGCGGCATCTCCGCGCCCCGTTGGCGGAGGTAGCGACGAAGCGATAGGAAGCTGGTGGTGACCAACAGCGACAGCGAGGCGAACAGGTAGATCGCCAGGTACCACCGTCCGGTCCGTTCGGCGACGGGGCTGCGAATCGCGAGTTGGCCGAGCCCGAACAGCGGGAGCGCGGCGAGGGCGAGGTACAGCACCGTCCGTCCCGGTTGCTTGCGTCCCTTGCGGCTTGTCGGCCGCGACCCGAACAGCCCCCACCCGCTGGCGTCTTGCTTGTCGTCAATGATGGTGCAGTCGCGGGTAATCCGGTCGGCGAGCACACCGATGGTCAGTAACACGATCGCCGCCAAGATCGGGTTGCCGAACAGGCCACCGAGCACGAGCAACCCGGCGAGCCCGAGTGCCAAGGCGTATCCCAGCGAATAGCTTCGCGAGTTTTCGATCGCGACGCGGGCGAGCGCGACGGTCCCCATCGTGAAGAACCAAACGATCCACGCGCCGCGTGTCGGATAGCTACCCGAGTATCCGAGCAACAGCAGAAAATTGACGAGGCTGCCGATCATCAAAAAGATCAGCATCGGCGCCACGGCGATGGCGCCGTAGTCGGCAGCGGTCATGCGGGCGCGGGGGATCAGCGGCCGAGCCTACGAATGCGTTTCCGGGTGTGACTTTTTCCAACGCTGCATCGCGGGCTTGATCGAGTTCATCGGAACCCATTTGCCCCGCGTCTTGCTGCTCTGCAACAACGTCTCTGGGGAAATCTTGCCCTGGTCGATCCTCAACAACAAGTCGGCTTCCGAGATGGGGCCGACGCGCCGGGCTTTTCGGATCCACCCGTGCGCCATGTAGTACCATTCCGCTCCCATCGGCTCTCTCCAACGTCGGACGATCGCGATCGGATTCAGTCTAACGCTGGGAAGTTTCCCGTTGAAAGCGAATAACGGCTTTCGCAGGGAAATTGACAAGTGGTCAAGTGTATGGTGTTTCGCCCGTCTCGGTTCGACCTCACCAGCGGCCGCTGTGCCGGTCGGCCTGGACGATCCGGCGTGCCTCTTCGCTGATCCCGTACGCCAGGTCCGGCTGGTTCAGCTCGAGGAACACCGTGTATTTCTGGTTCGCGGCGTCGGCGTAGACCACCGGGGCGTAGGTCAGCCGCAGGAAGTGGACGGGGATCCCGTTCCATCGCCGGGTGTACACGCCCGCCTCCAACGTCGGTTCGGGGGAGAGCCCGTAGTGCCCCGCCATCGTGTCGACGAGTTTTTGCGGGTTACCGGTGAAGCCGTGGATCGTCACCCGTTGGAGCTTGCCGCTGTAATCGAAGGAATAGGTGAGTGTCCCGGCCAGGTCGTCGGCGTGGGTCCCGGTGACGAACGGGACTCGCAACCCTTGCAGCCGCAGGTCGGCGAGCACGGTGCTGACCCGCGAAAAACGCTGGGTGACCCAGGCCGAGGTGATGTCGAACCGGAGCACTTCGCGAAGGTCCTCGACCCGCGCCCCGACGAGCGACGGATTTTCCTCGACCGTTTCGGGCATCGCCCCGAGCCGCCGCGCGACCGGTTCGTCGTAGCGATACTCGGTCGAACCGATGGGCCGAAGTTGCTCCACTTCGTGGTGCGCGTGGATCGGCGAGCCGTCGATCGGATCGGATTTCGATTCGGCCGATCCCGAATCGAACAGGGCGGACACTTGATCGGTCGCGTCGCGTCCGAACTCGGTCTCGGTCGCGACGTACGGTCCTCCCGCCGCGGCGGTGAGCAACGCGACGGTTCCGGCTCGGCGAATCATGGGGCGACCGTGGTTCGGTGGGGAACGAGGAGTTCAGTGGGGAACGAAAGGTTCGGTGGGGAACGAGGGGTTCGTTTGGGAACGTGGGGGCACGGCCCGCACAGATCGGACCGCATCTTCTCGTATCGGTCGCGGCGGAGAAAACCTTCCGGCGGTTGCGTCGCCGTCGTGCGACCGATACGACCGCACCGATTCCCCTTTCGCTTTCCCATGCCGCATCCGCCTCATGCCCACCGAACCTGACGACACATCGCTCGGATTCGATCCGATCACCTCGGACCAGATCGACGCCCTTGCGGAATTGGCGGGCGGCCCGCCGGCAACCCCGGCGACCGCCCGCCGGCTCCGGGAACGGTTCGGCGACCCGGTCGCGACGCGGTTGCTTCGGACGCTGGAATTGCAAACGAAGGCGCGGCGGAAATTCGGGCCCGGCCGGTGGTGGGTGACGTCGCGTGGGTTGCAGCAAGCGACCGCGTGGCAGGTGGCGGATTACAAAGCGGCGTGGTTCGGCGACCGACCGGTGATCGACCTTTGTTGCGGCGTCGGTGGCGACCTGATGCGGTTGGCGCGACGCGGCCCGGTGACCGGGATCGACGCGGACCCGGACGTCGCGGCGATGGCGGCGGCCAACCTGGATGCCGCCGGCGCGGGCTTGTCCTCCGGGGACGGATCTTCCGGGGACGGACCGGCCGCCTCGGACGAACAGCCTTTGGCGGGAGGGCGGCTTTCGGCGGGCGTCGTGTGTGGCGACGCGATTCGGTGGGCGGGCTCGAGTGACGCCGCGGTCCACATCGATCCCGATCGCCGACCGACAACGCACGATGCCGTGCCACGCGATGTCGTGTTGGGCAGAACGCGAACCGGGAAGCGGACGAAGGCAACGGAGACTCGGACGACGTCACCGGATCGATTCAGCCCCGCGTGGGACGACGTCGAACGGATCCTCGAGCGGAGCGGCGACGGGGTCGCGAAGCTCGCCCCGGCGACGCGACTCGATGGCCCGATCCTCGAGCGGGTCCACCGATGTTGGATCGCGCTTGGGACGACGGTCCGCGAGCAGTCGGTGCTGTTCGGCGAGACGATCCGGCGAGCGGAGGTGAAGCCTGCGACGCGGTCGGCCGTCGTGATCGGCGCCGACGGCCGGCACCAACGGTTTGTCGAAGCCGTCTCCGGAGCGGCCGTCGGGACGGTCGAGCCTGTCCAGGCGTTGGGGGCGATGCTGGTCGATCCGCACGCGGCGATCCGGGCGGCGGGGTTGACCGAAGCTTTCGCCGTCGCCTGCGGATTGGGGGTGCTCGCCGGGCCGAGCGGGTTTCTGACCACGGACGCGGACGGCGCGAACACGGACGTGTCGGATCCCGCGGACGCGGACGGGAACACGCGCGATGCGGCCGCCGAGTCCGGGCCGCTCGCGCTCGGACCGCTGGCGTTTGCGGAGCGAATCGTTTGGAGCGGGCGGTTCGACGATCGGGGGTTGCGGCGAGCGTTCCGCGAGTTGGACGCTCGCCCGGCGACGGTGAAGGTGCGTGGGGTGGCGGCCGAACCGGAGATGCTCCTGAAACGCTATCGCAAATGCGGCCAGCGTCTCACGACGTTGTGGCTCGGCCGTGCCGGGGACGGCGTGTTCGCCGCGATCACGCGGTCGACGTAACGATCGGCGGGATGGGGCACTCGAGCAGGTCGGCGATGCCTCGTAGCAATTCCGATTCGGAGACCGTGACGTGCTCGTCGACACAGATCGCCGCGGCGCAGGCGTCGACCAGTTCTCGTCGTCGCGGCGCCGACACGGTCGCGAGCGTGTCGAGCGATGCTCGCAAGGCGTCCAGCGAGCAGGCTTCGGCGGCGAGTAACGAGACATCGACGTCGGGCAATTGCTGCCGCGCCGCTTCGAAGGCGTCGGTGACGACGTCGCCCGAGTGGCCGACACGGGCGACCGTTGAGAGCAACACGGAGACGGGACGCCCGAGTTTGAGCAAGCTGTAATAACGCGTGGTCACCCGGCGGGGCGGTCGGAACCGCGGTTCGAGGTGTCGCATCAAGACTTGCGAGAGCGTCCACTCGAAGAGCGAGAGCCGATCATCGGCACGGATCAATTCGCGGATCGCGGCGGCAAACGCGTCGAACTGCTTTTCCGACATGCACGCCAGCGCCGGGAGTGTCAGGTCGAGCAACGGGAGGCGGAGTTCGTTGGAGCCGTCGGCGAGCTGTTCCCAAAACTTGACCGCCTCCCGGACGACTTGCGGTTCCATCCGTTTCCCGACCGCCCAGAGTTGTCGATGGCGGATCGAATCGTCGTGATCGAGCAGCAGCGCGACAACGATCGCCCGCGCGGTCGACGGTTCGTGAGCCGCTTCGCGCATCGTTTGCGGGATCGAACCCAAGAGCCGCGCCGCGTAGGTCTGGTGAACCGGTTCGGGATGTCCGGTTTGGCCGACCGCCTCCCGCACCATCCGGCGCCGCTGGTCATCGGCCCCGCCGCCGCCACCCGCGGCGGCGGCGCCACCCGCACCACCACGATCGCCGCCGCCACCCGCGCCGTCGGGGCCACCGTCGCGGGTACCGGGCACGTGCCGGTCGCCGCCCGAGGCGAAACCGCGAGCCGCCTCGCCGGGTGGTGTTGACGAACGCGACGATTCGGGTGGGGTCATCGGGGACGGTTCGGGTTCGGGGAATCGTCCGTCCCAATTCGGCAAGATCGCGCGGATCCGTTTGGGGAGGGGCGGATGGGTCGCGGCCAAGCCCGAAAGCCCTTCGAACACGCCTTGCGCGAAATACATGTGGCTGGCGACCGCGGCGTTGGGGTGCTTCAAGCGGCTGCCGTGTTGCTTGGCCCCGATCCGCATCAGGGCCCCGCCGATGCCGTCGGGGTTTCGGGTGAACTGCACCGCGCTGGCGTCGGCCAAGTATTCGCGTTGGCGCGACACCCCCGCTTTGATCAGTCCGCCGACCAGCGCCCCGAGCGACCCGAGCAGATAGAGTGCGACGCCAGCCGCGAGGATCACGAGCATCCCTTTGCCGTTGTCCCGCCCGCGGCGACGGCCAGCCGAGCCGAAGTACAGCGAGTAGAGCAGCATTTTGCCGATCAGGCTGAGCAGCAGGATCCCGTGCAGGATCCCGATCAGCCGGATGTTCCCGCGCATGTCGCCGTTGAGGACGTGACTGAATTCGTGTGCGATGACCCCCTGGAGCTCCTCGCGGGAGAGTCGTTCGCAAGCCCCGCGGGTGACCCCGATCACCGCGTCACCGGGCGCGTAGCCGGCCGCGAAGGCGTTGATCGCGTCGTCTTCCATCAGGAACACCGGCGGGACGGGGGTCCCCGACGCGATCGCCATCTCCTCGACGACGTTGAGCAACCGCTGTTCGGCGTGGCCGCCGTGGTTGGGGCGGAGCTGTTGTCCGCCGATGCTCTCGGCGACGCTCTTGCCGCCACCCGAGCGGAGTTCGGTGACTTTGAACAGCGTGCCACCGGCGATCACCGCTAACGCCGCGGCCGCGGCGATCGCCCCGGCGGTGACCGGGTCGGGGAGCTCCGAGCGGCTCGACTCCGTCCGCCCGTAGCCGTCGGGCTGCTGCGACTGTTTCGCCGCCGAAGTGGCGAACACGACCGCGAAAAACGTGATCAACACGATTCCGGTGACGGCGAGCAGGAACAGTCCGACCAGGACCGCCGAGTTCCTGCGGGCGGTGTCTTGGCGTTGGAAAAAATCGGTTGCCATCGGTGCCCCGCCTTAGCCGAAGGACACGCGGGGCGCCTCGGCGATCTGTTCGCTGTCGAACTCGAGTAAGTCGCGGTCATCGCCGTGGCCGACCAGCCCCGCGAAGACCACCGGCGGGAAGGTTTGCTTGTACGTGTTGTACGTCGTGACCGAGTCGTTGTAGGCCTGCCGCGCGAAGCTGATTTTGTTCTCGGTCGATGTGATCTCTTCGGTGAGCTGCGCCATGTTCTGGTTCGCCTTCAGGTCGGGATACGCCTCGGACAACGCGAACAGACGACCGAGGGCGCCGCTCAGTCCTTGCTCGGCGCCGGCGAGGTTTGCCATCGCGGCGTGGTCACCCGGGTTATTGGACGCCTGTTGAAGACCGTTGGCGGCTTGGTTCCGAGCCTGGATGACCGCCTCGAGCGTTTCCCGTTCGTGCGCCATGTAACCCTTCACCGTTTCGACCAGGTTCGGGATCAGGTCGTGACGGCGTTTGAGTTGCACCTCGATCTGCGAGAACGCGTTGTCGACGCGATTTCGCAGCGTCACCAAGCGGTTGTAGATCTGGACCCCGTACAGGACCAAGATCAACCCGATTCCGAGCATCACGGCGACGAGGACGATCAGGGCGATGGTCATGGCGTTCATCTCATTCGGAGCAGAAGAGGAGCGGGTTCAGCAGGGATGGGCACCAACGGCGACGCGACGGGGCGCTGATTCTTATCGTCGACGGACGGGGCGTTCTCGACGGACGGGGCGTTCTCGACGGACGGGGCGTTCTCGACGGACGGGGTGATTGTCGGCGGACGGGGTTCGCGGTGCCGGCGTGGCGCCGGGGAGGCGTGATTTGGTAACCATTGTGGGCGCGGCGGCTCGGGTCGCGAAAGGGTGCGGGCGGGACACGGGCCCCGCGGTGCTGTTTCCCCCTGCTCGACGAGTTAGACTGGCGTTCCTTCGTTGTTCGACTTCCCCGCACCCGCGGCCACGATCGGCCCCGGGCTTCCCCTCGCCGGATGTTCTCGCCGTGATGAATCGTTTCCCCACGCCGCTGGGCGTTGCCGCGTGTTGTTTGTTGATGTGTGGGTGGTCCGCCGTCGCTCGGAGCGAAGAAGCGGGGGGGCTGACCGAGTCCCAACAGCGAAGCGGGTGGGAGATGTTGTTGGGCGGCGATTCGCTGCAAGGGTGGCGGAACTACGGACGCCCCGACGTCAGCGACGGCTGGAAACTCGACGACGGCGTGCTGGTGTGTACGGGGCGTGGGGCGGGCGACCTGATCACGACCGAAAAGTTCGCCGCGTTCGAGCTGATGCTCGAGTACCGTCTGACCGAGGGTGCGAACAGCGGCGTGATGTACCACGTCGCCGAGACCGACGGTCCCGCCTGGCACACCGGCCCGGAAATTCAGCTGTTCGACGCGACCGGGAAAACGGGCGTCGAAAAATCGGGTTGGCTCTACCAGTTGTACCAGCCCGACGCGCCGCGGGGGGCCGACCCGAAGGTTCCGGTCGATGCCGAACGGCCGGTCGGCGAGTGGAACCAGCTTTATCTGCGGGTCACGCCGGAACAGGGGGAGGTGTGCCTGAACGGGCTTCGGTACTACCGTTTCGTCCCCGGCAGCAAGGATTGGAACCGGCGGGTTGCGGGGAGCAAGTTTTCGAAGTTCGCCGATTTCGCGAAGGCGACCGAGGGGCACATCGCGCTGCAGGAACACGGCTCGGAGGTCGCGTTCCGCAACGTCAAGCTCCGCCGCATCGGTGACGACGGCGAAGTCCCTCAGCCGATCGACGGCAAGCTCGCGTTGCGTCCGGAGTTGGCGTTCCCCGAGTTGACATGGGAGGACTGGGAGCCGATCGACGACTCCGGGAAGATCCGCGCGCTGCGGATCATGGAGTTGACGAGTGCTCGCGACGGAACGGATCGGCTGTTCGCCGTGACCCAATCGGGTCGGATCTACGTGTTCGACAATCGTCGTGACGTGAAACGGGCGAAGTTGTTTCTCGATCTCACCGACAAGGTCGCTCAGTGGAGCCAGTCGGGACGGAACGAACAGGGCTTACTGGGGCTCGCGTTCCATCCGCGGTATGCCGAAACCGGGGCGTTTTTTGTTGGCTACACCGACGTCGAAGACGACCGCACGGTGATTTCCCGGTTTCAGGTTTCCGGCAACGACCCGGACCGCGCCGATGCCGAATCGGAGACGGTGCTGATGGAGATCGAACAGCCGTACCGCAACCACAACGGGGGTTCGCTCGAGTTCGGCCCGGACGGCTATCTGTATATCGGGCTGGGCGACGGCGGCGACCGCAACGACCCGCACGCGGCCGGTCAAGACGTGACGAAGTTGCTCGGTTCGATCTTGCGAATCGACGTCGACGGCGAGTCGCATGGGAAACGATACGCGATCCCGAGTGACAACCCGTTCGCCAGCGACGAAGACGCGAAGCGGGGCCGGCGTGGTGAGATCTACGCGTACGGGCTGCGAAACGTTTGGCGGATGGCGTTCGACCGCGCGACCGGCACGCTATGGGCCGGCGACGTCGGTCAAGAATTGATCGAAGAGGTGAACCTGATTCGCAACGGCGGCAATTACGGGTGGAGCGTCCGCGAGGGGGTTTCCGACTTTGGGAACCGCGACCGGCAAGGTCCCGGAGAACCGATCGACCCGATTTGGGAGTACGACCACCAGATCGGCAAGTCGATCACCGGCGGGCGGGTGTACCGAAGTGACCGGTTGCCGGAGCTCCAGGGCAAGTATCTGTACGCGGATTACGTCAGCGGTCGCGTGTGGGCGCTGACCTACGACGAGTCGGCCGGTCGCGTCGTCGGCAACGAAGAGATCGTCGGCGGCGGAACCCCCGTGCTGGCGTTCGGCGAGGACGATGACGGCGAGGTCTACTTCATGACCGCCAACATGAAGGGCGAATGCATCTATCGATTGGTTCCCGACGAGTCGTGAAATCACGCCGCATCGTTGGGAAGCTCACGGGCGATCGTCTCGCGGACCGAGGTTTCGGAACAGAAACGTTCCCAGCTTCGACGTTGTGACCACGTCGACTCGGCCGTCGTGGTTGACGTCCGTCGCGCGGATTTGGACTCCGACCCCCGATCCGTCGTCGATCCGGTGGGGCACGAAGCGGGGCATCCCCGATTCGTCCCGTTGTTGACGAAACCAATAGACGACCGGCGGGGCGCCCGGTTCGATGTCGCCGTCGGGGCCGTGCGCCCAACGCCGCTTTCCGGTCACGATGTCACGCAAACCGTCCCCGTCGATGTCCGCGAAGGCGAGCGCGTGGGGTTGGGTGAACGCGGCACCGTACCGTTCTTTTTCGGAGCGATCGGACATCACCGTCACTTCGTCGAACGCGACCTCCGAACCGTGGCGTTTTTGGCGGAACCAGGCGAGTCCCCATCCGTGGGCGTCGATCGCGGTGATCACGTCGGCGAGGCCGTCGCCGGTCAGGTCGTCCGCGAACATTTGGGCACCGCCGCGGCCTTTTGAGAACCGATAGGGATGAAAATCCCACAAGCGGTCCGCCGGATCCTCATCCGGTTGCCGGTACCAACCGTCGTTCAGGATCACGTCGAGCCGACCGTCGCCGTTGAGGTCTCCCACGCCCTGCCCGTGATAGAACTGGGGCGGGTCGGTGACCTCGCCGATCGGGCGGAACCGCCACGGCAGCCTCGGCCGCCGCGGGTCGGGCGCGACCCAGCCCCAGCGTCCTTCCCAGTGACAGATCAGCCGCGGGATTCCGTCGTCGAGCAGATCGACGAGCGTCGGCGATTCCCCACGGATCCGCTCGAACACGAGATGTCGATCCCAGTGCCCGTGGTCGCGGAGGTTTGCCGTCGCGTCGCCTTCGAGATCGCCCCCCGGGTTCTCGTACCAATACGCGGCATGCTTGTGGACGCGGCCGAGGACGAGCAGGTCGGGCCAGCCGTTCCCGGTGAAGTCGTCCGCGAACGTGAACATGCTGTCCGACGGACTCCGCTGGGGCACCAGCGGGACCGGCGGATAGAACGCGACGCGCCTTTGAAATTCGGGGCCGGGATACCAATACGGGCCGGAGACGATATCGGGATGGCCGTCCCGATCGATGTCGGTCACCGCGACGCCGTCACTCAAGTATTCATCCGTCAACACGAGTTTCTCGAACGCGACCGGCCCGGTTTGAGCTGCCGGGATCGTTCCGAGAACCGCTTCTGGCTCGTCCGCGACGGCCACTGTGCCACACGAAAAGACGGCCGCCAGGGCGAACCGGGAAGCAACCGAACGGACCGAATTCGCGATCATTAAGAAGTTCACCACGTCAGAGGGCCTGGGAGGTCGTACTCGTCCTCAACGAACTGGTACTCGCACTCCTACTCGCTCCGACTCGGCCGCATCCGGGAAACTTTGCCGGCGAGTACGAGTTCGAGTACGAGTACGAGTTCGAGTACGAGTTCGAGTTCGAGTACCGGCGAATCGCCGGAGTACGTGCACGATCAAGGGACGACGATCAAGGGACATCGGAAAGAACTGCGTTTCGATTTCGAACGCGCGCTTTCCACCGAGGCGTTCCGGCTGCCGGCAACCTGCCGGGGCGTTCGGCTTTCCGCCCCCCACGATACCGGACGGCACCTTCAACGCAGGCCTGGGGCGGGGCATAATTGGAGGTTTTTCCACCCCATTTCCGTGGCGGACGAGGCATGTTTGAAGACAAAGTCGGGCCCCCCGGTGTCACCTTTGACGACGTGCTGTTGCTCCCCCGATACAGCGACGTGGTCCCCAGCGAGGTCGACGTCAGCTCGCGTTTGACCGACCGGATCCGGCTGAAGATCCCGCTTCTGTCGTCGCCAATGGACACCGTCACCGAGGCGAACATGGCGATCGGGCTCGCCAAGGAAGGGGGGTTGGGGATCATCCACAAGAACCTTTCGATCCGCCGGCAAACCGAAGAGGTGCTGAAGGTCAAACGCTCGGCCAACGGGATCATCGTCGATCCGGTGACCCTGCCACCCGAAGAGCGGGTTGGGAAAGCAGCCGAGATGATGGACCGGGCGAACGTTTCGGGAATCCCAATCGTTCACGCGGACAGGACACTCACGGGGATTCTGACCCGCCGCGATTTGCGGTTCCTGGAAAACCCCGATCTGCCGATTTCGGACGTCATGACCCACGAAAACCTGGTCACGGCGGTGGGGAATGTGACGCTTGAGGAAGCTGAGCGGATTTTAACGGCAAAAAGGGTCGAGAAACTTCTGCTGGTTGACGAAGATAGAAAACTAACGGGACTGATCACGATCCGGGACATCGACATGATGAAGCGATTCCCGTGGGCGTGTAAGGATGCGCAGGGACGGCTTCGGGTGGGGGCGGCGGTCGGGGTCGGCGACTTCGAGCGGGCCGAACGGTTGATCGGGCAAGGGGTCGATTTGTTGGTCGTCGATTCGGCCCACGGACACAGCAAGAACGTGATCGAGACGGTTCGGGAGATCAAACAGCAGCGGGGATGGGACATCGACGTGATCGCGGGGAACGTGGCGACGGCCGACGGGACCGAGGCGTTGATGCGTGCGGGGGCCGACGCGATCAAGGTCGGGATCGGCCCGGGGTCGATTTGCACGACGCGGGTGATCAGCGGGGTCGGCGTGCCACAGATTTCGGCGATCCTGGAGGCAGCGAAGGCTGCGGAGAAGCACAACATACCGATCATCGCGGACGGCGGGATCCGCTTCAGCGGTGACATTACCAAAGCGATCACCGCGGGGGCGAGCACGGTGATGATCGGCAGCCTGTTCGCCGGTTTGGCCGAAAGCCCCGGCCGAAAGATCCTGTACCAGGGGCGGACGTTCAAGACGTACCGGGGGATGGGGTCGATGGGCGCGATGGTGCAAGGGAGCAGCGATCGGTACCGCCAGAAAGACACCGAAGCGGGGAAGCTTGTCCCCGAAGGCGTCGAAGGGCGGGTGCCGTTCAAAGGACCGCTGAGCGACTTCGTTTATCAGTTGGTCGGCGGGTTGAGAGCCGGCATGGGATATGCCGGGACACGGACGATCGAGGAATTGCGAAAGGACGGAAGGTTCGTTCGCGTTTCCGCGGCTACGGTGAGGGAGAACCACCCACATGACATCGCGATCACGCAAGAAGCGCCGAATTACAGTCCCGACGTCCGCGTCGACAGCGCGTCCTGACATCAGGACGGGCGTCGGGAGGTCGGTCCGACGGTTCGCGTTGCGAGCCGTCTGCTTGGTGGCCGGTTGCTCGACCCTGGCGGCCGACGCGCAGTCACCCGGCGGCCTTTCACACGGCGGACGTTTCGCCCCGACGCCGGCGCGTCGCCCGGTCCCTGCGGAACCGTCGTCGTTGGGTGGCCGTGTCACGGACACCGTCGCTTCGCCGAGTCGACCGACCACGGGGCGACGCCGTCCGGTCCCCAAATCCGCGCCGCGGCCGATCGCCGACAACACCGGCGGCGGTACCGTCGCGGGCGCCGGCGGCAACGTGACGGGCGGCGGCCGCAGCGTGGCTGAAGAACGTAAAGACGTCAGCTGGAGCCTGCGATGGCGTCCGAGCGGCAACGTCGATCGGCCGCACGGGAGTTCCCGCGAACCGGACGACCGGCAAGCGGATCGCCCGGCGGGTCGTGATTTGGCGTCAGCCCCGAATCCTCACGCGTCAACCGGTCAGTTCAACCCGCTCCGCGCGGAGGACCGCGCTGATCAGGTCGATTACTTTGCCGATCCGTTCGCCACCGACGAGGCGAATCGGAACGAAGTCGCCCATCACGAACCGGTGCGTCAGTCGGCCGTGACGACCAAGTCGCGCGTCCGCAACGCGAACGGCTCCGCCGCGTCCGAAGGGCCGAGCTTTGGTGAGCTGATGCGGGCGAGTGCCCAAGAGGAGCTTTCGAGCGGCGGCGATGCGGCCCCCCCGTCGTCGGCGGCTGATGACGCACCGCCGTCGGGGTTCGGCCCCGCTGCGGAGTCTGGTCGGAGCAGGCCGGAATGGGAGGGCGAACTGCCGACGCCCCGACGTGACGACGCCGCCGCGCCGCAGGTCGAGCGGTTGGAGTCTCCCTCCGATTTGCCCGACACCGATCGCGATCGGCCCGATGCCGGTCCCGCTCCGGACGCGTCGAACCCGTTCGCGTCGGACGCGTCCGACGAGGAGGAACCGATGCTGGTTCCCGAGGCGCGGCAGCGCCGTCCCGACGCGCCGCAGCTTCAATTCTTCGACGAGATTCAACCGTCCGCCGGCGGATTATCGTGCGACGATTTCCGCGACAAGATCCGCGAGCGGACGATCCGTCAGGTGTCGCTCGACATCAGCCCGCCGTTCCGGCCCGACATCTTGGACCAAGCCGAGTACGAAAAGGCGAAAGCGGACTTTGACGATCGCCAACCGATCCGGACGTGGCGGACGAACGACGGCCGTGAACTCGGCTCGGGCCGGCTTCGGGACCTCGCGTACGAAAAAGCGATCATCGAGACCGAGTACGGGACCACCGAGGAGTTCCCTATGAACCGGTTGAGCGAGGCCGACCTGGCGTACATCTCGGACAATTGGGGGCTGCCGACCGAATGCGTGATCGAACAGGTCGATTTCACGCCTCGGAACTGGAACCCGACGACGATGACTTGGATGGCGTCCAACCTGCATCATTATCCGCTGTACTTCGAAGAGGTGAACCTGGAGCGTTACGGCCACACGGCGGGTCCGATCTTGCAGCCGGTCGTTTCGTCCGCCCACTTCTTCGCCAACATCGCGGTGTTGCCGTACAAGATGGGGACGCACTTGCCGAACGAGCGGCAGTACGCGTTGGGGTATTACCGCCCCGGCAACTGTGCCCCGTGGATCTTGCCGCCGGTACCGCTCAGCCTCCGTGGCGGCTTGACCCAGGCGGCCGCGATGACCGGCGGGTTCCTGCTGATCCCGTAAATGGCGGCGGTGCGATCAGCGAGGGTAGTGGCTGCTGAGGGCGGCGAGTTCGGGATCGTTGACCACTCGGGTCGCTTCTTGCGGGGTGGTGGTCCCGCGAAAGATTCGCACCATCGCGGCATGTGACAGCGGCAACATTCCGTCGTCGATCGCCAATTGCTCGAGTTCGGCCGCCGCCGCGCCGCGGCCGATCGCCTCGGTCAACCCGTCGCGGATCCGCATGACCTCGGGAAGACACGTCAACGCCGTGAACCCGTCTTTCGGGCCGTCCTCGGTGAGCTTGGCTCGGCGGAGCGTCGGTGTCGCCCCGCCGAGTCGGTAAGCGACCGGATCGGGGACTCGGATCTCGCCATCGATCTCGAGCGGTTCGGAGTATTCCTCGCCGAGCATTCGGATCAGCCGTTGATTGATCACCCCGCTGAGCGCGGCGGCGAGGAATTTCGGGTTCGCGTTGTACTGCAGCATCACGTCGACCGCTTCGGCGGCGGTTTTGGCGTGCAAGGTCGCGAGCACGAGTTGGCCGCTGGCGCCGGCGCGGACGGCGGTCATCGCGGTTTTCTCGTCCCGAATCTCGCCGATCATGATCACGTCGGGGCTGTGCCTCAGCACGACCGGCAGCAGGTCGGCAAAATCGAGCCCCGCCCGCAGATTGATGCCGGTTTGCATGACCCCCGAGATCGCGTGCTCGATCGGGTCTTCAAGGGCATGGATCTTTCGTGTCCCGTCGTTCAGGTACCGCAGCGCGGCGTAGAGCGTGCTCGATTTCCCGCTCCCGGCCGGACCGGCGACGAGGATCAACCCGGAAGGCCGGTCCAGCATCGTCCGGATCGCCTCGAGTTCCGTGTCGTCGAGACCGAGCTCGTCCAGTTCGCGTGATCCGTGGGCGGGGTCGAACAGTCGGATCGAGACGTCTTGGCCGAACAGCGTCGGGATCGTGCTCAGCCGCACGTCGACGTCGATGCCGCCCGGTGTCGTGACCAAGCCACGCCCCTCGCTGGGGCGAATCATCTCGCCCGCGTCGGACCCCGCGATCACCCGCAGGTGCCCCTGCAGCTTGCGACCGTAGTTGCGGGCCAATCGCCGAACGATCTCGACCCGGCCGAGCCGGCGGACGGAAATCGTGACGGACTTCTCGGCGTCCGAGATGAACAGGTCGCTGGCCCGATGTTCGATCGCCCACTCGATCAGGTTCGACGCGTAAACCTCCGGCGCCGCGTATTCGGTCTCCCCTTCGATTTCGTCGAAAAGGATCGGCTCTTCGTCGCTCATCGCTGTGTCGTCTCTGCAAATGCTCGGGTGCGAATTCGTCCGTCGTGCGGGGGCGGTCCGTGCCGCGACGCGGGCCTTCAAGATAGCGGCGAAAAGGGCACCTGTGGGAACGTCCCACCCATGACGTTCGACACCCGGGTTAAAATAGGCGTCCTGTCACGGTGAAGAATCGATCTCGATCCGAAGCCCGTCGATTGCCCCCCCGCATGTCTCGCCGACCTATTGAAAACGACATGAACCGCATCGAAGGGCATTGTCGAGGGAACTGCCCCGCTCGTCGTCCGCATCGGCCGCGGATCGGGGGGGCCTCGCTGTTGTGGTCGATCGGTTTCGCCGTCTTCTTTGCCGGCGGTGTGTTCGCGGAATCGGTCGATTTCGTCCGTGACGTGCAACCGATCCTTAAATCGCGATGTTACTCGTGCCACGGCGAACAGCGGCAACGGAGCGGGCTGCGGTTGGACGTCAAATCGGAGGCGTTTCGTGGGGGGGAGCTGTACGACGCGAGCATCGTCGCGGGGGATCCCGACGAAAGTCCCCTGGTACGCTTCGTCGCCGACGAGGACGCCGACTTGGAGATGCCTCCGGGCGAGCGGTTGCCCGACGACGAAATCGAGATCCTCACCCGGTGGGTTCGCCAAGGGGCCCCGTGGCCCGATGGCGTCGATCCGGTGACGCTCGAAGACCCACTGGACCACTGGAGCCTGCAACCGATCGCGGATCACCCGGCACCCGACCCGGCACCCGACCTTTCGTCCGACCGCGGGACGAAGCGAGCGGACGGGAACGTTTCGCCGGGGCGACACGCAGGCTTGGCGTCTTGGCCCCGCGGGAAGATCGACCGGTTCGTGCTCGCTCGGTTGCTCGAGGCGGGGCTGCGGCCGGCGGCCGAGGCGCCGCGTGAGGAATGGTTGCGTCGGGTGACGCTCGATTTGACGGGGCTCCCGCCGACGCCCAACGAGCTGCAAACTTTTCTCGACGACCGATCGCCCGAGGCCCACGCACGGGTCGTCGACCGGTTGCTCGCCTCCCCCCGCTACGGCGAACGGTGGGCCCAGCGTTGGCTCGACGTGGTGCGGTATGCCGACACGCATGGGTTCGAGGTCAACACCGAACGCCCCCACGCGTGGCCTTACCGCGACTATGTCATCGAAGCGTTCAATCGCGACCTTCCGTTCGACGATTTCGTCCGCGAACAACTCGCGGGTGACCAGCTGGGGGCGGACCCGGCGACGGGCTTCTTGGTCACCGCTTCGGTGTTGTTGCCCGGCCAGATCGGCAAGGACGACGCGTCGAAGCGGCTCGCCCGTCAAGATTCGATCGACGAGATCGTGATCAACGTGAGCAATACGTTCTTGGGGCTGACCGTCGGCTGCGCCCGATGCCACGATCATAAGTTCGACCCGATCTCCCAACACGACTATTACGCGATGCAAGCCTTCGTCGCGGGCGTCGAATACAAAGACCGCACGTGGTCGTCGAACAGGGCGGAAACGCCGACCGGCGGGGATGCGGAACCGCCGAAAGTGTTCGCGGGTCGGTTCCGCGAACCGGACCCGATCCGGTTGTTGACGCGCGGGGATCCGGAGCAACCGCGTGAACGGGTCGCCCCGGCGGTCCCGGCGGCGTTGGGGGGGCTCGAGTTAGCGAAAGACGCTCCCGGGCCGCAGCGCCGACGGGCGCTGGCCGAATGGATCGTCGACGGCGAAAACCCGCTCACCGCCCGAGTCATCGTGAACCGAATTTGGCAAGGGCACTTCGGTAGCGGGTTGGTCGAAACGCCGAACGACTTCGGGCGGAGCGGCCAGCCGCCTTCCCACCCGGAGTTGCTCGATCGGTTGGCGTCCGACTTCGTCCGTTCGGGGTGGTCGATCAAGCGGCTGCATCGGCGGATCGTGTTGTCGTCGACCTACCGTCAATCGTCGTTCGAGCACCCCGACCCTGAACCGGCCCGACAAACCGACGCCGGGGTGAAGTTGCTGTGGCGGTACCCGGCCCGGCGGTTGGAGGCGGAGGCGATCCGAGACTCGATGCTGGCCGTCAGCGGCGAGCTCGATTTTGCGGCCGGGGGGCGCGGGTTCGACTTGTTCGACAAGCGGGGCGGGCTGAGCGGGTTTCGTCCGATCGAATCGTTCGACCCGGCGGGGCTGCGGCGGATGATCTACGCGCACAAGGTCCGCCGCGAGCAGGACGGCGTGTTCGGGGCGTTTGATTGTCCCGACGCGGGCCAAAGTACGCCGCGGCGACGCGAATCGATGACGCCGATCCAGGCGCTTAACCTGTTCAACAGCCGGTTCACGATCGAGCGATCGGGGGCGTTGGCGTCTCGCGTCGAGTCGGAGGTCGGGTCCGATGTGACAGCCGGAGTCGATCAGGTTTACCGGCTCGCCTTGGGCCGCGACCCGACACCGCCGGAGCGATCGGACGCGGTCAGCTTCGTGACCGAACACGGATTGGCCACCTTTTGCCGCGTCGTATTCAACAGCAACGAGTTTTTGTTCGTCCCATGAATCAACCGACTGATGAATCAACCGACTGACCCACGCCGCTGTCCCCCGTTTCCCGGTCCGGCCGTTTCGCTCGATCGCCGAGCAATGTTGTCGGGTGCCGCCGGCGGACTCGGTTCGATCGCACTCGCGAGCCTCCTCGCGGGCGATCGCGCCGTGGCGTCCGCGCCCGAGATCGACCCGGCCGATCCGCATGCGCCGCGCTCGCCCCATTTCCCCGCGGCGGCGAAGAACGTGATCGTCATCTTTTGCGCCGGGGCGGTGAGCCAACTCGAGACTTGGGACTATAAGCCGGAATTGATCAAGTGGGACGGCAAGCCGCTGCCGGGCGGTCCGTCGGTGACGTTTCAAGGCCCCGCGGGAAACCTGGCGCGACCGCAGTACCGATTTCGGCAACGGGGGGAAACCGGTAAGTGGGTCAGCGACATGATCCCGCACCTGGCCGAGTTGACCGACGACTTCGCGTTCGTCCATTCGTTGACCAGCGAGTCGAACACGCACGGGCCGGCGGAGAATTTCTTGTCGACCGGGTTCGTGCTCGACGGGTTCCCGAGTCTGGGGTCGTGGGTCACCTACGCGCTCGGCAGCGAGAGCCGGGATCTGCCCGCCTATGTCGCGATCCCCGACCCTCGTGGCGTGCCGCAAAACGGGTCGAACAATTGGGGCCCGGGATTTCTCCCGGCCTCGTTCCAAGGGACGACGCTCAGCTCGAAGGCGCCGATCCGAAATTTGGCCGCGCCCGGGGTGAATCCCGCGACCGACGCCGCGGCGCGGTCGTTTCTCGCCGAGATGAACGCCCGGCACCTGGAGCGACGACCGGAGGACAGCCGGTTGGCCGGGCGGATCGCCAGTTACGAGTTGGCCGCCCGGATGCAGTTGAGCGTCCCCGAACTGAGCGACCTCGGCGCCGAGCCGGCGCACGTCTTGAAGTCGTACGGTGCGGACGACGAGAAGAACCCGCCTAAGGCCGCGTTCGCCCGTAACTGCATCTTGGCACGCCGTTTGGTCGAACGGGGCGTCCGCTTCGTGCAACTGTTCAACGGGGCCTATGCGAGCGGCGGGAAGCTGAACTGGGACGGGCACAACGCGCTGAAAGAGCAGTACGACGTGCATGCCGAGATCTTGGACCAGCCCGCCGCGGCGTTGATCCGTGATCTGAAACAACGCGGCATGCTCGACGACACCCTCGTGGTGTGGTGCACCGAGTTCGGGCGGATGCCGTTCTTCCAAAAGGGGGCCGAGGGACGGGACCACAACCCGGACGGGTTCACCTGTTGGCTCGCCGGGGCCGGGGTGAAGCCGGGAGTCAGCCACGGGGTGACCGACGAGTTCGGCCGCCGGGCGGTGGAGAACCCACGCCCGCTATACGACTTCAACGCCACGATCCTGCACCTGTTGGGGCTCGACCACGAACGGTTGACGTTCACGCACAACGGCTTCGAACGGCGGATCACCAACGTCGAAGGTCACGTCATCAGCGAACTCCTCCGTTCGCCAGAGCGTGTCAGCTAGACCACATACAACCACACAGCGATAAAGTGGCACGTCGTTCCCATCAGGACGAACAGGTGCCACACAAAATGGCAGTAAGGAACCCGCTTGGCGGCGAAAAACGCCATTCCGACTGTGTAAGCGATGCCGCCCGCGAACAACCACATTAGGCCTGCGAACGACACGCTATGCGAGAGCGGCCGAATCGCGACGACGATCAGCCACGCGAGGGCTAAATAAAGGAGGCCGGGCAGCCAGCGGTACGTGGTCGTTCCCACAGTCTTGAGCAGAATACCTGCCGCGGCCAAGGACCAGACCACTCCGAAAAGTGTCCAACCCCACGGCCCGCGGATCGCGATCAGGGTGACCGGGGTGTACGTTCCGGCGATGAGCAAAAAGATCAAGCAGTGCTCCAGCGTGCGGAACACTCGCTTCGCCCGGCTTGGCGGCAAAGCGTGATAGAGCGTGGAGGCGGCATACATGCCGACGATCGTCACGACAAAGACGCTCGCCCCGACGACGCCCCACGGTTTTCCGTGCCCCGCCG
>JAWLFY010000292.1:0-3048 GCA_041685355.1 Pirellulaceae bacterium | reverse complement strand
GGCCGCGGGCGACTGGCGAGACCACTGGTCGGCCGGGTCGTGGGCGAAGGCGTCGACGTTGGCCGAGATCCCGTCTTCAGGGACACACGTGCTGCAGGTCTTTGGACAGAGTCGCGTCACTGAACAACCTCTCCCGCCGTGATCGCCAACACGGCAAACGCGCCGCGGTTTTCCGTGCGATGAATCTCGATCGATTCGATCTCCGCGTGGGGCCGCGGATTGTCCGCCTGCATGCTGTAGATCACGGCATGTTCTCCGTCGAGTCCATCGAAGCGACGGGACCAGCCGACACGCGCACCGAGCAGCGGTTTTGCTTCCTTTTGGACCCAATGGTCGATGTTCCGTTCCAGCACGACCGGGATCGGCGCTGTTTGGCCATCGGTATAGTGAAGCACGTACTCCATGACCGTCGGCAACACGAACGGATTCTTTTTATCCGTCATTCGCGCCCGCTCCCGGTCCGAAATGGGGTTCGTGACGTGGGCCGTGTGCAGGAAGTACAACTGATCGGCCTTGCGATTCACAGGGATGCCGCGAACTTCATTCGGCATGTCCGCAAGGTGCTTCGGCAGCCGGCTTCGCGGTCCGCCGAGCAGTATGAAGTCGGGGATCGGCGAGGTGGTGAAGTTGACGGTGGAGTATGTGACATCGGCTAGAATGCTCTCGCCTCGCGGGAAAACGTTCAGGCCTTCCGGCAGATTGGGCCGATGGTGGAACCATCCTTCGCGCCCTTCCGTGTCCGCGAGGTAGGCGTTCGCGTGTTCCTGGATCGTGATGGGGTGAAAGCGAACGTTGACGCCCGGTACTGCCAGGACGGAAGCCGTGCGCGTGCCGACGCCCATGTTCTGGAGCACCGTGCCGACGATCTTGAGCTTCTTTGCGTCATTTTCCACCTTGGGTTCCTCTTCAAGGAAGTGGACCTGGTTGAGGAAGATGCCGCCGCCGGAAGGCCCTGGAAACGCGACGAGTCCGCCGGCCGTATCAAGAAAGATCCCCTGACCCACGGCCTCCTCCGGACGCAGGAATTGCAGGTTGTCGATACCGCAGAGTATTCCGTCCTCGAACGCCCTGTGCGAATCACTGCGCCACCGCGTGATGCGCAGTGTGATTGTTTCTTTCAGTTCGACCGGTTCTGGCAGTTCGAGCACGATCGGCTCGTTGGCGGCCGGGACGTCCATGTGATAACTCTTCTCCGCGTCGCCGTCGAGAATCACATCGATCTCGGCGATCGTGTGGTAGGTGGTGTTGTTCCAAAGCTTCACCGCGCTGAGCACGTCCGGACGGCGGAGGCGGAATACCAGATCATGATGATCCTCGCCCTCGTCAATCCAGATCATATGCGTGTAGCGCCAGTTGTCGCGACTGAACATGCCGTTGACCAAGTTGTATGGCTCGCGGTCGGGATGGTCGTGCTCCCACGGATATTGGAACTCCATCGGATCGTCCGATGCGCCTGGCGGAATCGTGAACGGCGCGAAGTCGCGGTTGTCGATGACATGCGAGAATGTATGAGGGCTGACCCAATACGTTGTGTGCATGATCTTGTTCGGGCTGTAGAGCGCGACGTCGCGATGGCCGAGCGTGGCGGCCAGTTTGTACGTAGACTGGCCCAGCGTAACGCGTTCCGCCCGGAATGGACGTAGAATATGATCGGCCTTGACAAGCCGGTTGAACGCTTCGCCTCCCTGGGGCCCTAGGCCGGTTACCATAATCCATCCGCCGGCGGCTTGAAATGCCTCGACCTTGGCCGACATTCGCTGCAACGTGTCGAGGTTTGCGGGGCTCGCCTCGACGACGGCGACACGAAATCGGTCCGCGTCAATCGCCTTGGCGACGTTCGCGACGTCTTCCAATAGGAGCCCGGTTTCGTCGAGCTTCGCCCGCGTCAGCGGATCGTGCGACAAGCAGACGGACGCGGTGCCCTGGGCCGGCGTATAGTCGCCGTAGACCTCGATCATGTTGCGAAGTAAGCAGTCGGCCGCCGGATCGACCCCCAAGTTGGCGCCGACGCGCATCTGGCAGAGCACGATGACACCCTTTCCACAGGGCGCCTCGACCAGCGGACTGAACTGAAGGCTTTCACCCGCGCTGGCCAGTGCGCGCGCTCCGCCGGACGGTTTGCGGTAGACTTTTTTGAACGTGGGGTGCTCGCCGGCCCAGTCGATCAGATCCTCGCGCCCCAGGTCGTGGAGAACGGAAGTGCCCAGGACCTCGGGGTGCGCGAATCCGCCCATGCGCGTCGTGGGCCGCACCGCCATCGGCAGTGCCGCGCCCGCCGGCGGATGTTCTTGCTCTAGGGCAATCACGGATCCGCCTTCGGCGGCAAACATGAGGATCTCCGGTCCGAATGCCTCGTCGGCTGTCAGGGTATCATGCCCGATGATCAAGAGTCCTCGCTTGCCTCGTACGTCACTTAGACGCTCCAGCAGTTCGAATGAGGCCCCGGTCCGCGCGAGCCAATCAGCGGTTTTGCCGTGACGGTCAAGCAAGTAGACTTGCCGCGGCGCGGCGAGCTTCTCAACCGAGGGCAATGTGGGGACCGACCGCTCATCGACGTACCGTGTCGCGCCGTTTTGCGTGACGCGGAGCGTGAGCGTCCCGTCCAATCGACGATCCGTTTTCGGAGCGTCTATTACGATTTCGTGCTCTTCCCCAAAGCCCGGCTCAATGTGGCGTGTTTGCTCGTCGGATGCGACCAGACGATCGCCGATTTCGTATTTCCAGGCGAGCGTGACGGGCGCGTCGCTGAGCGTGTCGTTCATGATCTTGAACAGCAGCGAATTCTGCTTTCCGCCGTAAAGACGGTGCGTTTGCTTGCGAGGGATCGCGGCCAGCGCCGAGAAGACCTTCCGCGAATCCTCGAAATCGTAGAGATTGTCCCAAGGGAAAAAGCCGGCGGCGCCCGCATAGCGATAGCCGCCGTAGAGCATGCGCAGAAATCGTGCCTTTCCCATGCGAGCATAATCGTGCCCGCGGTACGCCTCCCCGCCGATGGCGACCGTCGCGAATTCGAGATGGTTCGCGAAGCAGCTTTCGCCCACGATCCAA
>JAWLFY010000141.1:0-12713 GCA_041685355.1 Pirellulaceae bacterium | reverse complement strand
CCTCCAAAACCTACGTTCTGGGAAGTTGCCACTAAAATCCCGGAACAACCTGCAAGGGAGAGGGGCTGGGGGTGAGGGGGCAGACAAACGTGAGTGATAGCCGTCAAAATCATTTCGAATACGGGTGTTCGGCCGACGCGACAAGCTTCACCGCAAACCAGTTTCGCAACCTGCGCTCCAACGCCCAGCGGTATTCATTGACGCCAACTCCCCTCGATCTACCAAGGGACGATCGTGCGGGAACAGGAACCGCGGATCGCCAACCTCGACCCCCCCGGCTCATCTCCGCGGCGAGCCGCAACGTCGGCAACTCGATCTGCTCCAAGAACTCAACGAACAACAGCTGCAACGAAAACCCGGCGCGCACGATCTCGCGGCGCGGATCGCCAACTACGAACTCGCCGCGCGGATGCAAACCGCTGCCGGTGACGCGCTCGATTTGTCAAAGGAGTCGAAAGCGACCCGCGATCTGTACGGCATAGAAGATGCCATGACTCGGCCGATGGGCGAGGCCTGCCTGTTGGCCCGGCGACTGGTCGAACGTGGCATCCGCTTCGTGCAAATCTGGGACTACGCCTGGAATATGCACGAAAACATTTTCGCCGCCCTGGTCAAGACCTCAAGTCGAGGGAAATGCTCGACTCGACGCTGGTGCAGTGGGGCGGCGAAATGGGCCGCTTGCCCGTCGTCCAAGATCGTGGCCAAGGTCGCAAGCCCGGGCGGGATCACAACACCGAGGGTTTCAGCATCTGGATGGCCGGCGGGGGCTCCAAACAAGGGTACGTCTACGGCGCGACCGACGAATGGGGACACCGTGTGGTGGAAGACGTCGTCACGCAACACGATTTCCACGCCACCCTGCTGCACCTGAGGGGGCTCGACCACGAGTCGCTACAGTTCCGTCACAACAACCAACCCGTCGCGCTGGTCCAGCCCGGCCAAGGAAAGGTCGTCGAAAAGTTGCTCGCCTGAGCCCACAAGACGCCCAGGCACCCAAGACGCCCAGGCACCCAAGACGACCAGGCACCGCTCACCGCTTGAGAAGACGACGCCGGCTCGAGCTGGTTACGACGGATCCGCGAGCATTCGATAGATCCGAAGCTGGCGGTCGGCGTGAGCGACGGCCAACTCCTCGCCCCCCGGCGACAAGGTCATTCCCCGCCCGTCACTCTTTAGCTTGTGCTTGAAATACGCCTCGCTCTCACCGTCCCGCCAAAAATAGAGCCAGCCCCCACCACCCCCGCCGGCGACGCCAACCCAAAACCCCGTCGCGTGCTGGGCGATCCCCCACAACGTGCCTCGCGGCTTGTCGTCACTGGTCAATAACTTGATCTCAGGAGCCGCACCGGACGACTCCTCGCCCGCCCGTTCCTCACCCGCCCGTTCCTCACTCGCCGATGGATCGTCCGCCCCCTCGGCACCTTCCGCCCCCTCGTCACCGCCCGACGACTCGTCACCGCCCGACGACTCGTCACCGCCCGACGACTCGATCGATCCTAAGTCCACCATGGCCACGACCGCCTCACCGACTCCGGCGAAGGCGTTCGTGACGTTCGTGATCCCGCCCAGCGCCAACCGTTCGCCGTCGCCCGAAAACGCGATGCAACGGGCGCCACCGATGTCGGCGCGGAACGTCGTGTCGTACTTGTGCAACGCTTCCACCCGCGTTATCGCACGCGACGCCCCGGTCGACCCTCCCTCTCCCGGCGACGATTGCCCCTCGCTCGAATCCCCCTCGCTCAGATCCCATCGACGAACGTTGCCCTGCAGATCACACGAGACGAGTCGATCGCCATCGGGGTGGAACGCGACGTTGTAAACGTGTTGTTCGTGCGCGGTGTCGCTCCCCAGCAACATTCCTGTCTCGGCGTCCCACAAGCGGACGGCCCGATCGTTCCCACACGTCGCGATCCGCTTCCCATCCGGACTGATCGCAACCGCCCGGATCCATCCGTTATGGGCGTCGACGACACGATGAGGTTCCGGATCGTCGCCGGCCGCCGACCACCAAATCAGCCTCCCGTCGTAGCCCCCGCTGAGCACCCGCGACCCGTCCGGCGTCACCGCGATCGCGCGGACCCAACTGTCGTGCCGTTCCAGCGTCACGACTTCTTTCGATTCCAAATCAACTCGGTGAAGGCCGTTGTCCTCCGCCCCGAAAAACAACGCCCGCCCTCCGGGGCCCCAAACGCATGTGGTCAGCGGACGGCCGTGCGCGACCTCGCTCGTCACGTGAATCTTCTCGGGGTCGATCGCCGCGTCGAGGTTGTGCCGGTTCATGCGAGAAGTTCTCGGATCGGGGTCTTGGCCGGGTCGGCGACGGGAAACGTTCGCCCGGCGATCTCAAACTCCGCCGTCGAATCGATCCCCACCGCTTGCAAAATGGTGTGGAACAGGTGCCCGTGATCGACTTCGCGATCGACCACTTCGGTCCCGTTCTCGTTCGTGCCCCCGATGACCGCCCCGTGCTGAATCCCGCATCCGGCCATGGCGACACTCCACGATTTCCCCCAATGGTCGCGGCCGTAGCGGGAGTTGATCTTCGGGGTCCTGCCGAATTCCGACATCACGCAAACGAGCGTCTCCTCGAGGAGTCCGCGATCGTGCAGGTCGGCGATCAGGGTCGCGAACGGCTGGTCGAACTCCCCGAGTTGCTCGATATGGAAATCGAAGTTCTCGTGATGCGTGTCATAGTTGGAATGGTTGACCTGCACGAACGGAACGTCGTGCTCGAGCAATCGACGGGCGAGCAAACAATGTTGCCCGAACTCGCTCGTCCCGTATCGCTCCCGGTCCGCCTCCGATTCGCGATCCAAGTCGAACACCTTCCGCTGCGATAACAAGTCTTGGGCTTGATCGTACGAATAGGTGTACGCGTCCGTATCGGCGGTCCGGCGACGCCGCGAAAACCGTTCGTTCCACTGCGACCGCAGCCGATTCCGGCGTGCGTCAGCTTCCACGGTAAGATCCTTCGGCCGCTCGGTGAACTGCGGCGGTTTGCCTTCGTTCATCACGACGCTGGCATACTTCGGCCCGAGATACGCCGCCGGATTCGAACCCCGGCCCCCGCCCCGAATCAGTACGTGACCGGGAAGGGGGAAATCCTCCGCCGTCAGCATCTTCGCGGTGATCGCGCCCAAATGCGGATACTCGGTTCCCGGTATCCGCTTGTGCCCGGTCGTCATTTCCTCCTGACCTCGACCGTGGTCGTTGTTGTTCGTGTTCAAACTCCGCAGCAATGCCAAGTGATGCATCTGCTTCGCGGTGTGCGGCAACAGTTCGCCCAAGTGGATCCCCGGGACCGACGTCGGGATCGCGCGAAACGGACCTCCCGTGTCCGTGTTCGGCTTGGGATCCCACGTTTCCAACTGGCTGACCCCGCCATGCAGGAAGATGTTGAGCACGCGTTTCCGCTTGCCCTTGAACGCTCCCGCCATCGACGGATGCCCGGTCAACATCCCTCCCAACCCGCCACCCAACGTCGCGGCGGAGACGCCCGACACGCCCAGTCCACCCAAAAAACGGCGACGGCTGGTGAGGTGCTCCGTCGATCCGCAGGCATAATCGCAACGCATGGTTCGACCTCCCGGTCATGATTCAGAGCCTTTCCGCTTAGGCTCTCAGTGATTGAAACGGAACTCCGCGCTCGACAACAACGCCCACGCGGCCTCGGCGATGAACTCGGATCGCGCCCCAGAATCGTCCGCCACTGGTTGACCGAGATGCGCTTCGATCTGACGTGTCTCTTCACGAGTGGGCATTCGTGACAAGACGGCCAAAGTTAACTTTTCCGTCAAAGTCGAGGCGGATTCGATCGACGCCAAACGTCCCAACAACGACTCCGGCGAATCGCTCAACCAACCGTCCACGGTGGGACCGTTCCCCATGAACAAGGCCTGGTTGACCGTCGCCTGAAATTCTTCCCCGGGAAGTCCCCCGAACTCCGAGACGAACGGCCGCACGCTGCCTCGGATCTGAGACAGCCAAGCTTGCTGGATGGCGACGTGACGCGTGCGCTTCCGTTCGGCTTCCGGTTGCCCCTCGTCCGCCAACCACTCCGGCGGATCCTTCTCGACCGCCGCCTCGGCGGCCACTTGATAACGCGCAAGCGCCCCCGTCGCGCGCATCATGCTCATGGCCAACTGCTCCGGCGTCAGCGGTTTCAGAGGGGCTACCTGGCCGTTCGACGTCCACCGCTCGACAACCGAATCCCAAATCGCCTCCGCGCGCTCCGGGGATTCGCCGACCGCATCCCGGTAAGCCAGTAAGTCCTCGCATAATTTCAAGTCGTCCCCGAGACGGCGAACCGCGGCGCGAACGTCCGCCAATCGTTGCTCGGATGACCGATAGGTCCGTTCCAGCTGACGCAGCTTCTTCGGGGTCACCCGCCGCGACTCCAACGCTTCCAACTCGCTCTCGATCGACCCCACCGCTTCCTTCGCATCGGCGACCGCGGCATCCCGCAACCCCACGGCCTTCTCGGCGGCGGAGACTTCGGTTTGTATCTCCTTCCATCGCCCCGCCAACTTCGTGGCGACCTCGTCCAAAATCGGTTCCTCCGGCAACCGGTCCCGAATCGCCGTCGACTGCCGCGTAAGCTCGTCAAAACCTGCCGCCCGCTGACGCAATTGCTTCAACGTTACCCCGGCCTGCTCCCGCGCGGCGCCAGCCGATGCGACCGCCTCCCGTGCCTCGGCGAGCCTCGCTTCGACCTTCGGAACGGCTTCGATCACTTCCAAGTGAGTCTCCATCGACTCGTGCCATTCCGATTCGGCCGACCCCACCCGGGACACGTGCTCGGGAATCGTCGCCGATCGCTCTTCACGTTCCGCCTCAAGCGACAACCTCCGTGCTTCGATGTCCGCGAAATTGACCGATGACGGCGGCGGCGGGTCGCAGCTCCGCTGGTAAGCCCGGGTCAACGCCAGCTCGCGGATCAAATAGCGGAGCCGCCACCCATGCGAGGCCCAATCCTCCGTCAGCTCCGCGAGCAGTTCCGGGTTCACCGGCGGATTGTCGAGCGAATGAAAGTCCGCCGGATGAACCAAGCCACGTCCGAACAGCAGCCCCCACACCCGATTGGTCAGGTTCCGGCGGAAACGCTCGTTCTCCGGCAACAGCTCCGCGAGCAATTCCCGGCGGCTGTGTCGCGGCTTGGCAGCTTGGGTCTTGTCCGCCACGACCAAGTACGCCTCCTCCTCGGGAAAACTCGGCTCGTTGACGACACTCTCGCCCAACGGGACACGCGGTAGCATCCGCTCGCGTCCGATCCCGGTAAACACCGATTCGAACGGCGTTTCCCCTTCCGCCTGTTCAGAGAGCTGGCCCTTTTTGCTCTTCGGCTCCACGAACAGTTTGGTGCGGTCGAGAAACGCGTGGAGCCCGTAATAATCTTCCTGGTGATAGTCGTCGATGAGCGGATGATCGTGGCACTGGGCGCACTGCAGATCCATCCCGAAAAACAGACGCCCGACGTCACGGGTCATCGCGTGAGGCTCCGCTTCACGGTTGAGCAGGAACTTGCTCGCCGCCGCCCCGATACCGTCGAGCTCGTCCGGATACAGCAACTCACGCAGTAGCTCGTCTATCGGCTTTCGCCGAGCGATCGCGTCGATCAGGTACGTCTCCCAAACGCCGACGTCGACGTGCGAGTCGGTCCGCCGCTCCAACAGCAACACGTCGAGCTGCGTCGCCATATGTCGATCGAACTCGGGACGCTCCAACAACGCATCGACCAAAACGGCACGTTTGTCGGGAGACGGATCGCTCAAGAATTCGCGTGTCTCTTCGGCCGTCGGGATGATGCCGACCAAATCCAAATAGACGCGCCGCACGAAATCCGCGTCGTCGCACACGGCCGCCAGCGGACCGACCGCCCAAGATTCGACGATCGCGTCGACCCGCTGACGAAGCGGGACCGGTGACGCGGCTTCCGCTCCCTGCTCACCCGCTCGCTCCGCGCCCCCGCCGTCCGACGAACTCGCCACCCCGGGCGGTACGCCGAAAAAGGTCGCCATCACCAACCATGTCGTCGGCAACCGGGATCGAAACAGCCACCGACAAACCGGGTGGCCGTGATGGAGGTGGGACGACCGATGCATGGTCGCTGCGCCGGGGTGGGAGAGGCGGGCGGGTTTGAGCCGATGAGTCTACCAGCCTTCGACACCCGAAGTCCAGTTTTTCAGGGAGAACCCCTCCCGTCTCGATCCGCGGGCTCAAGCCGTGACCGGTAGCCGCTCCTCTTCGCGGATCGACTCCTCGACAAGCTCTTCCTCCGGCGTCCCCGCCATCCACATCTTGAAATCCATGAACATCCGGAACAGCGTCGGGACGAACACGAGCGTGAACACGGTCGACACGACCAAACCGCCAAGCAGCACACTCCCCAACCCCCGGTACAACTCGCTCCCCGATCCCGGGAACAACACCAACGGACACAGCCCCAACACCGTCGTCGCCGTCGTCATGAAGATCGGTCGCACACGCGTGCGGACACTCTCCAAAATCGCCCCCTCCGGACCGTACCCCTCGTCCCGCATCAGGTTCAGCGATTGATGCACGATCAGGATCGCGTTGTTCACCACCGTCCCGATCAGGATCACAAACCCCAGCATCGTCAACACGTCGAGCGGCTGCGGCGGTTGGCCCTGCCACGACAGATAAACCCCGAGCGCCCGAAGCCCAAGGATCCCGCCGACCGCCCCGAGCGGCACGCTCATGATGATCACCAACGGGTACGCCCAACTTTCGAACAACGCCGCCATCAACAGATACGTGATCAACAGCGCCAGCGCGACGTTCCAGCGGAGCGAGACCCACGTGTCACGCAGCTTGTCCGCCGTCCCGCTCAACGCGATCCGATATCCCCCCTCCAACTGCCCCGACTCGCGAAGCGGCGCGACGATCTCACGTTGGATCCGCTCCAACGCGTCCTCCAACGCCACCTCCGGAGGTGGCGAAACTTCGATCGTGATCGCCCGCTGACGTTCACGGTGATTGACCTGCTCCGGACCGCTGGAAAGCTCCACCTCCGCCAGCGACGACAGTGGCACCAACTGACCCAGCGGCGTCGCGATCGGGAGCTCCGGCAAGTCCTGTGATCGGCCGAACGCGTCCGGGTTCCCGATGATCGTCAAGTCGATCTTGTCGGCACCCATGAAGTAGTCCGTCGCGTACGCCCCGTCCACCAGCGCGCTGACCGAATACCCGAGCCCCGACGCGTTGACCCCCATCTGCTCGCTCTGCACCAGACGCGGCAACACGTGCACTTCCGGGTTGCTCAAATCCAAACTCGGCACCGGACGGGCCTGCGCGTTGGGGATCAACGGTTCCCCGCCACCACCCATCACCTGACCCATCACCTGGCCGCCGATCGCGACCAACTTCTCGAGCTCCGGTCCGGTGATCTCGACGTCGATCGTCCGACCCGCCGTCAGCCCCTGTTCGAACAGACTCGACTGCTTCGCGATCACGATCGTGCCGGGAAGCTTTTCGCGGACCGACGACACCAACGGGACCAACTCCGCCGCCCGCGTCGCGTCGAGCGCCCGCACCCCCAAAAAGACTTGACGACCCCGGGCGACATAAAAGAAGTCGTAAATCGCGGGATACTCCAGCTCCGCCGTCGCCGGGTCGTTCGGGTCGACGTCCCAGTACGGACGCAAGTGCTCCTCGACGGTTTCCCCAAGCTTCGTCAACTCTTCCATGTTGTAACCCGGCGGCGGCAGGATGATGCCGAACACCAGGTTCCGGTTTCCGGTCGGCAAATACTCGACCTTCGGCCACAACGCGTAAGTCAATCCCGCCGTGACCGCGACCAACATCCCGACCGCCACGAACCGCCGAGTCCAACCCTGTTGAATGCCCCGGTTCAACGCCACCGTCATGTCGACGAAACGGCCCGCCCAACGGGTCACCGGATCAACCACCCAGGTGCCACCCGCCGCCGCCCCACGCCGCAACCGCGCGAACCGTCCCGTCGCCTCGACCTTCGATGTGGCACGCCCCGAATCGCGGAGGTCGCGTCGTAGCAACCGCGCGGTCGCCGTCGGGATCACGGTCACGCTGACCAACAACGACAACCCGACCGCCGCGCTGATCGCTAGCGCAATGTCCCGGAACAACTGTCCCGCCTGCTCCTCGACGAACAACACCGGAAGGAACACCGCCAACGTCGTCAGCGTCGACGCCAACACCGCGCCCCATACCTCGCGGGTCCCACGCACCGCCGCACGGAACGGAGGCTCGCCGTTCTGGAAGTGCCGATAAATGTTCTCCAGCACCACCACCGCGTTGTCGACCAACATTCCGACCGCGAACGCCATCCCCGCCAAACTGACCACGTTCAGCGAACGACCCCACAAGTTCAACAGCAAGAACGTCCCGATCGCGCTGATCGGGATCGCCAACCCCACGACCAACGACCCCCGCGCGAACCAAAACCCCGTCGCGACGATCAACGCCAACGTCAACGCGAAAAACCATGGGTTGACCAACGCCGCCAACAACGCCGTCGCCGCGATCACCGGCGCCACCACCAACGCCCGTCCCTGCAAATGCAAAAACAGCATCAACACCAACATCGTCAACGTCCCGCCGACGATGATGTTCTGGTTCACCAAACCGACCGACGCGTAGATGTATTCCGTCTCGTCGTACACCTGCAACAGCTGCAAACCCCGTGGGTTCAAAATCTCCGAGTTCAACTCGTCGACCGCCCCGCGTAACCCGTCCATCACCTCCAGCACGTTCGCGCCGGTTTGCCGCAGCGCGTTACACGCGATCGAGGTGTCGCCGAACCGCCGCACCAAACCGTCCGGCTTCTTGTAACCCAGCTTCACCTCGGCGACGTCGCCGACGTACACCGGCCCGCCCTCCTGGATCGCCAACAATTGCTCGGCGACCTGCTCCGGGCTGCGGAACTGGTTCAACGTCCGCACCACGTAACGACGTTTCCCCTCCCAGTAATCGCCGCCCGAAACGTCGCGGTTTTGGTCGCGGAGCACTCGCCGGACGTCGTCGATCGTCAACCGCCGGGCCGCCAACTTCTGCGGGTCGACGATCACCTGCATCTCGTCTTCCAGCCCCCCCAGCACGTTCGCGTCGGAAACCCCCGACACCCGCTCCAGACGCGCCTCGATGAAGTCCTCCGCGAAGCGTCGCATCTGAGGCACGTTCAAATCGGGCGGGAGCAGCGGCGCGAGCTCCGGGGTTGCCTCCGCCGCCTCGCGGAGCCGCATCAGCCGCAGCCCCGGGTTCTCGGTCTCGAGCGCCGGTTCTAACGCCGCGCGAAGCTCCGGATGCTCCTCGGCGAACGCCTCGATCTCCGACCTTTCAGAATGTCGAGCGCTGAGAATGAACCACGCGATCGGACGGTCCGACGAATTGCTGGTGACGATCACCGGCTCCTCCGCCTCCTCCGGATACTCCTCCACCTGCGCCAGCCGACTGTTGACCTTCAGCAGCGCCTGGTCCATGTCGGTGCCGACCAGGAACTCCAGCATGATGTTGCCACTCGAGTCCATCGACTCGCTGGTCATCTTCGTCACGCCCTCGACGCTCTTCAGCTGCTCCTCCTGCTCGCGGATGATCTCCCGCTCGACCTCCTGCGGGCTGCCCCCCGGCCAACGCGTCGTCACGGTCAACGTCGGGACGTCGACTTCCGGGACCAACTGCATCGGCATTCGCGTCAACGCGATCCCGCCGAACAGGATCAGCAACAACGCGCCGACGGCGACCTTCACCGGATTTCGTACGCAAGCTTCGATCGGATGCATCAAGTCACTCCGGTGGCGTTTGACGTTCGGCGATCTGCACCGGCTGGCCCGGCCGCACACGCTCGTTCCCACGTGTGATCACGTCGTCGCCCGGCTTCAACCCGTCCGGCTCGGCCGGATCGACCGCGATCCAACCCTCCAACGACGGTCCGGTCGCGACCGCCACCGGTTCCGCCTTCCCATCGACCACACGTAATACCGTCTGCTGCCGACCGCCCAACTGCAACGCGTCCTTCGGGACCAAAATCCACGTCTTCGGCTCCTCACTCGGCATCGAAACCTTCGCCAGCATCCCCGGCAACAACGCGTGACGCAGGTCGTCCGGAGGGTTGTCGACCAAAATCCGCACCGGGAACGTCCGCGACCGGGCGTCCCCCAGCGGCACCAACTGATCGATCCGCCCGCTGAACGTCTCCCCCGGCAACGCCTCGACCCGAACCTCCACCGCGTCGCCGTGACGGACGAACCGCACGATCGACTCGGGCACGTACACCTCGACCTCCGCCGGATCGATCTCGATCACCTCCGCGACCGGATCCCCCTGCTTCACCCATGCCCCCGCCTCGGTGAGCTCCGCCGAGACGAATCCGTCGAACGGGGCGACGACCGTGTACCGATCCCGACGATCTTTCAACCCCTCGACGACCTGTTCCTGGACCGCCACCCGCGCCGCCGCCTGGTCGATCTGCTCCTGACGCGGCCCCTCGCGGGTCAGCCGCAGCGAACTCTGCGACGCGACCAAGTCGGCCGCCGCCTGCAACGCCGAAGCTTGGGCCGACTCGAATTCGTCTCGTGACAACCCCGACCCGTCACGGTACAGCCGCTCCGCCCGCTCCAACCGCGCCTGAGCATACTCGTTCGCCGCCTCCGCCGCGTTCGCCGACGCCTCCGCCAACACGATCTCGTCCGGACGCGAGCCGTTCCTCAACTCCTCCAACTCCGCCGAACGAAGCTCCAGCTCCGCCTCGGCCCCCGCTACCTCGATCTCGATCGTTCGCGTCCGGAGCTGGGCCAACGGCTGCTTCGCCTCCACCCGATCCCCGGCCTCGACCAGATACTCCAAAACGCGCCCGTCGACGGCGCTCCCGATCACGCTTTGGCGACGCGGGGCGACGTTCGCCACGAACGACTTCCGCGACGCGAGCTCCCGCTCGATCACCGGGGCGACCACCACCGGCGACGACGGAGGCTGCCCGTACGCTTCGCGAGTTCCCAGATCAGGCGTCAATACGATCGACGACAAAACCGCCCACGCCACCGCCGGCGGGAACCGATCGAACCGGACGCGAAGGCCCGGGCAAAGACGTCCCGCTCCCGCGGAAGAGAGATTCGGACGACCGATGTCCCCCACGCGGTCAACCAGACGCCTCGCTCCTGCGGCCAACCCCGCTCGTGCGGCCAACCCCGCTCCTGTGGCCAACCCCGCTCGTGGGGCCAATCTCGCTCCTGGGACCAATCCAGATCGACGAATCAATGGAAACCTCAGTCAAAACGGAACCGAAACGAACCGGAGTCACAGCCCGGCCCCCCTCATCATAGCTAAGCGTCGGCGAACACCCGCCGACCGCCATCTCCTGCTCTCGAAACAGCCTAATCCAACCCCGCCAAATCGTCTTCGCCCATCTCACCACAACCCGTCCCGCGCGCCACAACCCGCCTCGTCTCGCACGGCAAGGCCCGCCTCGTCTCGCACGGCAAGGCCCGCCCCCTCATCTCGGCTCTCGGCATCCTTCCGATGCAAGCCATCCGTTCCCCGTACCCCCTACGTCCGAACCCCCTACGCCTGTACCCCCTACGCCTGTACCCCCTGCGCCCGATCCTCCGCGAATTGCACCGGTTCGCCCCCGACGCCTAAACTGACGCCTTGATGAAACCCCACGCCGCGGACCCCGCTTCGCGAGATTCTAGGAGCCCATGTCGATGCTTGAAGTGATACGGTCCACATTGCTGCTCGGCTTAGGCGCCGGCGTGATCACGAAGGAAAAGGCGGATCAAGCCGTCCGCGGGTTCGTCGATCAAGGAAAGCTGACCAAAGAAGAGGCCGAGAAGCTGGTGGAGGAACTGGTCAGCAGCGGCAGCCAGCAATGGGAGGAGACCCAAGCGGGACTCCGCGACACGATCCGCGGCCTGCTCGACTCGGCCGACGTCGCCCGCGCCCACGACGTCGACCGGCTATCGAGGCAACTCGAAAACGCCGAGCAACGGATCTCGATGCTCGAAGACCAATTGCGGCAACCCAGGCTGCAATCCCCCACGACCACTCCGCCAACCGACCCCAGCGATCCCTGACGTAACACGCCATGCGATATCTCCGAGCCAATTCCCAAACCGGCAATGTTGTCGCCGATGGTTACAGACGTGCGGTCGACGGAATCGATCGGCAGGCTCGACGTGAGGTCGAGCAGAAGTATTCGCAGCAGCGGAGCGACGTGGGAATCATCAAACGCTGGTTCCTGCGACGCCGAATGAAGCGTGAGGTCGCGAAGCTTGTCGCGGAACGGTCGCGACACCTCTCACCCGATTCACTTTTCTGACTCGTCATGACCCATCCAGGTTTGTCGTGAGCAAGCGGGGGACAGGGGAGCGTGGGGATTCCAGGGATCGGATTCTCCGAGACACGCTCCGGAGCCCGACTCCGTATCTCCCGGCCCTTCCATGCTTAGGCCGTAGGCCGGCACACCCCCCCTGCCGGCGGCTGACGCCGCCGGATCCCGGCACTCCAAAAGTCCCCAGGCCCGAAGGGCCGACACAGCCGCTCTCCCCCGGCATCCGCAGCACGGCGGGGAAGCGGAGGCAGCAGACGGTTATTCTCCGACCGATGTTGACCCACGACGCACCCGGATGGACCCTTTCTTTTCGGTTGTTCCGCGATTTTAGTGGCAACTGCCCAGAACGTAGGTTTTGGAGGCATTGCTGCGACGTCCGAAGTGAGGATGC
>JAWLFY010000291.1:0-3072 GCA_041685355.1 Pirellulaceae bacterium | reverse complement strand
CTCCCCTCCCTCCCTCCTTCCCCGCCTCGCCCTCCCCACCCCAACGGCCAACTCTCAACTCTCAACTCTCAACTCTCAACTGCCAACTGCCAACTGCCAACTGCCCACTAAACCTCCCATGCCTTCCCAAACGCTCACCCGAGTCCTCGCGGCCCCCCTCGTCGCCACCCTCGCCTCCCTCCTCGCCGCGACCCCGCTCGTCGCCGAATCGTGGACCGACCTGAACGAAACCCGCACGATCGAAGCCGACCTGGTCGGCGTATTTGGCGATCAAGTCGTTCTCAAACTCACCGACGGACGCCGCGTCTCGGTCAAACTCGACCAGCTCCGCGCCGAGAGCCGACTCAAGGCCCGGGATCTCAACGAACAACTCGTCTCCCGCCGTACCGACCGCATCGCCGAGCTCCGCAAACAAGCCGACACCGCCGCCGCCCCCGCCCCCGATCCGCTCCCCCAGCCCGCCCCGTCCCCCGACTACCAGCCGCCCGCCGACGGACTCTCCGCCGTCGAAACGCTCCAGTACCTCGACACCCAAATGCGGGCCGGCCACATCGTCGCCTTCTACGACGTGCTCCCCGTCACCTACCGCGACCAAATCGACCAACTCGTCGCCCAAGCCTCTCTCAAGCTCGATCCCGAAGCCTGGGACGGCGTCGCCGGAACCCTGCACCAAGTCGGTGACCTCATCGTCACCCGCCAAAACTGGATCTTCTCCCACCCCCGCCTCCAAGCCGTCGGCGACGAAACGCTCCAGCCGCTCCGCGGCGTCACCCTCTCCGCCGCCGGACTCCTCCGCGACGCCTTCGACCCCGAAGCGTTCCCGCTCGAAGACCTGCAAACCCTCGCCTTCCGCGACTGGCTGGGCAAATGGGACGACGCGACCTCCCCGTACCTCGCGACGCTCCTCCGCACCGCCGACGAACAACCGATCACCTTCGAACAAATTCGCGAACAACGCGACATCGTGACCCTCCGCGCGACCAAGGGCGAAGCCACGACCGAGATCCAGATGAAACAGATCGACGACCGCTGGGTCACGACCGACATCGCCGACGCCTGGCCCGACTTCTTCACCTCCGCCCAAGAAACGCTCGACGAAACCCCCGACAGCTCCGTCGCGCTCGGGCCCGCCGCACAACTCCCGGCGATCGCCAGCGGATTCCTCGACCCGCTCCGGCAAGCCGGCGACGCGAACGAATTCCACGCCGCTCTCGACGACCTCTTCGCCCAGGCGGCAACCGGCGTCGAATTCGCCGCCGACATGATCCCGGAATCTCTCCAACCGTCCCGCGGCCGCAGCTCCGCCTACCCAGGCGGCGAAGACATGTACGCCCCCGGCGAAGAGATGGGCGAAGACATGTACGGCCCCGGCGAAGAGATGTACGGCCCCGGCGAAGAGATGCTCGAGGAAGAATCGGACGCCAATGAATTCTGATCACGACGCCAGCCGCGTCGCGATCGTCGGCGGGGGACTCTCCGGCCTCGTCGCCGCCGCCGTCCTCCGCCGCAACGACCCGACGATCCACCTCGACGTGTTCGAAGCCGCACCCCGCGCCGGCGGCGTGATCCACACCCAGCGGGTCACCCACGACACGATCGGCGAAATCTTGATCGATCACGGCGCCGACATGTTCGCGACGCAGCCACCCGCCGCGTTCGAACTGTGCCGTGATCTCGGCGTCCTCGACCAACTGATCGAACCGAAACAGGAAGGCCGCGGGGCGATGATCGTCCGCCGCGGTCGACTCGTCCCCGTCCCCGATGGCTTCGTGCTGATGCGGGCCACCAAGCTGTGGCCGATGCTCACCACCCCGCTCCTCTCCTGGCGCGGCAAACTCCGACTCCTGCTCGAACCGCTGATCCCCGCACGACGCGACAACGCCACCGACCGTGACGACACCCACGACGAAAGCGTCGGCTCGTTCGTCCGCCGACGACTCGGCCGCGAAATCCTCGACCGCATCGTCGCCCCCCTCGTCGCCGGCATCTACACCGCCGACGTCGAGCGACTCAGCATGCGAGCCACGATGGCCCCCATCTACCAAATGGAATCCCGCTACGGATCGCTCACCAAAGCGACCCTCGCCCGCCGCCTTTCCCGAGAAGACGACGTCGAACGGACCAGCAGCGGAGCCCGGTACGGCCAATTCCGCGCGTTCCGCCAAGGCATGGGCGGGCTGATCGAAACCCTCCTCGATCAACTCCCCCGCGACGCGGTCCACACCGACCGACCCGTGACCGCGATCCGTCCCGCCCCGACCGACACCCCCACCGGCCGCAAACGCTGGATCCTCGAAACCGGACCCGACGGTCAAGACGACGGCGACCAAGAGGCCGAAAACCACGCCCCCGCCGACCGCGCCCCCTACGACCACGTCATCCTCGCCACGCCCGCCGCCGTCGCCGCCCGCTTGCTCGCCCCGCACGCCAAAATCGCCGCCGGCGAACTCGCCACGATCGAATCCGCCTCCTCTGCGATCGTCGTCCTCACCGTCCCCCGAAACGCGATCCGCCGTCCGCCCGGGGCGTTCGGATTCGTCGTCCCCGCAATCGAGAACCGACGGATCCTCGCCGCCAGCTTCGCCAGCGAAAAATTCGCCGGCCGCGCTCCCGACAGCCACATGATCATCCGAGTCTTCCTCGGCGGCGCCCTCCGCCCCGATCTGCTCGAACTCGACGACGAGTCGCTGATTCGGATCGCCAACGAAGAACTCGCCGAACTGATCGGCCTCGAACCTCCGACCGACCCTCCCCACCCCGTAGCGGATGTCGTCAAGACTTCCGGCAGCGACCGCACCGAGTCCCACCGCGACACGCGAGTCATCCGCTGGGACCACGCGATGCCCCAGTACCACACCGGCCATCTCGACAAAGTCAAAGCGATCCGGGAAGACCTCGCGACCCTCCCCGGAATCTCCCTCCTCAGCAACGCGATCGACGGAGTCGGAATCGCCCCCCGAATCGCCACCGCCACCCGCCTCGCCAACCAAATCGCACCCCCCCCAACCACCACCCCAACCCCGTCGCGGACGTCGTGAAGACTTCCGACCGCCTTCATCAACCGAATCTGGC
>JAWLFY010000021.1:30442-45206 GCA_041685355.1 Pirellulaceae bacterium | reverse complement strand
GGTGTTCGACGGGGTGACCGTCGCGGCGTGGCGATTGAGGCCGGGCCAAGACGCGAGCTGTAACAACCTGTACCAGGCCAGTCAGCCGACGGTGCTGGGCGTGCCCGGTGACTTTGCGGGTCTGTTTCAGGCGGCCGATTCCGGCTCCGACGAGCGGACCACGTTTCCCGGGTTTGAGTGGGCGGCGAGCGAACAGAGCGACGGGGACGGCTCGCCATGGGAACGGCTCGCGACGGCGGCGTCGGGGACCGAGGAGGATCCGATCCCGGTCGTCTTGGACCAGAACACGGCGATGTGGAGTTTGCAGCTCCGCGAGGGGGTCGGGGAGGTCGCGTCGTTCGAGTACGAGGTGGGCGAACCGACTTACTTTCGCGTCGTCGGGTTGTTGTCGAACTCGATGTTGCAGGGGCAGTTGTTGATCGGCGAGGAGAATTTCGAGGGGATGTTCCCTTCGATCAGCGGTTACCGGTTCTTCTTGTTTGGCGAACCGCGATCCGGAGACGCATCGGCCGGCGGGGCGGGCGCGGATTGGGGCACCCGTCGGGCGGTGCTCGAGGACCGGCTGAGCGACGTCGGGATGGACGTCCGCGAGACCCGGGACATTTTGGCGTCGTTGTTGGCCGTGCAGAACACGTATTTGCGGACGTTCCAAACCTTGGGCGGTTTGGGTTTGCTACTCGGCACGGTGGGGTTGGCGGTGGCCCAGGTGCGGAGCGTGCTCGAGCGTCGGCGGGAGCTCGCGGTGATGCGGGCGATCGGGTTCACCCGCGGGCGGCTGGCGGGATTGGTGATGGGAGAGACCGCGGTGTTGTTGATCGCCGGGATCGGGTGCGGGGTGTGTTGTGCGGTGTTGGCCGTGATGCCCTACGCGATCGCCAATTCGATCCGGCCACCGATCGTCGAGCCGTTGGCGGTCGTCGCCGGGGTGACGCTGTTCGGGATGTTGGCGGGGTTGCTCGCGGTGCGACGGGTGTTGCGGATGCCGCTGCTCAGTTCGTTGCGGGCGGAGTAAGGGGTTCGCCGCGCGATGCGTCAATTGATCACGCCGCCGATGTCGCCCGAACGGGAACTCGCGTTGGACGAGGCGCTATTGGTCCGCGCGGACGCGGTGTCAGGCCGGGATACGGCGGGTCTGGCGAGATCGGGTCTGGCGAGATCGGGTCTGGCGAGATCGGGTCTGGCGAGATCGGGTCTGGCGAGATCGGGTTCGGGCACGGGTGCGAACGGAGGCATCGGGGCTGGAGGCATCGGGGCTGGAGGCGAGCGTCGGGAAGCGAAGCCGCTTGAGGATCTTGAGTGGCTAAGGCTATGGACGTTCGACCGTCCGGTGTTGGTGCTGGGTCGTTCGTCGAAGGTCGCGTCGGAGGTCTCAGCGGGGGCGTGTGAGTCGGCGGGCGTGCCGGTGTTACGGAGATGCAGCGGGGGGGCATCGATCGTCGGCGGGCCGGGGTGCTTGATGTACAGCGTCGTGTTGAGTCTTGAGCACCGGCCGGCGGTGCGGAAGATCGACGAGGCTCACCGATTCGTGATGGGCCGGTTGCTGGCCGCGGTGACGCGACAGCTCCCCGGCGCGACTTGGCAGGGGACGTGTGACTTGGTGTGGGAGGGGCGGAAGTTTTCGGGGAACAGTTTGCGGGTCGCGCGGCGACATTTGCTTTATCACGGCACGATCCTGTATGGGGCGGATCTCGAGTTGATCGCCCGGTGTCTTGCCGAGGCGCCGCGGCAACCGGAGTACCGTCGCGGCCGTCCGCACGGCGAGTTCGTCGTGAACGCGCCGCTCGATCCGGAGGCGTTACGAGTCGATCTGGCCGGTGTGTTCGGGGTGACTCGTCGGGTCGAGGAGATCCCCCCGGGGTTAGCGGAGGGGATGAACCGGCTGGTGGCGGAACGTTATTCGCGACCCGAATGGCACACCCGGCACTAACCGCGGAGTTGCTGGAGGCTTTGTCGCATGCCGGCCAGGATCGCGCCGGAGTCGGACCCGAGGGCGATGAAGCGGAACCCGAGTTCTTTTTGCGAGGCGACGAGGTTGGGGCGTGAGAGGATGCCCGCGGTCTTGCCGTGTCGATCGCAGGCGGCGATCACGTGCCGATAAGCTTCGATCGATTCGGGCCGGTCGAACTCGCCGGGGCAACCGAGGTTGACCGACAGGTCGAGGGGGCCGACGAACAGCACATCGACGCCGTCGGTGGCGGCGATTTCGTCCGCCGCGTCGACCGCTTCGCGGGTTTCGATCTGGGTGACGACGAGGCTGTTCGCGTTGGCCTCGGTGAAGTAGGCCTTCCAGTCGCGGCCATAATCGGTCGCCCGGATCACGCCCGCGACGCCCCGGGCCCCGAGCGGCGGATACTTGATCGCGGCGACCGCACGGGCCGCGTCGTCGGCCGAGCTGACGTAGGGGAACATGATCCCGGCGGCACCGCTATCCATCACGAACTTGACCGTGTCGGGGTCGACCGAGGGGATCCGCACGACCGGCGCGGCGTCGCAACCGCGACAGGCGAGCAGCATCGCCCTCAGATCGGCGAGTGACCCGGAGCCGTGTTCCAGGTCGATCAAAAGCCAGTCGAAGCCGACCCCCGCGGTGATTTCGACCGCGGTCGCGGAGCCTAGGTTCAGGAACGTCCCCGCGAGCAGTTCGCGGTGCAGTCGTAGTCGGTCGATCCAACGCATGAAGGGGGTTCCTTCGGGTGTATCTGTCGGCGAAGCGATGATTGTAGCAACGCCGTGCCGCGAATCGTGTCGGGATCAAGTCTTCGGCGGGCCGCTCATGGTCTGGGCGGCGGCGAGTCGAGATTCCCCTGCCGTGACGGCTCGGCTATGATCGGATCGGTTCGTCGCGGGCGGGGCGGTCGGATTCGCAGCGAAACCGGCGATCCGGGCTTTCTCTTCCACTTGTCCGTTCTCATTTCTCTCATTTCGGCGAATCGGCTTCATGGGATGGCGACAGAAACAACAGGGATTGCGATTGGGGGGGCGGCCGTTCGCGAGGTTGACGGCGGGGGGCCGTTGTCGCGGATTGCAGGCGAATCCGCGGCGTCCGCTGAGGGTGGAACGACTGGAGATGCGGCGATTGCTTGCGGCGTCGCCGCGCACGGCGCCTCCGTTGCTCGATTCCGCGTCGGCGGATAGCGGTTCGCCCTTGGCGGCGGTTTCCGATTGGTCGGTCGGGCCGCACCCGGTGCGGGTCACCTCGATCGAGGTGACGCCGACGAATGAGATCGCCCCGTACACGACGGTGCTGGAGAGCGGTCCCTCGTCGAACCGGGTCGACATCGTGTTTTTGGGGGACGGCTACACGGCGGCGGAGATCGAGACCGATTACGTTTCGCACATCGACGTGATGTTGGACCACATGTTCAATAGCGGCGAAGACCCGTTTCCACGCTACGCGAATTTCTTCAACGTCCATCGGGTGAACGTCGTTTCCGACGAATCGGGGGCGGACAAGCCGGCGGACGGGGTTTATGTCGACACCGCGCTCGACGCCCGGTACAGCTGTTCCGGGATCCGGCGGTTGATCTGTATCTCGAACAGCAAAGCGGACGCGGCGTTGTCGGCGGGTTTGTTGGGGACGTCGATCGACGTCGACATGCGAATGGTGACGGTCAACGATTCGGAGTACGGCGGCAGCGGCGGCCGGTACGCGGTGTACGCGGGGGGGAATTCGTCCGCGGCCGAGATCGCGTTGCACGAGATCGGACATTCGTTCAGCGGCTTGGCGGACGAGTACGGGGGTTCGGGGACGTATAGCGGTTCGGAGCCTCGCGAGATCAACGTCACGAAGGATCCGTCGGGTCAAAAGTGGTCGGAGTGGCTGGGGTATTCGCAATCGGTGATCGGGACGATCGACGCGTACGAGGGTGGGCGTTATTACGACAGCGGGATCTATCGCCCGTCGTTTAACTCGAAGATGCGATCGTTGAACCGCCCGTTCGACGCGGTCAGCCGAGAGCAGTTCATCCGTGACATTTACGATTTGGTCGAGCCGTTGGACGGATGGCGGGATAACGGGGCACCGATCACGGGGTCGGATCCGGAGCTGTGGGTCGACGTGGTCGATCCGGGAGTGATTCAGACCGAGTGGTACGTCGACGGAGAGTTGGTCGCGGGGGCTTCGGGAGAATCGTTTCGGTTGCGTGACCATGGGTTTGTCGAGGGAGGGTTTGTTGTCACGGCGCGGGCGTACGACCCGGTGAGTTGGGTCCGCCGCGGTGGCGAGGCGCTGGAGCAATCGGTGACGTGGGAGTTGGAGGTGACGCCGCCGCCGTCGGTCGCCTCGGTCACGCTCAACGGGGGCGACGCGCAGCGTTCGTCGCTCGATTCGGTCGCGATCGAGTTCGATCGTGAAGTGGTGATCGATTGGGAGGGGGCCGAGCCGTTTCGCGTCGGCGTCCGGGACGACGCTTTGGCGACGGTGTCGACGGAGGCCGAGGTGATCGTGAGTGGCGGGCGGACGACCGTGACGTTGACATTCGTCCCGGAGACGGAGTGGACCAATCCGCTCGGGTCGCTGCGAAACGGGTGGTACGAATTGGCGATCGACGCCGCCGCGGTCGTGGGCGTTGGGGGGGCTCTCGACGGGGACGGTGATGGGGCAGCCGGGGGCGACTTTGTGTTCGGCGAACGTGACGCCGACGGTTTTTATCGCAAGTACGGCGATGCCGACGGGAACGGGACCGTGAACCTTTACGATTTCCGCTCGTTTCGGGCGGCGTTCGGCAGTTCGACCGGGGACACATGGTATCGGCACGATTTGGACGACGACGGGAACGGTGTCATCAACCTCTATGATTTCCGGGCGTTTCGAAGCGGATTCGGCCGTTGACGGGGTGGTGGGTACGAGAACCGATGGTGAAACGGATGGAAGAGCGTCGGAATGTGGCGGGCGAGACCACGGGGGGTGGGCGGCAGGGGCCGATCGACCCGCGTGTGGCGTTCGGGATGACCGACATCGGCCGCAAACGGGAGACGAACCAGGACCAATTCCTGATTGCCCAGCTGAACAAGTCGATGCTGGTTACCACCACGAGTCTGCCGCTCGACCAGAAGTCTCGGCTGTTCGGGGGTGTGCAGGGGCAGTTGTTGGTGGTGGCCGACGGGATGGGGGGCCACGCGGCGGGGGAGCGGGCGAGCAGTTTGGCGATCGACCAGTTGATCGGCCGGTTGCTCAACAACGTGCACTGGTTTTTTCAAGTCGACCATGACTGCGAGGATGACTTCGTCGACGACTTGAAGGATTTACTCCAGGACGCCCACACCCGGATCTTGAGCGAGGCGGTCCGTGACAGCCGATTGGGCGGGATGGGGACGACGTTAACGATGGCCCATGTGGTGTGGCCGCGATTGTACGTGGTGCACGCCGGGGACAGCCGCTGTTATCTCGTCCGTGACGGGGTCGCGGAGCAGTTAACGACGGACCATACGCTTGCCCACAAGTTGGTCGAGAGCGGCGGGATGACCGCGGAGGATGAGGCGACGAGCCGCTGGAGCCACGTTTTGTGGAACGTGCTTGGGGGGGGCGGCGAGGGGACGCTATTGGCCGAGGTCCGCCGCGCCGATTTACGGCCCGGCGACGTGATCGTGCTGTGCAGCGACGGGCTACATCGCTACGTCGACGGGGAGACACTCGCCCGGGTCGTGGGGGAACAGGAGGACTTGGAAACGACGTGCGGTCGGTTGGTGCGAATGGCGAACGACGCCGGCGGGGCGGACAACATCACCGTTGTCGTGTCGCGGCCACTGGGCGAGAGGGGGCGGTCGTTGGGGACGACGGTTCAGGCAGAGGTCCCGCTCGGCCGGTTGCTCGACGGGGAGAGATCGAAAGCGACCGAACCGGGGTCGCAACGGCCGTACGGGGAGGGGGACGACGCCCTCTTCGACACGCTCCCGGGATGAGGGTGACGCTGGCGCCGGGATCGGAAGCTCACCGAGGTTCGGCACTTAGATACCGAGGTTCGGCACTTAGATTTCGGGGCGAAGCGTGAGGCGTCGGGCCGCATGGGCGGGTGTCGCAAAATGCGCTTGCGCGGGTGTCGCGAAATGCGTGACGCTTGCGCGGGTGTCGCGAAATGCGTGACGCGAAACGATTCGCCGGTGTCGTGCTGCTTCGACGGGCGACGTCCGGGGGGGGCGCGGCCGCGTCTCACGAAATCGCCGGAAAGTTCTCGCGAAATCGTCGGAAAACCGGGACGCGGACGGGAAAAATGGGGCCCCGGCGACACCTCGAACGCCGGGACCCCGACCGGAAGAAGCTCCTGGGGAAGCGGGATCTCCTCCGGCGTCGCGACGGGGAAGCAACCCGCGTACCGAACGAGGCGACCCGGATGCCCACCGGTTGACGACACCTCGAATCGGTCGGGGCTTGGAGGGTCCGTTGGGCACTTGGAGGGTCCGTTGGGCCCGTCGGCCGGGCCGTGCGGTCGATCGGATGTTGGCATGTGGTATGCTGCAGTTCGGTTATGATCGTCTTACCGAGCTTCCTGCCGCGGGGTGGCGCTTTGTTCGGTCGGGCGTGGGGCATCGTGTCGTCGCCGGAGGCGTCGGCGGACAGTATCGTGACGCGAGGAGAATCTCGACAAGACCGTGGAACGACCAACCCAACCCGAGTCCGGCGGTGCCCATGAAGGAGAACCGGACGCACAGCCAGTCGGGGGGCGTGGCTTGCCCCTTTCGCCACCTGTGATCGTGGGGGAGGCTCTTGTCGATGAGTTTTCGGACGGCCGCCGGGTCGTTGGCGGGGCGCCGTTGAATGTCGCCTGGAATCTCGGGGGGTTCGGGTTAGAGCCGCGATTCGTTTCGGCGTTGGGTGAGGACGAGCGGGGGGCGCGGATCCGAGACGCGGTGGGCCGATGGGGGCTCGCGACGGTCGGATTGACGAACGTTCCCGATCAGTCGACGGGGGTGGTCAAGGTCGAGTTGGCGGACGGTCAGCCGAGTTACGAGATCGTGTATCCGGTCGCGTTCGACTTTTTGCCGCCCCCGGACGCGTTCTCGGGGTTGTCGTTTTTGCCGGCTGAGAGCGAGTCGCCGTTATTGTATTTGGGGACGCTCGCGTGGCGGCGTCCGGAGTCGCGTTCGGTGCTCGAGGCGTGGGTATCGCGGTTCGGGGCTCAGCGATTCGTCGACATCAACATTCGTGAGCCTTGGTTCGACGAATCGATCATGGGGCTTTTGGTCGGCGGGGCCCGATACGTCAAGCTCAACGACGAGGAGTTGGCGAGTCTTTCGGGGAAGCCTTGTGGGAGCGAGTCGGAGATCGCCGCGGCGGTGGACGTGTTTCGCGAGCGTCACGGGGGGGAGGTGTTCTTCATCACGGCCGGTTCGCGGGGGGCTTATGCGATCGCGGGCGACGAGCGGCATTTCGCCAAGGCCCCGCGACCGCAGCCCCTTCGGGATACGGTCGGCGCCGGCGACGCGTTCGCGGCGACGGTGATCGCGGGGCTGTTGCGTGGTGAACCGCTCGCGCGTTTGCTATCCCGCGGGGTCGGATTCGCGGCCCGCGTCTGTTCGATCAACGGGGCGACGAGCGAAGATCGCAGCCTGTACCAAGAAGGAATGGAGAGATGAACCGAGCCGGAGCTGAAACAGACGACGAGATTTCCTTTAAGCGAGACGGTCGCGGCAGCGACGGGGGCGAATCGGACGAGCCGCGTGCCGAGACGGGGCTGCTTGCCCACCGCGATTCGTTGAAGATCACGTTGATCAGCTTGCACGGGTTGATCCGCGCGGACGATCCCGAGCTCGGCCGCGATTCCGATACCGGGGGGCAAGTGAAATACGTCCTCGAACTTGCCCGGGAGCTCGCGACGCAGCCGCAGGTCCGCGAGGTCGAGTTGTTGACGCGTCAGGTGATCGATCCGAAGGTGAGTGAGGACTACGCGCAGCTGGAGGAGCCGATTTCGGAGAACGCGAAGATCGTGCGGATCCCGTTCGGCCCCAAGCGGTACTTGGCCAAGGAGTCGCTGTGGCCGTTCATCGAGATGTTCGTCGACCAGTCGCTGACGCATTTCCGTCGCACCGGGATCCCCGACATCATCCACGGCCACTACGCCGACGCGGGGCTCGCCGGGGCGCAATTGGCGAGGTTATTGCATGTCCCTTTCATCTTCACGGGGCACTCGCTGGGGCGGGTCAAGCGGGAGCGGTTATCGGGGAGCAAATCGAGTGCGGAAACGCTCGAGCGGAAATTCAAGTTCGGTCTCCGCACCGAGGCGGAGGAGATCGCGCTCGAGACGGCCGCGATGGTCGTCACCAGCACGAGCCAGGAGGTCGAACAGCAGTACGCGATGTACGACCACTACGTCCCGGCGCGGATGGAGGTGATCCCGCCCGGGGTCGATCTGGGGCTGTTTTCGCCGCCGGCGGACGAATGGGTCGAGCCACCGATCGCCGGTGAGCTCAAGCGGTTTTTGAACGACCCTTCGAAGCCGATGATTTTGACGGTGGCTCGTCCCGACGAGCGAAAGAACCTCGAGAAGCTCGTGCACGTATACGGCGAGAGCGAGGAACTGCGGGAGATCGCGAACCTGGTACTTGTGATGGGGGCGCGGGACGACTTGCGCGATTTGCCCAAGTCGCAGCGTCACGTCATCAATCACATTCTTCGGCTGATCGACAAGTACGACCTGTACGGCCGAGTCGCGTATCCGAAGCGGCACGTCCCGGGCGACATCCCGGACCTCTATCGGATGGCGACGCGGGGGCGTGGGGTGTTCATCAACCCGGCGTTGACCGAGCCGTTCGGGTTGACGCTTTTGGAGGCTGGGGCGACGGGGTTGCCGATCGTCGCCACCGACGACGGCGGCCCTCGCGACATCATCGCCAACTGTGACAACGGGCTGTTGATCGATCCCCATGACGGGGACGCGATCGAAAAGTCGTTGCTGCGGATGTTGACCGAGCCCGACGAGTGGGAGCGATGGTCGAAGGCCGGGATCGAGGGGACCCGGAAGCACTATTCGTGGCGGAATCACGCCCAGCGTTACCTGCGTGATTTGAACGACATCCTCGAGCATTCCGCCGCGCCGGTGCTTTTGAGCCCGCCCCGCGAACGCCGATTGCCGGAGTTCGACCGGTTGATCATTACCGACTTGGACAACACCCTAACCGGCGACGACGAGGCGCTCGCCGAGTTCAGCGAGATGATTCGCGAGAACAAGTTCATCGGGTTCGGGATCGCGACCGGTCGACGGCTCGACAGCGCGTTGGCGTTGATCGAAGAGCTGCACTTGCCGAAGCCCGACTTGATCGATACCGACTCGGGAACGAAGCTGCATTATGGCGAGAACCTGACTCCCGACCGGAGTTGGCGGAAACAGATCGACTACGCGTGGAAGCCGAAGGAGATCCGCAAGGTGCTCGACCCGATCGCCGGGTTGTACCCGCAGGCGGAGGAGCATCAGTCCGAGTTCAAGATCAGCTATGAGTACGACGCGAAAGAGGCGCCCAATTCGGTCGAGCTCAAGAAGATCCTTCGGGCAGCTGGCGTGCGTGCTAAGGTTGTCGTGTCGCTTGGGATGTACCTCGATGTCATCCCTGTCCGGGGGGGGAGCGACCTCTCGATGCGGCACCTGTTGTGGAAGTGGGGTTTTTCCCCTGACAACGTTTTGGTCGCCGGCGACTCGGGGAACGACGCCGGGATGTTGCTCGGCCGGACCTTGGGTGTCGTCGTGGGGAATCACAGCCGCGAGTTAGAGCGGTTGCGGAATCGTCCCCGTATTTATTTCGCTCAGGGCGCGCACGCCCGGGGCATCTTAGAAGGCATCGAGTACTACCAGTTTTTAGGCAATATCGTCATCCCCAATGATCGGATCGATACATAACGGAGCGGCGCCCAACGGTGCCCCTCAGGCACCGGGCGGACTCCGTTTCGAGGCCGATCTGTCGCTACGTCGCTTGACCCCTCGGCTCGCCGGGTATTGGGAAGCGGCGGGTGTGGCTGCAAAGTTGCGACACGAGTTCGAGGTGCGGCTCCACGAGCATTGGCCGCAGCTGTTCTCGTTGCTTTACGAATTGTACGGGTCGCGGTACGACTTTTTCTATCATCTCGAGCAGATCTTGTTGACCGCGGCGCGGGCGTGGGCCGAACGGAGCGAGTCGCTTCGCAAGGTCGACCGGCACCGCGTCAACGAGCCGGACTGGTTCTCGTCGGAGAAGGTTGTCGGCGGGGCGTTGTACGTCGACCTGTTCAGCGAGAACTTGGGTCGGTTGCGGGAATCGATCGACTACTTCAAGGAGCTCGGGCTCACGTATCTGCACCTGATGCCGTTGTTCGCGGTCCGCCCCGGGGACAACGACGGCGGTTACGCGATCAGCAATTACCGGAGCGTCGACCCGCGATTGGGGACGATCGAGGATTTGAAGCGATTGGCCGACGAGTTGCGGGAGGCGGGGATCAGCTTGGTGCTCGATTTCGTGTTCAACCACACGTCCGACGACCACGAATGGGCTCAACGGGCGCAGGCGGGGGACCTCGAGTACCAGCAGTACTATTACATTTTCCCGGACCGCGAGCAGCCCGACCGGTACGAGCGGACGCTCCGCGAGATCTTCCCGACCGTTCGCCGCGGGAACTTCACGTGGCACGACGGGATGCGGCAATGGGTGTGGACGACGTTCAACAGCTTCCAGTGGGACTTGAATTACGGCAACCCGGCCGTGTTCCGCGCGATGCTCGAGGAGATGTTTTTTATCGCCGATACGGGCGTCGACATTTTGCGTCTCGACGCGGTCGCGTTCGTGTGGAAGCGGATGGGGACCAGTTGTGAGAATTTGCCGGAGGCCCACAAGTTGATCCAGGCGTTCAACTTGCTGGCGCGGATCGCGACCCCGGCGTTGATCTTCAAGTCGGAGGCGATCGTGCATCCCGACGAGGTGGTCAAGTACATCGGCGAACACGAGTGCCAGATTTCGTACAACCCGACGTTGATGGCGTTGTTGTGGGAATCGTTGGCAACGCGTCAGACGAAGTTGCTGACGCGTTCGTTGAGTCACCGGCACCGGTTGCCAAAGAACACGGCGTGGGTCAATTATCTGCGGTGCCACGACGACATCGGGTGGACGTTCGACGACGCCGACGCCGCTTCGCTGGGGATCAACGCGTACGACCACCGCCAATTCCTGAACCGATTTTACTCCGGCCAGTTCGAGGGGTCGTTCGCGCGGGGCGTCCCGTTCCAGGAGAACGTCGACACCGGTGACATGCGGATCGCCGGGACGTTGGCCTCGTTGGCGGGATTGGAGTTGGCGATCGAGAAGGACGACGAGGAGCAGAAGGACTTGGCGATCCGCCGGATGCTGTTGTTGCAGGGGATCACGCTGAGCATCGGCGGGATCCCGTTGCTTTATCTCGGTGAAGAGTGGGGGATGCTCAACGATTACGACTTCGTCAAAGACCCGGCCAAGGCGGGGGACACGCGGTGGGTTCACCGGCCGAGGATGCAGTGGGAGTACCTGACCGCGCTCGAAGAGCTGACGGAATCGGGGATCGGGTCGATCCGGCGGCGGATTTTCCGTTCGCTGCAGCGGTTGATCGCCGCCCGCAAGTCGCATCCGGCGTTGGCGGGCCAGAAGATGGAGTTGGTCACGACCGGCAACCCGCACCTACTCTGTTTCGTCCGCTTTCACGACAGCCACCGGATGATCGTCGTCGCGAACTTCACCGAACAGCCTCAGTCGATCAGCGGGAACCATCTTCGCACCGCGGGGTTGGGGCGGTTCTTCGAAGACGCGATCACCGGGACGACGTTCGGGACGAGCGACCCGATCGTGCTCGAACCGTACCAGATCCTGTGGCTGAGCCGTGTCTGAGAGTCCCCCCCGATCGCTCCTCGTCGTGCCGACCTTTCTCGCCCCGTCGCGTCGACAACTCGCCCCGACGCGTCGACAACCTTTCGGAAATAACCCACGTGAACCGAACCGCCCCTCCACCCCGACCGGTGATGCTCGCGACCGATTTGGACGGCACCCTGATCCCGCTCGACGACGACGCCCGGAACCGGGCCGATTTGGCGCAGATCGTTGACGAGTTGGTGCAGGCCGGGATGACGCTCGCGTTCGTCACGGGGCGGCATTTGGAACTGGTCGAAGACGCGATGCGGCGTCACGGGCTGCCGCATCCGGCGTGGCTGATTTGCGACGTCGGCACCTCGATTTATCGAGGCGATGGGGTTGATCGATCGGGAGCGAGCGACCGAGCGGTCGGACTCGACCGAGCCGACGGGGACGAATCGTCTCCGCTCGGGGGGCTCCGCCCGTCGTCGGCCTACGTCGAGCACTTGGCGGAGATCGTTGACGCGTGGGACGTCGAACGGTTGCACGAGTTACTGGCGGAGGTAAGCGGACTTCGCAAGCAAGAGGCGGAGAAGCAGGGGCGGTTCAAGCTGAGTTATTACTGTGATCGTGACGAGTTAGCGCGGGTTGTGGGCGAGGTGGAACGGCGTGTCGCGGGGGTGGAGGCGCCGTACCGGGTGATTGACAGCGTCGACCCGTTCACCGACGACGGCCTGATCGATCTGCTTCCGGTCGGCGTGTCGAAGGCTTACGCGCTCGACTGGCTCGTTTCCCATGTCGGTCACGATCGGGACCGAGTCATTTTCGCGGGGGACTCGGGGAATGACCTGGCGGCGCTCACCGCCGGTTACCCCAGCATCGTCGTCGGGAACGCGGCCACGGACGTGGTCGAGGGGGCCCGGAAGGGACACGAAGACGCCGGTTGGAGCGGCCGTCTGTACCTCGCCGAGCGGTCGGCGACGAGCGGGGTTCTGGAGGGGCTCCAGCACTTTCTGGCGCGTTGAGCGAGGGTCGGGAAATCGCTGGCGACCGCCTCCTCCGCCGAACCATGGGACCGGACGGCTCGCACCGTGCCGCTTGGGAGGGAGCAGCCGTGGGACCGGACGGCTCGCGCCGTGCCGCTTGGGAGGGGGTGAGGGTGACGACAGGGTGCGCCGGATACTTCCCGAAAGTTGCTTACGATTGTACGCGGAACGTGCGTCCCCGAATGCGGCGAATCGTGCCAACTTCTTGGGGTTGATAGAATTCGGGCGTTCGGACGTGTTTCGAAACACGTTCGTCGCGGCCCGTCCCCCCTGCGATCGAGGCGAACCCGAATGAAACGAACGCTATCCCGTCTACTGCTTGGACTCACGCTTGTCCTGATCGGCGCCACGGCGTTCCGGGCCGAGGGGCATCCGGCGCTGGGGGATGAGGTATCGGGGGATGAGGTATCGGGGGATGAGGTAACGGGGGATGAGGTATCGGGGGATGAGGCGGCCGGTGAAGCGGGTCTCGAGGGGGCGACGCGGTCGGCCGTGATCCTTCCGCTGCGGGAGGACATCAATCCGCTCAGCGGGGCGCTGCTGAAGCGGAAGTTCGCCGACGCGGTCGATTCCGGTGTCGACGTGATCGTGATCGACATTCACAGCCCCGGCGGGTTCACGTCGGTGACGTTCGAGTTGATGGACATGCTTCTCGACGCGACCGAAGTCGAGACGGTCGCGTTCATCGAGAAGGACGCGATCAGCGGGGCGGCGTTGTTGGCGCTGGCCGCGGACCGAATCGTGATGCTCCCGGACGCCCGGATCGGCGACGCCGGCGAGATCGTGATGGGGCGTGACGGGATGTTCCGCTATACCGAGGCGAAGAGCCGCAGCGTGCTCGCTCAGAAGGCCCGCGACACCGCGCGGGCGACGGGCCGCACGGTGGCGCTGGCCGAGAAGATGGTCGACAAGGACATGGTCGTGTTTCGGGCGACCCGGAAATCGGACGGCGAGACCGCGTACTTTTCCGACAAGGAATGGGAGTCAATGGAAGACGTCGACCGGTGGGAGCGGGGGAAGCCGATCCGCGAGGCGGGCGAGGAGATGTTTTTCATTGCCAACGGCGCCCGCGCCGTCGAATTAGGGATCGCCGACGAGACGATTGAGTCGCGTGACCGGCTCGGCGACGCGCTCGGGGTGAGCACACCGATTCCGGTGATCGAACGGACTTGGGTCGACACGTTGGTGCTGGTTCTCAACTCGGGCGTGGCGACGTTCCTGTTGTTGCTGATCGGGATGGTGGCGCTCGTGATCGAGTTGAGCGCTCCGGGGATCAGCCTCGGCGGCCTGACATCGATGCTTTGCTTCGGGCTGTTTTTCTGGAGCCGTTTTCTGGGAGGCACCGCGGGCTGGTTGGAGGTCACACTGTTCGTGCTCGGGTTGATGTTCATCGCGACCGAGCTGTTCGCGTTTCCGGGGTTCGGCATCCCTGGGATCAGCGGGATCGCGTTGACGTTCGGTTCGCTGGTGATGGCGTCGCGGCGGGTGGTGTTGCCCGAGGGGAGCGAGAGTTGGACCGATCTCGGGTTCGACGTGTTCACGGTGGCCGCGGCGTTCGCGGGGTTTTTCATCGCGTTGGTCGCGTTATCGCATTATTTGGGTGACATCCCGGGGCTGAGCCGGTTGACGCTCAAGCCCCAGCTCGCCACCGGCGGATTGGCGGTCGGCTCGGACATCGATCCGGCGATGATGCCCGGGTGGCAGCGTGTGGAGGTCGGTCAGACCGGGAGCACCGTCTCGCCGCTTCGGCCCGGTGGCAAGATCGAGGTCGACGATTACATGGTCGACGTCGTCACCGAGGGGGAGTTTGTCGAATCGGGCCGCGAGGTTCGGGTGATCGGAAAGCAGGGGAGCCGGGTCGTCGTGCGACCGGTCTGAATCGGAGTCCCGTTTAGCCGAAATCCCCGTTCAGCCGAAATCCCCGTTCAGCCGAAATCCCCGTT